>DBEYYM010000130.1:0-12830 GCA_048184675.1 Evtepia sp. | reverse complement strand
AGAGAAGAGGGGTCCAGGGGGGAGGAAACTCCTTCCCCCTGGTCTTCTTTCCCCCATTTCTTCGAAAGAAATGGGGCCCCAGCCGGGTAGGCTGCCCGCCCGGCGAGGGCATACCACGGCGCAGTGTGCGCCATGGCCGGTTCCCGGCCCGCAGGGCCGGATCACCCAGCCGCAGGGTATGGCACGCCCCACGTGGCAGGGCCGCGACCACCTCCCGTCCCCGGCCCCCAGGGCCGGCCCACCCAGCAATAGGGCACGGACACGGCCCCCCCACATGGCAAGGCCGCGACCACCCCATTTCCCAAATTTTGAGGTGAACAATTTGCTCTATATCATCATCGGCATCCTCCTCTTCGGCGTCCTCATCGCTGTCCACGAGTGGGGCCACTTCATCACCGCCAAAAAGCTGGACGTCCAGGTCAACGAATTCTCCATCGGCATGGGCCCGGCCATCTTCTCCCGCCAAAAGGGGGAGACCAAGTATTCCCTCCGGGTCTTCCCTGTGGGGGGCTACTGCGCCATGGAAGGGGAGGACGGGGAGAGCGACAACCCCCGGGCCTTCTCCCGAAAGGCCCCCTGGCGGAAGCTCATCATCCTGGCCGCCGGGGCCTTTATGAACTTCGTGGCGGGCTTTGTGCTGGTGGCCATCCTCTTTGCCGCTGTGGGTGGCTACGCCGTGCCCGTCATCAGCGGCTTTGCAGACGGCTTCCCCTACGCCGGGGAGGAGGGCCTGATGGAAGGGGACCGGATCCTCTCCATCAACGGCCACCGGATCGGGGTCTACTCTGATGTGTCCACCCAGCTCAACGCCGCCGCCGGCGATGGGAGCATGGATCTGGTCATCCAGCGCAACGGGGAAAAGATCGTCCTGGAGGACTTCCCCCTGGCCCCCCGGGAGTACACGGAAGACGGTGTGACCGTCACCAAGTACGGCCTCTACTTCACCATGGAGGAGGCCACCTTTCTGGGGACGCTGTCCCAAAGCTGGCACACCTGCGGGTATTTCGCCCGGGCGGTGTGGTCCAGCCTGGGGATGCTGGTCTCCGGCCAGGTGGGCCTGGGGGATATGTCGGGCCCGGTGGGCATCGTCTCCTACCTGGGTGAGGCGGGCAGCCAAGGGGGCAGCGTTGCCGCCGGGCTGCAGAATGTGGTGTATATCATCGCCCTCATCGCCGTAAACCTGGCCATTATGAACCTGCTCCCCCTGCCCGCCCTGGACGGGGGACGAATCCTGATGCTGCTGGTGGGAGAGGCCTGGTTTTTCTTCTGCGGCAAGAAACTGGACGCCAAATACGAGGCCTGGATCCATGCCGTGGGCTTTTTCCTGCTGATCCTGCTGATGGTGGCCGTCACCTTCAGCGATATCTGGAAGCTGGTGACTTAACATGACAAAACAGATTACCGTGGGCGGCCTCCCTGTGGGCGGAGGCGCTCCCGTCTCCATTCAGTCCATGACCAACACCCCCACCCAGGACGTGGAGGCCACCGTGGCCCAAATTCGCCGCCTGGCCGCCGCCGGGTGCCAGATCGTCCGGGTGGCCATCCCCAATATGGCAGCGGCCAAGGCCGTGGGGAAGATCAAGGAGCAGATCGACCTGCCCCTGGTGGTGGACATTCACTTTGACTACAAGCTGGCCCTGGAGTGCATCGAAGCCGGGGCAGACAAGGTCCGCATCAACCCCGGCAACATCGGCGGGGCGGACCGGGTGAAAGCGGTAGCCCAGGCCTGTGCTCGGAAAAACATCCCCATCCGCATTGGGGTCAACGGGGGCTCTCTGGAAAAACCCCTGCTGGCCAAGCACGGCGGGGTGACCCCCCAGGCCCTGGTGGACTCCGCCTTCGGCCACATCGCCCTGCTCAACCGCTATGATTTTGACGATATCTGCGTGTCCCTGAAGTCCTCCTCGGTGCCCATCACCATGGGGGCCTATACCCTCATGCACCAGCAGTCAAACTACCCCCTCCACCTGGGGGTCACCGAGGCGGGCACCACCCGGATGGGCACCCTGAAATCCGCTGCCGGCATCGGGGGCCTCTTGGCCCTGGGCATCGGAGATACCCTGCGGGTGACCCTCACCGCCGACCCGGTGGAGGAAATTTACGCCGCCCGGGACATTCTCAAGGCCATCGGTCTGCGGCGGGAGGGGCCCGACCTCATCGCCTGCCCCACCTGCGGGCGGACCAAGATCGACCTGATTCCCCTGGCCCAGGCCGTGGAGGAGCGGCTGAAGACCGTGACCAAGCCCATCACCGTGGCGGTGATGGGCTGCCCGGTGAACGGCCCCGGCGAGGCGGCCGCCGCCGACGTGGGCATTGCCGGGGGGAATGGGAAGGGGATTCTCTTCCGCCGGGGGGAAGTGGTGAAGCAGGTGCCTCAGGAGGCGCTGTTGGAGGAATTGATGGCGCTCATTGGGGAGCTGCCTTGAGTGGGGGAGCCCTGCCACGTTGGGGGGCTTGCCCTGTCACTGGGGGATCCAGCCCTGGGGGCCGGGTACCTTCTGTGGTGCGAACCGCACCGCTGGGTGCCCTGGGACTCGCTAAGAGCCGGGCTGCGCCCGGTTGCTCGCTTCCATGGCGCCTGCGGGCGCTCATCGCCGGGCGGGCAGCCTACCCGGCTGGGGCCCCATTTCTCTGGAGAAATGGGGGAAAGAGCACCAGGGGCTGCGGCCCCTGGACCCCGGGGATTTTTATGGGCCGCTGGCTGTCGCTCGCTCATTTTTTCGATCGTGGAAGTTTGTTCCCCCCGTGTAACCATGCTTCTTCTCGAAAATCGAATGGGTGGCGTGCAGCGCAAGGGGTAGGTGGTTTGAAAGACTGCTACGGTGAAAGCCGAAAAGATAATTCTCTACCCACCAATACCTTGCATCGAAAGAAAGCAACCCCCTTAGATTTCACAACGTAAGGAAAGACGCACCCACGCCCTTCCCGAAGTGCTACACCCACAACCCCTGCGCGCCGAGCCGGCAGGCGCGCACGCTTCCCACCTGCCGCGCTTGGGCCGCAGGCCTGCTACCAACTCATGGTACAGCCCGAAGGATTACATCCACTAGAGAAGAGGGGTCCAGGGGGGAGGAAACTCCTTCCCCCTGGTCTTCTTTCCCCCATTTCTTCGAAAGAAATGGGGCCCCAGCCGGGTAGGCTGCCCGCCCGGCGAGGGCAAACACCGGCGCAGTGTGCGCCAACACCCCGTACCGGCCCTGGGGCCGACCCCAACCCCAAAGGGCAAGCCCCCCCACGTTGCAGGCCTGCGACCACTTCTCGTACCCGGCCCGAAGGGCCGGCCCCCCAGCCATAGGGTACGGCACTCCACGCCGCAGGCCTGCGACCACCGCCAGTTCCCGGCCCTCCGGGCCGGCCCACCCCGTGCCAGGGCCTCACCCGCCCCGCCCCCTTCCCGCAAGCAAGAAAAGAGAAAGGATTCACCACCATGCCAGAAAAACACCTCCCTTTCTTTGATATGTTTTCCCAGTACCACCCCGCCCCCGCCCTAGCCCGGCAGATCCAGGGCTGGCTGGTCACCGGCGCGGTGCTGGACAGCCATAACCGCACCATTGAGGCCCAGCTGCTCTGCGACAGCCTCCCGGCCCCCGCCCTGCTGGAGCAGGTAGCCCGGGAGCTGGCCCAGGTTTACAGCCTGGCGGGCATCACCTTCCATCCCTCCTGCGCCCAGCAGGCCCAGGAGGAGGCCCTTCCGCCGCCCCCCGGCGACCAGGATGCCCCGCCCCCGGAGGAGGAACTGCCCCCCGTGGAAGCGGCGGCCCCGCAGCCTGTCCCGGCTGCCGCAGCGCCTGTGACGGAGCCCGCTCCTGCGCCGGAGCCCGCCGGGGCGCTGGCAGCGCCCTCTGCCCCGACGGAGGAGCCTCTGTCGGAGCAGGAGCGCCTCTTCCGCCAGACCGAAGCCCTCCGCCAGCAGGCCATGAAACAGGCCATGGCCGCCAAGAAGGAGGCCCAAGGCTTCTCCGCCAAGCGGATCTTCGGCACCCGCCAGATCAAAAAGGTCCCCCGGCCCATGAACACCCTGGAGCTGGACATGGGCGTGGTGGTGGTGGAGGGGGACGTCTTCGCCGTGGAGCACCGGGAGCTGAAAAAGCGCAACGCCTGGGTGGTGAGCTTCGACATCACCGACTACACCAGCTCCATCCGGGTGAGCAAGTTCATGCCCGGGGATGAGGGCACCCCCATTGTAGAGGGGGTCAAGGTGGGGATGCACCTGAAGATCTCCGGCCGGCTGAACCTGAACCGCTTTGACAACGACATGGTCCTAGAACCCCTCATCATCGAGACCGCCGAGAAGCCCGTGAAAAAGGACAACGCCCCGGAAAAGCGGGTGGAGCTCCACCTCCACACCAAAATGTCCCTGATGGACGCCCTCACCGACACCAAGGAGGCTGTGAAGCGGGCCATCGCCTGGGGCCACCCGGCCATTGCCATCACCGACCACGGGGTGGCCCAGTCCTTCCCCGACGCCTGGAGCGCCGGCAAGGGTAAGTGTAAAGTCCTCCTGGGCACCGAGGCCTATTATGTGAACGACGTGGACGAGCGCCTTACCGTCCGGGGCCCCCAGGACCAGGACCTGGACGGCGCCATCGTCTGCTTCGACCTGGAGACCACCGGCCTGAGCAAGGAGGGGGACGTCATCACCGAGATCGGCGCCGTGGTCCTGGAGAAGGGGGAGGTGAAGGAGCGCTTCCAGACCTTCGTGGATCCCCAGCGCCGCCTGGCCCCCAACATCATCCAGCTGACGGGCATCACCGACGACATGCTGGTGGGGGCCCCCAGCCAGGAGGAGGCCATCCGGGCCTTCCTGGCCTTTGTGGACGGCCGCCCCTTGGCCGCCCACAACGCCGAGTTTGACATCGGCTTCATCCGGGCCGGCTGCGAGAGGTTTGGCATCGACTTCACCCCCACCTTTCTGGACACCCTCCCCCTGGCCCAAAACCTGCTGCCCGAGCTGGGGAAATACAAGCTGGACATCGTCTGCCGCCACCTGAACCTGCCCGACTTCAACCACCACCGGGCCTCAGACGACGCGGCCATGGTGGGCTACATGCTGGTGCCCTTCATCCAGATGCTCCGGGACCGGGGGGTGAACACCCTCCAGCAGGTGAACCCCGCCCTGTCCAAAACCAGCTCCCTGGGCAAGGCCAAGCGGATGCCCAAGCACCTCATCGTCCTGGCCAAAAACCAGACGGGCCTGCGGAACCTGTACAAGCTCATCTCCCTGGCCCACCTGAACTACTTTAAGCGCTTCCCCATCATGCCCAAGAGCGAAATTAACCAAAACCGGGAGGGCCTCATCCTGGGCTCGGCTTGCGAGGCCGGGGAGCTCTACCAGGCCATCGTCCGGGGCAAGGACTGGGAGGAGCTCTGCCGCATCGCCTCCTGGTACGACTACCTGGAGATCCAGCCCCTGTCCAACAACGGCTTCATGGTCCGGCCGGACAAAAACGGCAAGACCATCGCCAAGGACTGGGAGCAGATCCGGGAATGGAACCGCACCGTGGTCCGCCTGGGGGAGACCCTGGGCAAGCCCGTCTGCGCCACCGGGGACGTCCACTTCCTGGACCCCGAGGACGAGGCCTACCGCCACGTCCTGCTGGACACCAAGGGCTTTGACGACGCCGATGCCCCCAACCCCCTCTACTTCCGCACCACGGAGGAGATGCTGGAGGAGTTTGCCTACCTGGGGGAGGAAAAGGCCTACGAGGTGGTGGTCACCAACACCCAGCTGGTGGCCTCCTGGTGCGACGACGTGAAGCCCCTGCCCGACGGCCTCTTCGCCCCCAAGCTGGAAAACTCCGCCGAGGAGCTGTATAACCTGGTCTGGAACAAGGCCCACGAGCTTTACGGGGAGGATCCCCCCCAGATCGTCAAGGACCGCATCGAGCTGGAGCTGCCCGGCATCATCGAGCGCAAGTACGACGTCATCTACATGTCCGCCCAAAAGCTGGTGCAGAACTCCCTGGAGCACGGCTACCTGGTGGGCTCCCGGGGGTCGGTGGGCTCCTCCATTGTGGCCTTCCTGTCTGGGATCACCGAGGTGAACTCCCTGCCCCCCCACTACCGCTGCCCCCAGTGCAAGCACGCGGACTTTGCCGCCGGGGAGGGCTACGGCTGCGGCGCGGACATGCCCGATGGGGTCTGCCCCGTCTGCGGCGCCAAGTATGTGAAGGACGGCTTCAACATCCCCTTTGAGACCTTCCTGGGCTACGGCGGCAAAAAGGTCCCCGATATCGACCTGAACTTCTCCGGGGAGTACCAGGCCAACGCCCACAAATACACCTTTGAGCTCTTCGGGGAGAGCCACGTCTTCCGGGCGGGCACCATCGGCACCGTGGCGGAAAAGACCGCCTACGGCTATGTGAAAAAATACCTGGACGCCCGGGGCCTTCAGGTGACCAAGGCCGAGGAAAACCGCCTGGCCATGGGCTGCACTGGGGTCCGCCGGACCACCGGCCAGCACCCCGGGGGCATGGTGGTCATCCCCCAGGACCACGAGATCTACGATTTCTGCCCCGTCCAGCACCCTGCCGACGACACGGGCACCGATATCATCACCACCCACTTCGACTACCACAAGATGGAGGATAACCTCCTCAAGCTGGACATGCTGGGCCACGACGACCCCACCATGATCCGCATGATGGAGGACCTAACCGGGGTCAACGCCCAGGAGATCCCCCTGGACGACAAGGACACCATGACCATCTTCACCAACTCCGCCCCCCTGGGCTATGAGGAGGACCCGGTGCTGGGCCCCACAGGGGCCGTGGCCGTGCCGGAGTTTAACACCAAGTTCACCCGCCAAATGCTCTGCGACACCCAGCCGGAGCGGTTTAACACCCTCATCCGTCTCTCCGGCTTCTCCCACGGCACCGACGTGTGGCTGGGCAACGCCCGGGATCTCATCGTCTCCGGCACCGCCACCGTTGACTCCACCGTGGGCTGCCGGGATGACATCATGCTCTACCTGATGGAGCAGGGGGTGGAGCCCAAAACCGCCTTCGACATCATGGAGGCCGTGCGAAAGGGCAAGGTGAAAAAGGGGGGCTTTCAAGAGGGCTGGGAGGACGCCATGCACGCGGCCAACGTGCCCGACTGGTACATCGACTCCCTGGCCAAAATCGGCTACCTCTTCCCCAAGGCCCACGCCGTGGCCTACGTGATGATGGCCTTCCGCATCGCCTGGTTCAAGGTCCACCGGCCCCTGGCCTTTTACGCGGCCTACTTCTCCATCCGGGCCAAGGCCCTGGACGCCACCTGCATGTGCCAGGGCATGGAGGTCTGCCGCCAGAAGATGAAGGAGATCGAGGCCAAGGACAACGCCGCCGCCGTGGAGGAAGAAATGCTGGTGACCCTGGAAGTCTGCTACGAGTTTTACCTGCGGGGCTTCCAGTTTGACCACATCGACCTGTACCGCTCCGACGCCACCAAGTTTCTCATGGACGCGGAGAGGGGGACTCTCCTGCCCCCCTTCACCGCCATCCCCGGCCTGGGGGAGACGGCGGCCATCTCCATTGTGGAAAACCGGGCCGGCCGGCACTTCATCTCCCAGGAGGAGCTGCTGGCCGCCTGCCCCAAGGTCTCCAAAACCCACGTGGAGCAGCTCCGGGCCGCCGGGGCCCTGGGGGCCCTGCCGGAGACCAGCCAGATCAGTTTGTTTGGATAAAAGAGGGCAAAAAAGTCACGCAAAGACTCTTTGCGTGACTTTTTTTGTGCCCTATGGTACCATGGATATGGAGGTGATCCCCATGAAAATCGGCACCAACATCAAGAAATGCCGCACGGCCCAAGGCCTGACCCAAGAGCAGTTGGCGAAGAAACTGTACATCACCCGGCAGACCGTCTCCAGTTGGGAGCGCTCGGCCTCCAACCCCGACCTGGAGCAGCTGGAGGCCATCGCCGGAGCCTTGGGGGTGGACATGATGACCCTCCTCTACGGCCCACAAAAGCCCAGCCGTTTCAGACGGCGGCAAGTGGTGGGGGTGGCCGGGCTGATCCTGCTGCTGGTTTTGTGGGTGGCCAACTCGTGGCTGGAGCCCTGGGTCGAATCCCTGACAAAGACCTACCTGTTCTACTACCTCTATTACTATCACTACTACTATGACGCCCTCCTGAGCGCCATCGGCGGCGTGACGGTTCTGGCGCTGCTGGACCCTTGGCAGGGGCTCGCCCTGAAAAAACGGGACCGCCGGATCTGCCTGGCGGTGGGGCTGGTGCTGCTGGCCCTTTTGGTCCTGGGGCCGGTTTGCATCCTTGGGGTAGGAAGGGCAGGGGGGCCCCAATGGCTGGCCCAGCTTTTCGGCAGGTTCTTTTTGCACACCTACCGTAAGATCACTTGGCCCCTCATGGGCATGGTGTTTGGGGCCTGCGCCTTTCTGGTCTTCCGCCCCGACCCAGAGGGCGAAGCACCGAAGGGAAGGGAGGCGGCCCAGCCGTGAAGATCGGTACCAACATCAAGAAACGCCGGGTGGCCCAGGGCCTGACCCAGGAGCAGCTGGCGGAGAAATTGTATGTGACCCGGCAGACGGTGTCCAGCTGGGAGCGCGCCGCCTCCAACCCCGACCTGGAGCAGCTGGAGGCCATCGCCGGGGCGCTGGAGACAGACGTGACGGGTCTGCTGTACGGTCCCCAGCCCCGCCATCGCCCCAGCCGCCGCCAGGTGGCGGGGACCGTGGGGCTGGCCTTGCTGGTGCTGGTCCTGTGGGCGGCCTGCTGGAAGATCGGGCCCTGGAGCAATGGGACGATGAAGAACTACGGTGTCCTCTATCCGCACATGATATACTATTACTATCAAATCCTCGTCTCCACCCTGGCGGGGGCGGCGGTGCTGGCGGTGGCCAGGCTGCGGTGGAACCTAGTCCTGGAGGGACGAAGCCGCAAGCTTTGTTTGGGGATCGGGCTGGCCCTGCTGGTGCTGGTGCTGAGTTATGGGCCCCTGGTTGGTTTGTCAGTCTGCTGGGGGAGCTTCGTTCCCCTGTGGCTGAACCGGGCCTTTGGCATCCTTTTCCTGCTCCTGTGGAAGGGGATGTTCAAGGCTGTTTCGGTTTTGGCTGGCCTTCTGCTGTGCTTGGCCTGGTGCCAGCCCTCCCAGAAAGGGGAAGAACGGCCGTGAAATGGAACCCAACCCAAAAGCGCGCCCCAGGTCCCGGAGCGAGACAAAAGACCTGCTGTCTGTGACAGCAGGTCTTTTTGGGTCCGGCGAGGCCCGCCGGCACAAAAAAGTCCCCCCAGGACCCTGGTTTGGGGGCCCTGGGGGAGGGGAAGGTCAGTTGATCTTTAGGTTTTCCCAAAGGGTGTTGATGTAGCTCAGCAGCTCATCGGGCAGATTCCGATAGGCCTGCCGGTTATAGGCCTCGGCGAAGTTTTCGGTGTCGGGGTAGAGGATCTCCATGGCTTCCTCGCCCATGTCCTCCTGATAGGTCTCGTTGTCATAGACCAGGGAGTTGGGGCTGGCATACCAGATATACTCGGCGTTGGCAATGGCGGCCTCTTCGCTGAGCATGTAGTTGAGGAAGATCTCGGCCAGCTCCTGGTTGGCGCAGCAGCTGGGGATGCACATGGCGTCCACGAAGTAGTTGGTGGGCTCGGGATAGTAGAACTGCAGGTCCACGTTGTCGGCCTGGGCGTCCACCATGGTGAAGTAGTCCCCGGCGTAGTAGGCGCCGATGGCGGCCTCGCCGGACTCCATGGCGTTGAAGATTTCGTCCATCACATAGGCCTTCACCAGGGGGCGCTGCTCCAGCAGAGACTGGAGGGCCTGGTCCCACTGGGCGGTGTCGGTGGTGTTCACGTCCAGGCCCAGGGCGTACATGGCGGTGCCGAAGGCGTCCCGGGAGTTGTTAAACTGGAGGATCTTCCCGGCGTATTTGGGGTTCCACATCAGGTCCCAGCTGCCGGTGTCGGCCTCGTCCACCTGGTTGGCGTCGTAGAGGATGCCCACCACGCCGTAGGTATAGGGGATGGAGTATTGGTTGTCGGGGTCGTAGTACAGGCCCCGGAACTGGGGCTCGATGTACTGGTAATTGGGGATGCTGTCAAAGTTCAGGGGGAGGAGCATGTCCTCGGCGGCCAGCCGGGCGATCATGTAGTCCGAGGGGATGACCACGTCATAGCTGACGGCCCCGCTTTTCAGCTTGGCATACATGTCCTCGTTGCTGGAGAAGGTGGAGTAGTTGACCTTCACCTTTTGGCCATAGGTCTCCTCATACCAGGTCTCAAAGGCCTTGATGGTGTCCAGGGAGCCGTCAGAGCCGTCGGAGATGTACTCGCCCCAGTTGTAGACATTGAGCTCCAGGGTGCGGCCTCCACCGAAGACCGAGACCACCAGGATCAGGACGGCGGCTGCCCCCAGCACCGAGCCGGCCAGGGTCTTTTTCCCCCGGTCGGAGAGGGCGTGCGCTTTCTTCCCCTTGCGCTGGGCCTTCCGCTCCCGGGCGGCACTGTCGTCCATCAGGTTCGTGGCCAGCAGCAGGGCCAGGATCACAAAGAAGATGATGGTGGCCAGGGCGTACATCTTGGGGGTCACGGTCTTCTTGGTCATGTTGTAGATGCGGATGGGCAGGGTCTCAAAGCCGTTGCCCGAGGTGAAGTAGCTGATGACAAAGTCGTCCAGAGACAGGGTAAAGGCCATAATCATGCCCGTGAGCACGCCGGGCAGGATCTCCGGCAGCTCTACCTTCAGAAAGGCCCGCATGGGGGTGCAGCCCAGGTCCATGGCGGCCTCGGGGAGGGCCTTGTCCATCTGGCGCAGCTTGGGCAGCACCTGGAGGATCACATAGGGCAGGCAAAAGGTGATGTGGGCGATGAGGATGGTGCCGAAATTCAGGCTGGTGGCCAGGCCCATCAGCCGGCCGGCGAAGACGAACATCAGCATAAGGGAGATGCCGGTGATGATCTCGGGGTTCATCATGGGCAGGTTGGTCACGGTGTTCATGGCCGCCCGCATGTACCGGTTGCGGAGCTTATTGATCCCCACGGCGGCGGCGGTGCCCATCACGGTGGAGATCACCGCCGCGCACAGGGCCAGCACCAGGGTGTTTCGCAGGGCTCCCAGGGTGTTGGCGTCGTGGAAGAGCTCTTTGTACCAGTATAGGGAGAAGCCCGACAGCACCGACAGGCTGTTGCCGCTGTTAAAAGAGAACACCAGCAAAATGGCGATGGGGGCGAAGAGGAAGAGGAAGATGATGGCGGTATAGACTTTTGCAATGGGTCTCATGGCTTACAGACCTCCTTCCACGTGGCGCCCGGCCAGTTTTCGCATGGCCGCCATGCACACCAGCAGCAGGACCATAAGGACAAAGGCAATGGCGGCGGCAAAGTGGAGGTTGTTGGCCACATACTGGCCCTCAATCACGTCGCCAATGAGCATGATCTTGCCGTCGCCCAGCTTTTGGGAGATGTAGAAGGTGCTCACCGAGGGGATCAGCACCATGGTGACCCCAGAGATCACCCCAGGCAGGCTCAGGGGCCACACCACCCGGCGCAGAACCCCCAGGCCGTTGCAGCCCAGGTCCCGGGCGGCTTCCAGAAGCTTCACGTCCATCTTGGCCATGATGGAGTACAGGGGCAGGATCATATAGGGGATGTAGTCATAGACCATGCCGATGACCACGGCGGCCTCGGTGCCGATGATATGGACCCCCGGCAGGTGGAGCAGGGAGAAAAAGTGATTCAAAATGCCCTTGTCCTGGAGGATGGTCATCCAGGCGTAGGTGCGGATGAGGAAGTTCATCCACATGGGGATCATAACGATGGTCATAAAGGTCTTCTGCACCTTGGGCTCGGCCCGGGCCATGATATAGGCCAGGGGATAGGCCAGCACCAGGCAGATCACCGTGGAGATCACTGCCAGCTTGAGGGAGCGCCAGAAGATGAGCAGATAGGTCCGCACCTCCACCGAGGAGCCGTCCGCCTGAAAAACGCTGGAGGTGGCGGTGAAGAACCGCTGGATGTTTTCCAGGGTGAACTGAAAGTTCGTGTCGGTAAAGGCGTAATAGGCCACGAAGACCAGGGGGACCAGGATGAACAGGGCGGCCCAAAGGGTATAGGGCCCCAGGGCCAGGTGGTCGGCCCGGAGGATCCGCCGCTGATCCCGGGTAACGCGTTCTCTCATGGGTCTTCCTCCTCACTGACCTCGGAGAGCTCCTCCAGCTCATTGGAGAAGGAGGAGTAGTCCCCGTACAGGTCGGAGTATTCCGACTTTTTCATAATATGGATGGCGTCGGGCTCCAGCTGGATGCCGATGTGTTCGTCCACATCCACAAAGTCTGTGGTCTGAATCATCCACTTAAAGCCCCCCACGTCCACAATGATCTCATAGTGGACGCCCATGAAGGTGACCGAGGTGACCACCCCAGTCAGCTGCCCCTGCTCCAGGGGGACAATGTCCACGTCTTCCGGCCGGACCACCACGTCCACGGGGACGTTTTTGCCAAAGTCCTTGTCCAGACATTGGAAGGTCTGGCCGGAGAAGGAGACCTTGTAGTCCTCCAGCATCAGGCCGTCGAGGATGTTGCTCTCGCCGATAAAGTCGGCCACGAAGGCGTTTTGGGGTTCGTTGTAAATGTCGATGGGGGTGCCGATCTGGTGGATCTTGCCCTCGGACATGACCACCACCGTGTCGGACATGGACAGGGCCTCCTCCTGGTCGTGGGTGACATAGATGAAGGTGATACCCAGTTCATTTTTCAGGCGGATCAGCTCGTACTGCATGTCCTGACGGAGTTTCAGGTCCAGAGCGCCTAAGGGCTCGTCCAGAAGCAGGACCTTTGGCTCGTTTACAATGGCGCGGGCGATGGCGATACGCTGCTGCTGGCCGCCGCTTAAGG
>DBEYYM010000129.1:0-2887 GCA_048184675.1 Evtepia sp. | reverse complement strand
TTCACAAAAGAGAGTGAGAAACCCCCTTTTTTCCCGGAGAGGCCGTCGGTTTGCGGGCGAAAAACACCCCCCTGCCAACTGGCAGGGGGGCGATTCTATGATGGGGGTCTTGCTTAAGCTTCGTAGTTTCCGTTGCCGTTGTTCCAGGTCCAGTTCCGAATTTCGGGCAGATCCTGGCCATACTCGGCAATATACTGCTTGTGCTCCACCAGCTTATCCTGGAGCTGCTGGATGAGGAAGGCGCCCTTGGTTCCCAGCTTCTCAGGCAGCAGGTTAATGACATCCATGGTCAGGTGATACCGGTCCAGGTTGTTCAGCACGCGCATGTCGAAGGGGGTGGTGATGGTGCCCTCTTCGATATAACCCCGCACGTGGAGGTTCTTGTTCTTCCGGCGGTAGGTCAGCTCGTGAATGAGCGAGGGATAGCCGTGGAAGGTGAAGAGGATGGGCTTATCCTTGGTGAAGAGCATGTCATATTGCTGGTCGCTGAGGCCGTGGGGATGCTGGGAGCTGGACTGCAAGCGCATCAGGTCCACCACGTTGACCACCCGGACCTTCAGGTCGGGGAAGTAATGGCGGAGGATGGTGACAGTGGCCAGGGTCTCCAGAGTGGGGGTGTCGCCGCAGCAGGCTAGAACGATGTCGGGCTCTTCACCTTGGTCGCTGGAAGCCCACTGCCAGATGCCGATACCCTGGGTGCAGTGCTTCACGGCCTGCTCCATGGTCAGCCACTGAGGACGGGGATGCTTGGAGGTTACCAGCACGTTCACATAGTTCCGGCTGGAGATGCAGTGATTAAAGCAGGAGAGCAGGCAGTTGGCATCGGGGGGCAGGTACATCCGCACTACGTCGGCCTTTTTGTTGGCCACGTGGTCCAGGAAGCCGGGGTCCTGATGGGTGAAGCCGTTGTGGTCCTGCTGCCAAACGTTGGAGGAGAGGATATAGTTCAAAGAGGCGATATCCTGCCGCCAGGGCAGCTCATTGCAGGTCTTGAGCCACTTGGCGTGCTGGGCAAACATGGAGTCCACGATGCGGATAAAGGCCTCGTAACTGTTGAAGAAGCCGTGGCGGCCGGTGAGCAGGTAGCCTTCCAGCCAGCCCTCGCACATGTGCTCAGAAAGCATGGAGTCCATAACCCGGCCGGAGCGGCCCAGGTATTCGTCTCCTTCGGCGCTGTCGGCGTTCCAAACCCGGGTGGTGGCCTCGAACATGGGGGTCAGGCGGTTGGACTTGCTCTCGTCGGGGCCAAAGACCCGGAAGTTTTTGGTGCTTTCGTTTTCCACGATGACGTCCCGGACAAAGGAACCCAGCACCAGCATGTCCTGGGCCTCCACCGCGCCGGGGGAGGGGACGTCGATGCCATAGTTTCTAAAGTCGGGAAGCTTCAGCTCCCGCAGGAGCTTGCCGCCGTTGGCGTGGGGATTGGCGCCCATGCGCCGGTCCCCCTTGGGGGCCAGAGCCTGGAGCTCGGGAATGAGCTTGCCGTCGTCGGTGAAGAGTTCTTCGGGTTTGTAGCTGCGCAGCCAGTCCTCCAGCAGCTTCAGGTGGTGGGGCTGGGACATGTCAATGGGCACCTGGTGGGCCCGGAAGGAGCCCTCGATGGTGTTGCCGTCCACTTCCTTGGGACCGGTCCAGCCCTTGGGGGAGCGCAGGACGATCATAGGCCAGACGGGACGGCTGTCGTCTCCGGTGGTCCGGGCGTTGGCCTGGATGCGCTTGATCTCCCGCACGGCCCAGTCCAGAGCGGAGGCCATGGTCTGGTGCATCTGCTTGGGATCGTCCCCCTCTACGAAGCGGGGCTCCCAGCCGCAGCCCCGGAAGAAGCTCTCCAGCTCGCTGTGGGACAGACGGGAGAAGATGGTGGGGTTGTGGATCTTAAACCCGTTCAGATGGAGGATGGGCAGCACAGCGCCGTCTCCGATGGGGTTCAGGAACTTATTGGAGTGCCAGGCGGTGGCCAAGGGGCCGGTCTCGGCTTCGCCGTCGCCCACTACGCAGGCGGCGATGAGATCGGGGTTATCCAGCACAGCGCCGAAGGCGTGGGCCAGGGAGTAGCCCAGCTCGCCGCCCTCGTGGATGGAGCCGGGAGTTTCGGGGGCCACGTGGCTGGGGATACCGCCGGGGAAGGAGAACTGCTTAAAGAGCTTCTTTAAGCCCTCCAGATCCTGGCTGATGTTGGGATAGACCTCGCTGTAGGTTCCCTCCATATAGGTGTGGGCCACCATGGCGTTGCCCCCGTGACCGGGGCCGGAGAGGTAGATCATATCCAGGTCGTACTTGGTGATGATCCGGTTCAGATGTGTATAAATGAAGTTCTGACCGGGGACGGTGCCCCAGTGGCCGACAATCTTTTTCTTAATGTGCTCAGGCTGAAGGGGCTGCTTCAGCAGCGGGTTGTCCAGAAGGTACAGCTGGCAAGCGGCCAGATAGTTGGAGGCGCGCCAGTAAGCATCCAGCTTTTCCAGCTGGGACGGGGTCAAAGCGGCCTTCCGAGACATCCGGGCAGCCGTTTTGGCGATGGGCTTTGTGATTCCCTTCGGTTTTCTCGGCATAGAAAAAACCTCCTTTTTGTAATCTGCCTTTATTATAAACCATTTTAGGAAATAATCAACGATTCAGTGCAATAAAAAACAAATAAAATTAGATGCAGGAGAAAATAAATGGGAATCAACGCGAAAAGGCCGCGGCTGTCACAAAACAGCCGCGGCCTTAATAAAAAATATGTCAGGAAGAGAGGGCGGATTGATGGGGAACCTTTTTTTCCTCCGCGGCGATGCGCTTGGCATTGGCTAGCATGAGCTTAATCCGGTTTTCCTGGTTAATTTTGGTGGCGCCGGGGTCATAGTCGATGGCTACGATGTTGGAGTCGGGGAAGTCGTCCTTAAGC
>DBEYYM010000128.1:0-6355 GCA_048184675.1 Evtepia sp. | reverse complement strand
AAATCATCCCCAACGCATTTTTTGCGTTGGGGATGATTTTGTTCCTAGATCCATTTGCCTAGACCAGGTTATTTTTCTGAACAAAACTCCACTTTTTTGCCTTCCAAAATCAGGTTAGTGGTGCGGACAGCACACATTTTTCCGCACATAGAGCAAGTGTGGCGGTCAGCAGGTGGGGTGCTTTCAAAATATGCCCGGGCCTTGTCGGGGTCCACGGCGATTTGGAACATCTCTTCCCAGTCTACTTTGTGCCGGGCCTCTGCCATTCTGTTGTCCAGGTCGCGGGCATGGGGGACGCCTTTGGCGATGTCCGCTGCATGGGCGGCAATACGGGAGGCGATAATGCCCTCCTTCACGTCGGCAGCGTCTGGGAGGCGGAGGTGCTCTGCCGGGGTTACGTAACACAGAAAATCCGCTCCACTGGCCGCAGCGATGGCGCCGCCGATGGCGGAAGTGATGTGATCGTAGCCGGGGAAAATATCGGTGACCAGAGGACCTAAAACATAGAAGGGAGCCTCGTGGCAGAGCCGCTTTTCCAGGCGCATGTTGGCGGCAATCTCATTCATGGCCATGTGACCTGGTCCTTCGATCATCACCTGCACGTCCTTGTCCCAGGCGCGCTGGGCCAGAGCGCCCAGCTCAATGAGTTCGCAGATCTGGCCGGCGTCGGTGCTGTCGTCAATACAGCCGGGGCGCAGGGCATCCCCCAGGCTGATGGTCACGTCATACTCCCGCAGGATATCCAGCACTTGGTCATAATACTCATAGAAGGGATTTTCGTTGCCCGTCATTTCCATCCAGGCAAAAAGGAGGGAGCCACCCCGGGAGACAATGTTCATCTTTCGCTTGTCCCGCTTAAAGGCTTCCACAGAGCGGCGGTTGATGCCGGCGTGGATGGTCATAAAGTCCACCCCTTCTTCGGCGTGGGCACGGACCACCTTGAGAAAATCCTGGGCGGAGATCTCCAGCAGATCCTTTTCCAGATAGCCGATGGCGTCGTACATGGGCACGGTGCCGATCATAGCTGGGGACATGTCGATCAGCTGCCGGCGGAAGGTGTTGGTTTTGCCATAGTTGGATAGGTCCATGATGGCCTCGGCGCCAAACTTCAGCGCCATGCGGACTTTGTCCATCTCGGCCTCATAGTTGTTGGCGTCGCCTGAAATGCCGAGATTGACGTTGATCTTGGTGCGTAGCCCTTTGCCAATGCCCTCGGCACAGAGGGATTTGTGGTTGATGTTGGCGGGGATGGCGATCTGGCCCAAGGCCACCAGCTGGCGGATGTTTTCCGGGTCAGTATACTCTTTTTCTGCTACGGTTTTCATCTCTGGGGTGATGATGCCCTTTTTGGCAGCCTCCATCTGGGTAGCATAGTCTCTCATGCTCCACGTCCTTTCTGGTTCCTAAAATAGCTGCGGCTATTTTGGGGTGATGTGGCCCATCTCTGGCTCACAATTCCCATAAAATAACGGCTATCTGCACGTATGACGAACAGATAGCCGTTTATGGTCGCATAAACAAATTCCCTCCGTCGGCATTATCCGAATCAGGTGTGTGGCTTTCGCCACAGGGTCGAAACCATTGTTTCCTCTCAGCTGCCGTTGCAGCTCCCCCATTGGTGTTTTTATCTTACACGGGGAAAGAGAGGTTGTCAATAGAAAATCAACCGATCAGGGCTTGTAACAAAGAGAAATCCACGGTACAATGGGACGCGAAAGGAGTGGATCTCCATGGAACAGGAACATAAGCGCCGTGTGCGTTACAAAGGAACCCACCCCCGGAATTATCGGGAGAAATACAAAGAGCTGAACCCGGAAAAATACCAGAAAGAGGTAGAAAAGATCATCCAGAGCGGCAAAACCCCCGCTGGGATGCACATTCCCATTTGCGTGGAGGAGATTTTAGCCTTTCTAGATATCCAGCCCGGGCAGATTGGCTTGGATGCTACCCTGGGCTATGGCGGTCACAGCAGAAGAATGCTGGAGCAGCTCCAAGGCCAGGGCCATCTGTATGCCACAGATGTGGACCCGATCGAGTCAGAAAAAACCCGAATCCGGCTGGCCGAAGCGGGCTATGGACCGGAGATCCTCACCATCCGCCGGATGAATTTTGCACAGCTGGACCAGGTGGCGCCTGGAGTTCAGTTTGATTTTGTCCTGGCAGATTTGGGGGTTTCCTCCATGCAAATTGATAATCCGGAACGAGGATTTACCTTTAAGCAGGATGGCCCCCTGGATTTGCGCCTGGACCCCACTGCAGGGATTCCCGCTGCCCAGCGTCTTAAGGAACTGGACCGGGAGGAGCTGGCGGCCATGCTGGTAGAAAATGCCGATGAACCCTATGCCGAGCAGATCGCCAAGGCCATTCGGCAGCGGCTGAGAAAGAGACGCCCCATTGATACCACCCGCCAGCTGGCAGAGACGGTGAAGGAGGCCCTGAGTTTTCTGCCGGCTAAGGAGAAGAAAGAGGCCGTGAAAAAAGCCTGCCAGCGAACCTTTCAGGCGCTGCGGATTGATGTAAACAGTGAGTTTGAGGTGCTGTATAGCTTTTTGGAAAAGCTGCCTGGGGTTCTGAAACCCGGGGGAAAGGTGGCTGTGCTTACCTTCCACTCTGGGGAGGATCGGTTGGTGAAGAAATCTTTCCAAGCCTTGTTCCGTCAGGGAGTTTATGCGGACGTGGCAAAAGAGGTTATCCGCCCCTCCGCCCAGGAGTGCTTCCAAAATCCCCGGGCACGCTCCACAAAGATGCGGTGGGCCATTCGCGGGGAAGGACCACTTGAGAGGGAATGACCGGAACAGCGCCGGCGCCTTAGCTAGATAGAGATCTGAGAAAAAGAACATCTATTGCAAAGATACCTGGGCCTGTGACGCCTTTGACAATTTGCGGCAGGGTAAAGAAGTAGCAAGGGGCGACAGCAAGAAATGCTGTCGCCCCTTGGCTATCTAAAAAACGGAAGCGATAAAAAATCTCGCGCAGGATTTTCAATCTTGTTTCCCACAATCCAGTAATCGCATTTGTCTCCTCCGGTCGCAAGTGTATTGTTCCTATATAGAACCGCTTGTTTGGCCTTGCAGGTTAAATAATCAATATTGCAGCCGAGAATCAAAACGTCAAGATATCCATTTTTTCTCGCAAACTTCTCCATAGGGTATCTTGTGAAATGATAATAGAATCCATCTTTGTGCAGTGTCTCGTCAAAATGAAAATCCCGTGTCCCATTTTTGCACTCTGGATGTTCATCAGCCCATGCGGCAATTTTATGTATTTGGGCAGACAGCCTTTTCAGATCTGGTGAAATACGTCCCTCTATACTTCATGCTTTTTCTCTCCTATAAGTTCCGCTTTCTTACCCTGTTCCGTGGATTAAGGATATCATGTTTGCAGACAGTGCCGATCAAATTTTTGTGTGTTGCTTTATGGCACAGGGGCATTCTCGGCAGGGGCGTTTTTAAGAAGAAGTAAAAGATGATGCTATGGTGAGGAAAATATTATAAATAGTTGAAATGATTGACGAAATGTAGTACAATCGAAGCCGCTGCACAAGGCAGCGAAGAAAGAACTATGGGAGAAAGAAATTATGCAAAGAGAACGTTTAGGCAGTCGCCTCGGCTTTATCTTGCTGAGTGCGGGCTGCGCCATTGGCATCGGGAATGTCTGGAAATTCCCATATATGGTGGGCCAAAACGGCGGCGGTGTGTTTGTGCTGCTCTATCTGTTTTTCCTCATCATTCTGGGGATCCCTGTGATGACCATTGAGTTTTCCCTGGGGCGGGCCAGCCAGAAAAGCCCAGTTCGGCTCTATCAGCAGCTGGAGCCCAAGGGAAGCAAGTGGCATTATCATGGCTATGTGGCGATGGCGGGGAACTACCTGCTGATGATGTTTTACACCAGCGTGGCTGGCTGGATGATCCAGTATTTTTTGGCCCTGGCCTCCGGCAAATTTGAGGGCCTGTCTGCCCAGCAGGTGGGCGAGGCGTTTGAGGCGGTCTGCGCCAACCCTGGGACCATGGTTGGTTTCATGGCCCTGGTTGTGGTTTTGGGCTTTTTTGTCTGCTCCTTTGGCCTGCAAAAGGGCCTGGAGCGGGTAACCAAGTATATGATGATTGCGCTGCTGATTATTATGGTGATCCTGGCCGTGAATAGCTTTACCATGGATGGGGCCAAGGAGGGCTTGTCTTTCTACTTGAAGCCTGACCTGGGGAAGATGCAGGAGATCGGAATCCTCCGTGTTGTGGTAGGGGCCATGACCCAGGCATTCTTCACCCTGAGCCTTGGCATTGGCGCCATGGCCATCTTTGGCAGCTACATTGGGAAAGAGCGAAGCCTGCTGGGCGAGTCTGTGAATGTGGCCATTTTAGATACCTTTGTGGCCCTGGTGTCCGGCCTGATTATTTTTCCCGCCTGCTTTACCTATAACGTGGAGGTGGGGGCTGGCCCCAGCTTGATCTTTGTGACGTTGCCCAATGTCTTTAACCACATGTCTATGGGGAACCTGTGGGGGGCTTTGTTCTTTGTGTTTATGACCTTTGCCGCCCTATCTACTGTGCTGGCAGTTTTTGAGAATATCCTCTCCTGCTGCATGGACCTTTTTGGCTGGAGCCGAAAAAAGGCCTGCTTCATCAATGGGGTCTTGCTGCTGATTCTATCTCTGCCCTGTGCACTGGGCTTCAATGTCCTTTCCGGGATCCATCCCCTGGGCGGCAGCAGCAACTTCCTCGACCTGGAGGACTTCTTGGTCAGTAACCTGATCCTTCCGGTGGGTTCCCTGATTTTTGTGCTGTTTGCTGTGGGCAAACGGGGTTGGGGTTGGAAGCGTTTTATGGCGGAAGCCAACGCCGGCCGTGGCCTGAAGGTAAAAAACTGGATGCGGGGCTATATGACCTATGTGCTGCCGGTCATTATCCTTGCCATTTTAATCATTGGCCTTGTGACCTATTTTGCCTAAGAACAGGCGCATTCATAAAGCGCACAGAACCGACGAGGAGCAGATGCTGTCTGCTCCTCGTTTTATCATAAGGAAAACCTTTGGCTTGCATGATAGAAATCTAATAAAAGTCAATATTTTGGTTATTTATATGACAAACTGTTGCAATTTTGTGGGATGTCGTGTAAAATCAATGGCAATCACAAACGATTTGCAGCATTAAAGCGACAAAAGAAAGAAGGATGGGAGAGCAAATATATGCAAAGAGAACAGTTAGGCAGCCGCCTTGGGTTCATCCTGCTCAGCGCAGGCTGCGCCATCGGGATCGGCAATGTGTGGAAGTTCCCGTATATGGTGGGACAGAATGGCGGCGGCGCCTTTGTGCTGCTCTATCTGTTTTTCCTGGCCATTATGGGGATTCCTGTGATGACCATCGAGTTTTCTCTGGGACGGGCCAGCCAGAAAAGCCCGGTGAGAATTTACCACGCCCTGGCCCCTAAGGGGAGCAAGTGGCACATTCACGGCTATGTTGCCATGGCAGGCAACTATCTGCTGATGATGTTTTACACCAGCGTGGCCGGCTGGATGGTTCAGTATTTCTTAAGAACGGCCCAGGGAAGGTTTGATGGCCTGACGGCAGAGCAGGTGGGCCAGGCTTACCAGCAGATCTGCGCAGACCCTGTTGGTATGGTGGCCTTTATGGCCTTGGTGGTGGTTTTGGGCTTCTTCATTTGTTCCTTCAGCCTCCAAGGAGGCCTGGAGCGGGTGACCAAGTACATGATGCTGGCGCTGCTGGCCATTATGGTGGTGCTGGCTATCCATAGCTTTACCATGGATGGGGCCAAAGAGGGACTATCCTTCTACCTGAAACCGGACCTGGGCAAGATGCAGGAAGCAGGCATTGGCAACGTGATCTTGGGGGCCATGACCCAGGCATTCTTTACCCTGAGCCTTGGCATGGGCGGCATGGCCATCTTTGGCAGCTATATTGATCAGAAACACGCGCTGCTGGGCGAGTCCATCCATGTTGCCCTTTTGGATACTTTTGTGGCCCTGGTGTCTGGCCTGATTATTTTTCCTGCCTGCTTTAACTATAACGTGGAGGTGGGGGCTGGTCCCAGTTTGATCTTTGTAACCTTGCCCAATGTTTTCAACCACATGCCCATGGGGAACCTGTGGGGGGCTCTGTTCTTTGTGTTTATGACCTTTGCCGCCTTATCCACTGTGTTGGGGGTTTTTGAGAACATCCTCTCCTGCTGCATGGACCTTTTTGGCTGGAGCAGGAAGAAAGATTGCCTGATAAACTGCATTCTGCTGTTGGTGCTGTCTCTGCCCTGTGCGCTGGGCTTTAATTTGCTTTCGGGACTCCATCCCCTGGGGGGGGAGAGCAATTTCCGGGATCTGGCGGACTTCTGAGTCAGCACTAGCATC
>DBEYYM010000127.1:0-10110 GCA_048184675.1 Evtepia sp. | reverse complement strand
CTCCAGGGCGATCTGCTCGGCCCCCTTGAGGAACTGCTTGCGCTTCATGGTGTCCACCGGCCGCACCCGGGCGAAGTGCTCGGGGGCAAAGGTGGGGATGGGGTCAAAGCGGAACTTCTTGCCGGGGGAGCAGAGGGTGTCACCGATGGAGAAGATGCCCGGGTCAAAGACGCCGATGATGTCCCCGGCGTAGGCCTCCTCGATGATCTCCCGCTCGGCGGCCATCAGCTGCTGGGGGCGGGAGAGGCGGAGCTTTTTCTTGCCCTGGATGTGATAGACTTCCTTATCTGCATCGAACCGGCCGGAGCACACCCGCATAAAGGCGATCCGGTCCCGGTGGGCCTTGTTCATGTTGGCCTGGATTTTGAAGACGAAGGCAGAGAAGAAGTCCTCCATGGCGTCGATCTCCCCCAGGGTGCTGTGCCGGGGCAGGGGAGAGGTGGTCATGCGCAGAAAGTCCTCCAGGAAGGGTTCCACGCCGAAGGTGGTGAGAGCCGAGCCGAAGAACACCGGGGAGAGCTTGCCGTGACGGACCCGCTCTAAGTCAAAGTCACAGGAGGCGCCGTCCAGCAGCTCGATGTCCTCGATGAGCTGGTCCCGCTGGGACTGGCCCAGCATGTCCACCAGCACGGGGTCATCCAGGTCGATTTGGGTGGTGCCGGATTTTTTGGCGTTGGTGTTGGAGGAGAAGTGGATGATCTCCTTTTTGTTCCGGTCATAGACCCCCAGAAAGTCTTTGCCGGAGCCGATGGGCCAGTTGACGGGGTAAGTATCGATGCCCAGCTCCTTTTCGATCTCTTCGCAGAGCTCGAAGGGATCCCGGGCCTCCCGGTCCATCTTGTTGATGAAGGTGAAAATGGGGATATCCCGCATGACGCAGACCTTAAAGAGCTTCCGGGTCTGGGCCTCCACGCCCTTGGCCCCGTCGATGACCATGACGGCGGAGTCGGCGGCCATGAGGGTGCGGTAGGTGTCTTCCGAGAAGTCCTGGTGGCCGGGGGTGTCCAGAATGTTGATGCAGAACCCCTCATACTGGAACTGGAGCACGGAAGAGGTCACGGAGATGCCGCGCTGCTTTTCGATTTCCATCCAGTCGGACACGGCGGCCCGGGAGTTCTTTTTCCCCTTGACCTGACCGGCCTGGGCGATGGCTCCGCCGTAAAGCAGGAACTTTTCCGTCAGGGTGGTCTTACCGGCGTCAGGGTGGGAAATGATGGCAAAGGTTCTTCTTCTTTTGATTTCGGATTCGTATTGAGACAAAGGATCGTCCTCCTCTGAGTGGGATACATGATGTAACACATTATTTTACCATGGCTTTCCGCTCTCTGCAAGAGAAAAACGAGGGGGAGAAGGGGACGCCGCCATGGGGAAAGGGGGGCAAACCCTCCGGGCAGGTGGTTGACAAAAGGGACAGGTATAATTATAATTCAAGTTATATAACTCGCGTTATAATTTGGGGGTGTCCATCATGCCAAGAGCCAAGATCACAAGGGAGATGGTGGTCGAGGCCGCCTTTGCAGTGACCAGAGCAGAGGGGGCAGAAAATGTAAACGCGCGTACCGTTTCCCAAAAGCTGGGGTGCTCTACCCAGCCTGTCATGTACCACTTTGCCACAATTCGAGCGCTGAAACAGGCTGTGTATGCCAAGACCGACTGGTTCCACACAGCGTATTTGATGTCGGGCCTCCAGCCCCGGGAAGGGAGGATGCTTGGCATCGGGCTCAACTACATTCGCTTTGCCATGGAGGAGCCCCACTTGTTCCGGTTCCTGTTCCAATCTGGGTATGCCGTGGAAAACAGCCTGCTGGAGATGGTCGACTCTAAGGAACTGAAACCCGTGCTGGCTGCCATGGAGGGGGCGCTAGGGATGGATGCCGAGAGGACGAAGCAGGTCTTTTTAACCATTGCCCTGTTTGCCCATGGGTATGCCAGCATCCTTGCCAACAATGGGCTGGACTATGACGAGGCCCTCGTGGCCTCCCATTTGGAGCGGGCCTATCGGGGGGCTGTGTTGGCGGCGCAGGAGGAAAACCCATGAAAAAGTTATATGAAAAAAGTGAACTGGCCTTTGCGCTCTTCTGGATTATCCTTTATTGTGTGGCGCAGTCTGTGGCCAACCCGATCAATGGCTGGCTTGGCGTGGAGAGCGTGGCCCATGCAGCTTTTAATGTGGTGTTTACGGTGGTTCTGCTGTTTTGGATCACCCAAAACGGACTGCAAAAACGGTATGGGCTTTGCAAAACAGCCGTCCCTGCCCGAGGATTTCTTTGGTACCTTCCGTTGGTTGTCCTCGCCTCCCATAATCTCTGGAATGGGGTGGCGGTCAATTTCCCCTTGCTGGATGGGCTGTGCTATCTGTGCTACATGCTGTGTGTTGGCTTTGTGGAGGAAGTGCTGTTCCGGGGATTCCTCTTTCAGGCCATTGCCAAAGACAGCAGGAAGCTGGCGGTGATTCTTTCCAGCGTTACCTTTGGATTGGGGCATTTGCTTCACCTGGTCGATGGCAGTGGCGTGGAGCTGGTGGCGAATCTCTGCCAGGTGGTTGGGGCCATTGCCGTGGGGTTCCTGTTTGTGACCATCTTTGATCGGGGCGGCAGCTTGCTGCCCTGCATCATCACCCATGCCGCCATTGATGGGGTCAGTACCTTTGCCAACGAAACTGGGCTGACGGTGCAGCGGCGCATGGTCCTGTGCCTGATTCAGCTGGTGATCGTTGTGGGCTACACCCTGATCCTTAGGAGGACGTTGCCCCCCAAAGGGGATTCCAGCACCCTTTGCCAGGCAGAGGGATCATAAAAAACGCCCGGTGCAGCGTGGTGCTGCATCGGGCGTTTGCCGTTATGATTTGTGCAGTTGGAGATAGGCTAGAATGGCCTGGGCGGTGGCCTCAACCCCTTGGGAGGCGTCCAGGCAGAGGGTGTAGTTCCGGGCATCTTCCCAGGCGTTGCCGGAGATGCGCTTGTAATAGGCCCCTCGTGCGGCGTCAGAGCGCTTCATGTGCTCGGCAGCCTGGGCGGCATTGTCCCCGTACATGGCCATGATTTTTTGGACCCGATAGCCGGCCGGGGCGTGGAGGAAAATGGAGACCACATTTTCCTGGTCCCGGAGCACATAGTCGGCGGCCCGGCCCACGATGACGCAGGAACCGGCCTGTGCAATCTTGCGGATGATCTCCGCCTGGGCCTGGATGCCGTGGTGGACCACGGTGGTGCTTAGATAAAGCTCGTGGAGGCGGGCTTCCTCGGCGGTGTCCAGCTCAGACAGAAAGGCCCGGTGGAAGCCGCTTTCCTGGGCGGCCAAGGCGGCCAGCTCCTTATCGTAGCAGGCTACGCCCAAGGCCTGGGCCACCTGGCGGCCGATGCCCTTGCCGGCGGTGCCGTGCTGGCGGGCAATGGTGATGATGGGGCCGGGGTGAGAGGGGCGGATTCCGGGGAGAGCCTCCTCAGGGGCCTGGGGTTGGGCCTCCTGCTCTTTCAGCTGCCGGAAAAAGCCCACGGTGAGGGCGGTGGCCACCACCATGGCAATGAGGTCGGCAGCCGGAGCGGCGAAGAGGACGCCTTTAATTCCAAAGTGCCGGGGGAGAACCATAGAAAGGGGAACAAAGCACACCAGATCCCGGATGAGAGAGGCAGCGGTGGCCTTCACCGGGGCGCCCACGGCCTGGAAGAAGATGGAGGTCATTTTGATAAAACAGGTGAAGGTGACCAAAGACAGGAAAATACGGAAGGTCATGGTGGCAAATTCCCAGTACAGGGGGTCGCCCTGGCCGAAGATGCCGATGATCACCTGGGGGCAGAGCTCAAAGAGCAGGGTGGAGGCCACGCCGACAGCCAGGGTGGTCCAGAGAATGAGCTGGTAGGTTTTCCGAACCCGGTCATATTGCCGGGCGCCGTAGTTATAGCCCAGGATGGGCTGGCCCCCCAGCACCACCCCCACGACGAGATTGATGACGATGGTAAAAACCTTGGTCTCAATGCTGATGACGGAGATGGGGATATCTGGCCCATAAACCGACAGGGTGCCGTACTGGAACAGCATGATGTTGCACACCAGGGAGACCACAACAATGGAAATCTGGGTAATGAAGGTGGATAGCCCCAGCTGAACAGCCCCCCAAAAGACCTTCCAATGGGGCCGGAAACTGGCCCGTTCCAGACGGAAGGTTTTGGGGCGGCGGAAGTAAAAAACGTTGAGAAAGAAGGAGACCAGCTGCCCAATAATGGTGGCCCAGGCGGCCCCCTTGATCCCCCAATGGAGGCCGAAGATGAAAATAGGGTCCAGAACAATGTTGACCGCTGCCCCGGCGATGGTGGCCAGCATGGCGTATTTGGGGTTCCCGTCAGCCCGGATGCTCCCGTTGGTGGAGTTGGAGAGCATGTAGAGGGGGAGGACATAGAGGAGCAAGGTAAAATACTCCATTGCCATGGAAATGGTGGCATCGGAGGCCCCAAACAGGCGGAGCAAAGGCTCCCGCCAGATGAGGCCCGCAGCCATGAGCACCAGACCAGAGACAAAGATAACGGTGATGCCGGTGCCCACGCAGCGGTGGGCGCTTTGGGTGTCCCCTCTGCCCTGGCAGAGGCTCAGATAGGCGGCGGAGCCATCCCCCACACACCAGGAAAAGGCCAGGGCAATCATCAGAATGGGAAAAACCACCCCTGTGGCGGCGTTGCCCAGGTAACCCAGCTCACTGTTGCCGATGAAAACCTGATCCACAATGTTGTATAGAGAGCTGACCAGCAGGGAGAGAATGCAGGGGACGGAAAAAGCGCGCAGGAGTTTTCCCGGTTTCTCCTGACCCAGATAGGCGTTTTGGTCCAATGACATGAAAAAACCTCCATTCTAAAATTGTGGAGGCTTTGGTGCGGAAAAACCACCGGAAAACCGGGCCAAACGGAAGCAAAGTGTGTAGAAAAATGAAAATTCTACACACTTTGAGGAATGACAAGAGTAAAGATACCATAGGGCGGGGGAGAAGTCAAGGACCTTGTTCCGGCGGAGGAAGGAGGGTAACCAGAGCCTCTTCCAGCCGGTGCTGCTGGATGTTGGTCATTTGGATCTGAAGACGGTCGGTTTGCAGAGAGACCCTCCGTCCGTCCTGGGGGATGGAGCCGTAGAGGCCAAAGACATAACCGGCGAAGGTCTCATACTCCTCCAGAGGAAGGGAAATCCCCAGGGTTCGGGCCACGTCGTCCAGGGGGGCAGAGCCCTGGATGCGCCAGATGCCGCCCTCCAAGGCCTCGATCTCGGGCCGCTCGCCCTCTTGCTGAATTTCCCCCACCAACTGTTCCAGCAAGTCTCGGATGGTGACCACGCCCAGCATGCCGCCGTGTTCGTCCAAAACCACGGCGTAGTAGGTGCGGCGGCGCTTCATCTGCTGGAAGAGGACGTCTGCTTTGACGGTTTCGGGAACAAAGAAGGCGGGCTTTACAGCGCCTTCCAGAACCTCCTGGAGGGTTCCGTCCTGGAACCGGAAAAAATCCCGGGCATCTAAAATGCCGATGACCCGGTCCACCGAGCCGTCGCAGACGGGGTAGCGAGTGTGGCGGGTGTCCAACAGAATCTGCTTCCAGTCGGCCACAGTCTGGTGGGTCCAGAGCAGGTCCAGCTCTGTGCGGTGGGTGGCAAACTCACCAACGGTGCGGTCGTCAAACTCGAAGACATTTTGGATGAACTCTTTGGTGGCCGAATCGAAAACCCCTTTTTGGCTGCCGCGGTCCACCATCATCTTGATTTCCTCTTCGCTGACCTCTTCCTCGTCGGCATTGGGGTCGATGCCCAGCAGGCGGAGGACGCCGTTGGTCGAGGCGGTGAGAATGGCTACCACCGGGGCAAAGAGGGTGGAGATGGTGGAGATTAAAGCAGACAGGCCCAGGGCCAAGGCCTCCGACTTTTTCATGGCCAGGCGCTTGGGGACGAGCTCTCCGAAAACCAAGGTGAAGTAGGACAGCAGTAGGGTGATGAGGACCACGGAGATGGTGTCTAGGGTGGCCTCTGACAGGGGCACGCCGGCCCGAACCAGGAGCGCTGCCAGCCGGTCAGAAAAGTTATCTGCGGCAAAGGCGCTGCCCAGAAAACCCGACAGCGTGATGGCGATTTGGATGGTGGCCAAAAACTGCGCCGGGCGGCTGGTGAGCCGGGCCAAGCGGAGGGCCCGTTTATCTCCCTGGGAGACCAGCTGGGCCAGCTTGTTGTCGTTTGTGGAAATGACGGCGATTTCCGCGCAGGCGAAGACGGCGTTGAGGGCGATCAAAATCACTTGCAGCAAAAGGGGCCAAAGTATGGTGGCCTGCATAATAAGGGTCGCCTCCTGTTCCTTTCCGGGGGTGCCCGGTGAGATATTCAAATTATACTATGCGGGAGACGTGGGGTCAAGGCAGGGGTTTGGAGTGTGCGCCCCAAGAAAAACGAGGACAGCCCCTTGCAAGAGAAAAGCTGTCCTCTGGGTTCCCTTTATGTCTGCTGCTTCCGGTACACGGTGGGAAGCACTTGAAAGGTTTCTCGAAATACTTTAGAAAATTTGCTCTGGTTCTCATACCCAACCTGCTGGGCGATGTCCCCCACGCTCCAGTCGGTCTCCCGCAGCAGGCGAGCGGCCTGCTGCATCCGGTGGTGCTTCATGTGAGCGGCGATGGGCTGGCCATAGACCGCCTTGAAGACGGCTTTCAGGGTGGAGGTGTTCATGTGGTGCTCCTTGGCCAGGGCCTCGATGGTGATTCTCTGGCTCGGGTGGGCCATGAGCTGGTCGTGAATGGTGCGAATGGTCTCCACCTGCTGGGACAGATACTGGTTGGAAGGTTTCTCTCCCGGGGGTTCCAGCTGGGAGAGATAGAGGAGGAGCTCCTGGACCTTCAGGGTGTAGTAAGACAGGCGAAGTCCCTCTGGCAGGTCATAGAGGGGGAGAAAAATGTGATCCAGCTCTGCCCGGGCGGTGAGGGTGGCGGGACGGCCCTGGGGGCAGAAGGCCTGGAGAAGCTGCTGAGGCACAAAACCGCTTTGGGCCAGGGCCGGCGGCAAGTGGGCTGCCAGGGCCTCTGGGTCCAAAGAAATGGAAAACCCTTCATAGTAATTTAGGGGGAAGCGAAGGGTGGAATGGGCGCAGCAGTCCATGGGATGGAGGGAGAGATCGCCGGGCCCTAAATAGAGGGTCAGCCCCTCTTTCATGGCCCACCCCACCCGACCCCGGCGGCAGTGGGTAATTTCCAGGGCGGCGCTTTGGGCGTCGTGATGGTGGGAAAACTCTTCTCCCTGGAAGCACAGGTGGGAGAGAACCACGCCGGGGAACAAAGGGAAGGTTTCCACCCGGCCCCGGCCTGTCCAATGGGGGTCTCTGTGAAGATGGGTTCCCTCGGCCAGGTGGCCCTGGGGGATGGCGGTGAGGTTTTGTTCAATGGCCTGGATCCAATCATCTTTCATGGCGCAGCCCTCCTCTTGGATCAGTTTGACTATTTTATCACAAAGAGGGAGACCATACAAGGGAACGTTTTTTGCCCTCTTTGCTCCATTTGGAAATCCTTTGCCTCCAAATGGAAGGACCGGGGGAAAAGCCGTTGACTTTTGGGGAAAGGGTGCTATGATTGGGACATAACAGTTGAATAAGTGTTCAATTGTAAATAGAACGAGATAAGAAGGAGAGATCCCTATGAAAAAGACTTATAAAATCGATGTGGATTGCGCCAACTGCGCCAACAAGATGGAAGACGCTGCCAACAAAACCCCCGGCGTCAAAGAGGCCGTGGTGAATTTTATGACCCTGAAAATGAAGGTGGAGTTTGAAGAGGGGCAGGACCCCGGCGCCGTCATGGTTCAGGTTCGGGAAAACTGCAAAAAGGTGGAGGATGACTGCGAGATCTTCCTGTAAATACACCGTTTCCGTTTTGGAAATTGCCCTCCCATCGGCACCCCCGGTGGGAGGGCAATTCCAACCGGAGCACAAGAGGAGGGTGAGACAATGAATAAAAAACAACAAGTTATGCTTTACCGGATCCTGCTGGCGGCGGCGCTGATGATTGGCCTACACTTTATGCCCCTGACAGGTGTGCTCCGGTTTGTGGCCTACATGGTGCCCTACCTGATCATCGGTTATGATATCCTGCGCAAGGCAGGCAAGGGCATTCAAAACCGCCAGCCCTTTGACGAATGCTTCCTTATGGCTGTGGCCACCCTGGGGGCCATCGCCGTGGCCCTGGTGGGAGAGGGAGACTACACCGAGGCCATCGGCGTTATGCTCTTTTACCAGATCGGCGAGTGGTTCCAAAGCTATGCCGTGGGCAAGAGCCGCCGGAACATCAGCGAGCTCATGGACATCCGCCCGGATTATGCCAATGTGGAGGAGGACGGCCGGGTGATTCAGGTGGACCCGGACGAGGTAGAAATTGGCACTGTTATCCTGGTGCAGCCTGGGGAAAAGGTCCCCCTGGACGGCATTGTGGTGGAGGGGACCTCCACCCTGAACACCAGCGCCCTGACCGGCGAGAGCCTGCCCCGGGAAATCCAGGTGGGAGAAGAGATCATCAGCGGCTGCGTGAACCTCACAGGCCTGCTGAGAATCCGCACCACCAAGGAGTTTGAAGAGTCCACGGTGTCCAAGATCCTGGACCTGGTGGAGAATGCCAGCTCCCGGAAGTCCCGGTCTGAGGCCTTTATCGCCCGTTTTGCCCGGATTTACACCCCAGCCGTCTGCTACAGCGCCCTGGTGCTGGCCATCCTGCCGCCTCTGGTGCGGATGCTGGGGATGGGCTTGGCCCCGGCCTGGGGAGACTGGATCTACCGGGCCCTGACCTTCCTGGTCATCAGCTGCCCCTGCGCTCTGGTCATTAGCATTCCCCTGAGCTTTTTCGCCGGCATCGGCGGGGCCAGCAAAGCGGGCGTGCTGGTGAAGGGGTCCAATTATCTGGAAACCCTGTCCCAGACGGGCTATGTGGTTTTTGATAAAACCGGGACCCTGACCCAGGGGGTCTTTGAAGTGGTGGGCATCCACCACGCCTCCATGGGGGAACAGGAGCTGCTGGAGTACGCCGCTCTGGCCGAGAGCGCCTCTTCCCACCCCATCAGCAAAAGCCTCCAGCGGGCCTATGGCAAGGAGCTGGACCGGAGCCGGGTGGGGGAGATCCAGGAGATCTCCGGCCACGGTGTCCTGGCCCAGGTGGACGGCCACCGGGTGGCCGCCGGCAACGACAAACTCATGGTCCGGGAGGGCGTGACGTTTGCCCCCTGTCACCAGGTGGGCACCGTCATCCACCTGGCTGTGGACGGGACCTATGCCGGCCACATCCTCATTGCCGACGTTATTAAGCCCACGGCCAAGGAGGCTATGGCCGCCCTGAAAAAGGCGGGAGTGGAGCAGACGGTGATGCTTACCGGCGACACCGAGGCCGTGGCCCGGCAGGTAGCTGGAGAGCTGGGGGTGGACCAAGTGCACAGCCAGCTGCTGCCCGCTGACAAAGTGGCCAAGGTGGAGGAGATGCTGGCCGCTAAGTCCCCCAAGAAAAAGCTGGCCTTTGTGGGCGACGGCATCAACGATGCCCCCGTCCTCTCCCGGGCAGACATCGGCATTGCCATGGGGGCCATGGGGTCCGACGCTGCCATCGAGGCCGCCGACGTGGTCCTCATGGATGACGATCCGCTGAAGATCGCCAAGGCTATTCGTATTTCCCGCAAGTGCCTGGGAATTGTCTACCAAAACATCGTCTTTGCCCTGGGGGTCAAGGGAATCTGCCTGGTGTTGGGCGCCCTGGGTATCGCCAACATGTGGCTGGCCATCTTCGCTGATGTGGGTGTGATGGTTCTGGCCGTTCTCAACGCCATCCGGGCGCTGTTTGTGAAAAACCTGTGAGTTTGGCACAGGACAAAGAAATCGCAAGGGGCGACAGCAAGCGCTGTCGCCCCTTGTTTGGCTAACTGCAAAACCGGGCGAGACTGTGGGGGACAGCTCTGTAAAAGCCGTTCATCTTGCCGTTGACTGGCCCGGCTAGGTTTGTAATGATCGAAAATCAATAGTACCAATTTCTCATTGTTCAAATGTGCTACCTCAATTTGGAATTATCCTGAAAAACGGGCATGATTATTTAATGATCATGCTTCAAAATAAACCGATATCCTCCAAAGTTT
>DBEYYM010000126.1:0-12180 GCA_048184675.1 Evtepia sp. | reverse complement strand
GTGTTACCATATTTTGACCACAAAAACAGGCCAGCAGAGGGATGGAAACCGAAACACGGGAAAAAACCGAGATTCCAAAAGATTTTTTCAGCATTTTGACAGGTTTCTGCGGGGGTTCCCTCAAAACTGTTCCCAAATTACAGGGAAGAAAAGGAAGTAAGGACACCATGACTTTGCAGTGGGAAGGGATGTCCACACAGCAACAAACTGTTTTAAGAACAAAAGAGAGGATGAAGGAACATGTTTCAAGGATTTTCACAGCAGGCCAACGACTTTCTCTGGGGAATCCGCTTTAACAATGAACGCCCCTGGTTCGAGGCGCATAAGCAGGAATTCCTAGACTATGTCCAAACGCCCATGCGCCAGCTGGCCCAGGAGGTCTATGAGCGCTTTTCCGCTGCCCATGAAGAGCTCCCCCTGATGATGCGGGTGAGCCGGATTTACCGGGATGCCCGCCGGCTTTACGGCCGGGGGCCTTACAAGAGCCATCTTTGGTTCTCACTGCGGATGTCCGGTGAGAACTGGGCGGAGCGGCCCGTTTTTTGGTTTGAGATCTATCCTGCCGGCTATGCCTACGGCCTGGGGATCTACGATGCCCGTCCGGCTACCATGGCCCGGTTTCGGGAGGCGGTGGACGAAAACCCCAAAGAAATGCTAAAGCTGGCCAAAGCCTTTCAAAAGCAAACCCGCTTTCAGCTGGCTGCTGAGGAGTATAAGCGCCCCAAGGGAAATCCCCAGCCGCCTCTGGACCAGTGGTACAACCGAAAGAGCCTAGACATCACTTGCAGCCGGCAGATAGACGATCTGCTTTACAGCCGGGACCTGGTAGAAGAGCTGCTAGAGGCCTTTGAAGAACTGATGCCCTATTATCGCTACTTCTCCTCCCTCTGTGACCGGGGAAATTGAGGGGCGTTCAGGATGCGGAATTGATTGCGGTGAAAGTCCAAAATTCCCTCTTGGCGCAGTTTGGATAGCTCCCTGGATAGGGAGCTGCGGTCAACCCCCAAAAAAGTTGCCATGCTGGCCCGGTCAAAGGGGATGGTGAAGGTGTCCCCCTGGGTGGTGGCATACTGAGAGAGAAAGGTAATCAGTTTCCTGCGCAGTGTGCCCTGGGAGAGAATTTGAATCCGCTGGTTCATGCTAAGGGTCCGGGCGGCTAGGGCAGAGATAAACCGGTTGGAGAGTTCCCAGTCCATGGCTTGAAAGGGAGGGGAAGGGGCTTTGATCCGAGCCGGGCTCATCCACAGCACTTCTGCCTCGGTGACCGCGCAGATATAGATGGGGGCGTCGGTTCCCAAAAAGCAGTAGGCCTCTCCAAAGGATTCTCCTGGCCCCACGTTGTTCATAATAATATGGTGTCCATCCATGTCGTCCATATAGACCTGAATGGTTCCAGCCAGGACCAACCCAAACCGTTGGAGGGGGAAAGAGACCCGGTGGAGAAACTGCCCTTTTTCATAGCGTTTGACTTTGGCGTCGAAATAGGACAAAGCATAGTCCTTTTTCTCCGGGGACAGCCCCTGGAACAAAGGGCACTGATCGATGTGAGGGTGCTGGAGCATAGAATGTCCTCCCTAGTATACCAAAAGAATATGCCCTTTATTATAAAAAAAGTCCGTTGCAAAAGCAACGGACTTTTTCCATGAAACGGATAGGAATTCAAGCGGCACTGCTGGTGGGCGGGGTGCCCGCGGTGTCATAAGCCTCCCCTAAAATCGTATGGCATCCCTCCAAAGCATATTCCAGCTTTTTATAGACGGCATCGGTGACAATGGAGGTATTGCCGGCCTTGTACTCTGCTATGGAGGCATTGACATCCAGGATCAAGTACTGGTCCTGCACGCCGGTGCCTCGGTTGAGCACCAGCAGGGGAACATAGTTCACGTTGGAGACGGTGGTTTCGTTGGTCTCAAAGTTTTTGGTGAGCTCCAGGTTTAGAATGGCAGTGGTATCGGTGTAGTTCACCTTAACAGTGGCAGGGCTCTGGTTAGAGACAAAGTTTCCCAGGGAATAACACACAAAGCCCGACCGGGTGGAGCCGTCGTCTAGTGTGACCGTCCGGGTGCCCATGGGCTGGGGCACGTGGGAATGGCTGCCCAGGATCAGGTCAGCGCCGTTGGAGATCAAGAAATCGGCCACCTGATTCTGGTAGTCGTTCTGGGTGGTCTGATACTCAATACCCCAGTGGATCATCACCGCGATCAGATCGGTCTCCAGGCTCTCGGCATAGGCCAGCTCCCGTTTTAGTTTTTCCTGGTCTAGGGTAACGCAATCGGTTTTGTAATCGGTGTTAAAGCGATTCAGGGAGAAGTCCTTGTCTTCCGCCACAGGGATGCCATTGGTGCCGTAAGTATAGCCCAGGAAGGCCACGGAGATTCCGCCCACATCGGCCACCACCACACCGTTGTTGGCGCTGAACTCCTCTTGGGTCCGATAGGTGCCAACATGCTTCAGGCCTGCAGCGTCCAGCGTGTCCAGGGTGCGGACAAGACCATTATAGCCCTTGTCCATGCAGTGGTTGTTGGCGGTGGTCACCAGGTCAAAGCCAATGGCCTGCACGTCATAGGCCAGCGCATCCGGCGCACAGAATTGGGGGTAGCCCGAATAGGGCGGGCCATTTAGGGTGGTCTCAAAGTTGGCCACGGCGTAGTCAGCGCTTTCAATCCAGGGTTTCACATACTGAAAGCAGGGGAGGTAACTGTAGCTGTCTGTGCTGGCGTTGTAGGCATCATTGGTTTGGGGGGAGTGGCTCATAATATCGCCGCAGACGGCCAGCGTGGCGGTAATCGGCTCCTGAATCACGGTCTGCTGCTGGCCCTCATCCTCAGGGGCGCTGGGGCCCTGGGTGGAGGAGGCGTCCTGTTTTAAGCCCAGGAAAATGAGCAGGACGCACAGCACCGCGATGATCAGCAGAGCCGGAAAAATTTTTCGGTTCATAGGATCTCCCTTTCTTCAGCGAATAAAGTTGGTATAGACCTTTTTGGGAAGCTGGGGCACGGGAACCTGCTCCGCGCCGGCCGCCATGACCTTCATAACATAGGCCATGCTCTGGGCCAAAACCTGAAGGGTTTGGATTCCCTCTGCGTCCTGGGCCACCTGGCCGGGGGTGTTGCCAAAAGCCAGGGGCCAATAGAGGGAGCCGGGGATGAGCATCTGGGCGTAGTTCAGGTAGTGGACCAGCTCGTCCACTGCGTTCACTGCGCCCGCCCGGCGGGCCACAGCCACAGGAACCCCCACCTTAAACCGAAGCCGGCGGCCGTTGTTCATGTCGATGCAGCCAATGCGGTCCATAAAACATCGCATGCCGCTGGTGACCGAGGCAAAATAGACTGGGGAGGCGAAAACAGCCCCATCTGCCTGAATCAGCTTCTCATACATGGCGTTAAGCCCGTCATCGGGCAGGGTGCAGGTGTGGGTCTTTGCGCAGCGGAAGCAACCAGAGCAAGGGGAGAGCTTGTGGCCGATGTGAAGAACCTCAAACTCGATGCCCTCCTGGGCAAAAACCTCTCCCATGGTGTCCAGAGCCAGGCGGGTATTCCCCTTGGCCTTTGGGCTGCCGTTGATGCCGATAATTTTCATGGTGACGGTCTCCTTTTTCTCTTTCTCGTGTGGATGAACTCAGCCCTGGTAAAGCGCGCCTGCTGCAGATCCCACAGCCAGCATATCCTCCCCATACCAGAGGGTGATCGAAAGCCCCAAGGTATCCCGCAGATAGCGCTGGACCTGGGCCTCAAAGGCAGCGCGGAGAGGCGGGGCGGCAAATGCCGTGCCCTGCAGCCCCACGCAGACGGGGGCTTTGGGGTCCCGCCCGCCGCCAATAAACTGGAGCACAGCGGCCAGGTTGGCGCAGACCAGATGGGCAGCCCGGTCCAAAACAGCCCGCCCCACAGCCAGGCCTACCTCTCGGTCTTCCGGCTCCCGGCAGAAATGGGCCAGGGTCCCGCCGGTTTCTGGGTCGATGAGAAATTCCACCAGAGTGTCCAGACCCAGCCAGGTCAGAGAGAGCACGTCCCGGCTGCAGCCAAAGGAGAGGAGCTTTCGCTCGGCGGCTTTAATCATCACCAGGCGGTAGACTTCCCCCAGATAGTCAGTGGACACCATTTTTAGATAGAGGTCCAAGCCGGGTCCATAGCAGTCCCGGTCCTTGCTGTAATCCACCAGGCCAAAGGGGACACATTGGGCGGCGGAAAATCCCCCGGAGAAGAGCATAAGGTTCCCCGGAATTCCAGGCCAACGGAGGACAATACTTCCCGGGGCCACAAAGCTCAGGTCAATGTCACTGCCCCAGGTGAGCCCCAGGTACCGGCTTTGACCGGGGTTCTGCACCCCGGCAGCCAGCAGAGCAGCGGCCGGGTGGCTAACCAAAACCATGGGGGGCGGCGTCACGGCCCGGTCCTGAAGCTCCTGGGCTAACGTGGCCAGCACGAGCTTTCCGGCAAAGTCACTGACCTGCATGGTGCCGGGAAACCGGCGGATGGAGCCATCCCCTTTGCTGTCGTAATCCACAGGGAAGGGGAGGCAGAGGGCAACCTTCTTGGCTCGGTCCAACAGGGGCTGGAGCAGCTCCGCTACAGCATAAATCAGATCCTCCCAGGGGGCAGGATAGTCCCGGCCCGGCACAGGGAAGCTGTCTTGATCGGAGCAGTGAGCCTGCCCCTGGGAAAAGGTCACCAGACAGACCCGGACCTCCCGGTCGTCCAGCTCTGCCACCGCCACCGGGACATCCTCTTCCAGGGTGCCAAAGGGGGACAAAAACGTGGGGAGCATGGGGATGGAAGAAACGCCGCCATACAGGGATACCCGCATTTGAGACAGGAAAAGCTGGGTCAAAGTTGGCCCATGTAAGGTATCTGGGGTCATGCTGTTGGCCCGAAGAAGGTCGGTCAGCTGCTGCTGGATATTGGGATCCATGAAAAAGCCTCCTTGAGAAGGGGAGATGGAAGGGCTCCCCGCCTTGGGATAAAAGAATTTGTTAAAAATATTATACCATGTTTTTCCGAAAGATAAAGCCCGAGAAGAAGAAAAAACAGAGGCCCTGCAAGGGCCCTAGATCTGACTGCTTCTGACCAGGGCGTCTCAAAGCGTGGCATTGGTTTCTGGGAAAAGGGCAGAGCGCATTGCCTGGAAGCAGCCACAGGTCAAATCGGAGGCCACAACGGCCACTTCCTCAGGATCGAAGGTAGGGTGCTTCAGCCACTCCACGTAGATAGACATCACGCCTGCCGTTACATATTCAATATAGAGACTCAGCTTTGTAGAGGAGAGCGCCGCCGTGTCCTTTCGGTGCAGGTAGTTTTGATAGAGGAACTTTTTCAGGGAATCTCGCAACTCATTATAAAGAAAGTGGTAGTTGTCGGCCATGACCATTTGATGATAAAAGGTCGCGTTTTCCTGGATGAAATGGTTCAGTTGCCGGAAGAGGCCCAACATGTCAAAGTCTGGGGAAAGCAGGTCATAGGAAACCACCAGCTGAAGGGCCTCTTCCAAAATCTCTCCCTGGATTTCGGCCATCAGGTCGCTAATCGAGCCATAGTGCAGATAGAAGGTCTTCCGATCAATGTCTGCCCGCTCAGCCAGCGCCGTTACGGTGATTTTTTCAAAGGCGCTTTCTTCCAGCAGTTCGGCCAGAGCCTCTCGAATCCGGCGTTTGGTGCGGGCCTGGCGGCGGTCGGGTTTTTTGGTCTGTTTCAGTTCCATTTCTTTGGTTCCTTTCTCCTCAAACCTGGGAAAGTTGTGGATTATTCCGCGCAGACGGAAAAGCTGGGTATTGACTGCATAGTATGTTAGCAATATAATCCACGCATGTTGAAAAGTCAACAAGAATATATTTTTTCTCATATGAGGAATAACGATTCCCATTTGGGAGACAGGGAAAGGACGGATGCGTATGCTGGATAAAATAGCAAAGCTGGTCACACGAAAGCCCAAACTGGTTTTGCTCATTGCGTTGCTGCTGGTGATCCCGTCGGCCATAGGCAACGCGGCCACGCGGATCAACTATGATATTCTGACGTACATTCCCCAGGATCTGGATTCCGCCAAGGGAGAAGCCCTGCTGGAGGACCCCTTCCAGATGGCCGCTACGGCCATGCTCATTGTGGAGGATATGCCGGCGGACTACACGGCCCAACTCCAGCGGGAAATCGAAGAGATTGACGGCGTGAGCCGGGTCCTTTCTATGGCGGGAAGCGTAGGCTCCCAGCTTCCCCAGGTCATGCTGCCAGAGAGCTTGCAAAGCATGTTTTATGCCAAAAACGGCAATGTCAGCTCCACAATGATGATGATTTTCTTTGACGCCCCGGCGGCAGATAAAGTGACGGCCGATGGGATCAAGGCCATTGAGGCCGTGGCCAACGAGAAATGCTTTGTGGCAGGGTTCTCGGCCCTGATGACCGATATGCAGAACCTTTTTGGAGAGGAAATGCCCCTCTATGTGGCTGCTGCCGTGGTTCTGGCCGTTGTGGCCATGAGTGTGATGATGGAGTCCTGGCTGCTGCCGGTGGCTATCATTCTCAACATTGGTTTGGCCATTGTCTATAATATGGGGACCAACATCTTTTTGGGAGAAATCTCCTTCATCACCAGTTCCCTGGCGGCCATCCTTCAGCTGGGCGTTACCATGGACTACTCGGTTTTTCTCTACGACCGTTACCGGGAGGAGCTGCCCAACTACCAGGATCCCCGGGATGCCATGGCCCAGGCGGTGAAAGGGGCATTTCTCTCCTTGTCTGCCAGTTCCCTGACCACAGTGGCCGGCTTTGCCTCCCTGTGTGTTATGCGCCTGACTCTGGGCCGGGACGTGGGCGTTGTGATGATGAAGGGCGTGATCCTGGGTGTGCTGTGCGTGGTGCTGGTGCTGCCCTCTATCCTGCTGGTGCTGGATGGGCCCATCCAGAAGTACACCCACAAGGCCCTAAATCCCAACTTTGAACCCATGAACCGCTTCCTGATCAAGCACCGCTGGATTTTTCTGGTGGTGGCCCTGGTGGCTGCGCCGCCGGCCATTTATTCCCAGACCCACACCGATGTCTACCATGATCTGATGGGCAATATGATCCCGGAGACCTCTTCCAGCCAGGTGGCCACGAAAAAGCTGGAGGAGGATTATGACCTGGTGAACCAGCACTTCCTCTTAGTTCACCAGGACGCCCTCACCGGGGGTGACACCAACCATCTGGTGGAGGACTTGGAGGCCGTGGACGGGGTGGACACCGTGCTCACTTTCCGGTCTTATGTGGCAAACTCCGTGCCGGATTTCTTCATCCCCGATGATGTGATGGAGATGTTCCAGCAGGACGGCTGGACCTATATTATGATTAACTCCACCTATAAGACCGGCAGCGATGAGGTTGCCCAGCAGATCACCCAGATCGACGAGATTGCCAAAGGCTACGATCCGGGCAGCTACCTCACCGGCGCGGCGGTGATGTCACAAGACCTTTTTGAGACGGCGGATCAGGATTTTTCCATGACCACCTATATTTCCGTCGTTGCCATCTTTGTGATCGTCATGGTGGTCTTCCGGTCTCTCTCTATCCCGGCCATCCTGGTGGCCTGTATCGAGCTGGCCATCTATGTCAATGAGGGGATTCCCTATTGGATGGGCCAGGAAATTCCATTCATAGCCAACACCTTCATCGGTTGTATCCAGCTGGGGGCTACGGTGGACTATTCCATCCTGATCGCCACCCGGTTCCGGGAGGAGCTCCACCAAGGATACAACGCCAAGGAGGCCATGATTAAGGCAGCCACCGCAGCTGACCACTCGATTATCACCGGGGGGTTGGTGCTGTTCTGTAGCTGTCTGTCGGTCTCCCTCATCTCTAACCTATCGCTGGTCTCCTCTCTGTGCACCATGCTGACCCGGGGAACCCTGATTTCCGTGATCGTCTGCCTCTTCTTCGTTCCCCCTATTTTGCTGATTTGTGAACCCCTTGTCAGCCGCACCAGCCTGGGCTGGCGCACACCGGTGCCGGAGGGAAGGGGAATCCCCGTCCGCTGGCAGCGGCTCCATCCCGAGGAGGAAATGCGGAACCATTTGGTGGGGGAGAAGTTCCCGCGTTTTCTGGGCAAGGGGCTTAGGAGAGCTGCAGGCCCGGAAGAGCAGGAGGCGCACCACCCAGAACCAACAAATCCGCCGCTGCCGGCCCCGCAAACTGCAGAGGAGAGTGCGCAGCCGGAGCCAGCCCAGGTGGGGGCCTGTCCAGCATCCAACCAACCCGATCACCATGAGCCATCCCAACCAAACCAAACGGAAAAGGAGCGATGAACATGAAACAAAATTGGAAAACCTGGGGGACCCGTGCCGGGGCCACGACCCTGTCCGTCCTCCTGCTGACCTCCTGCCTGGTGCCCGCTGCCTCCGCTGCGGTGGACCCTGTTCTGGATGAGGCCTATTATGGTACCCTAGATTATTTCGGAGCGCTGACCGAAGGCAGCGTGGTCAAGAGCTACCGCACCAACGGCAACACCGTGATCTCCGATACCGGCGCCTATGATGAGGTGGTCAACCTCACCGACCGTACCGAAGCTCAGGTAGACGGCGATCAAGTGACGTTCGATCTGGGGGAGGACGCCCCGGAAAACTTTTACTTCGAGGGCAAGACTTCCGCTCCCTTTGAGGAGATGCCCTTTACCATCCAGCTCTCCTACCGCATGAACGGCGTGGATACCGAGCCAGAGGACATGGCCGGCCAGACCGGGGTAGGGGAGATTATCCTGGATATTTATCCCAGCAAGAATGCCTCAGAATACGCCCAAAATAACTTTGCCCTAGAGGCCATGACCGTCTTTAAAGACAGCGACATCCTCTCTTTAGAGGCCGATGGCGCGCAGGTGCAAAAGATCGGCGATATGGACGCTGTCCTTTATATGGTTCTGCCTGGGGAGGAACAGCATTTCACCCTTCGGGTGGGCACCGAGGACTTTGCGTTCGGGGGCTTTACCTTCCTGGTTCAGCCTGTGACGCTAGACCAGATGGAGGAGATTGCCAACTTGCGGGAGGCCAAAGAGGAGATGGAGGACTCCTATGACGCCATTACCGACAGCATCAACACCATCCTCAACAGCCTGGACGGCATGGACAGCAAGCTGAGAAACACCGCCGATGGTTTGGATCAGCTGAACAAAGGCCGGGGAACCCTCTCTGCCGGGAAAAATCGGGTCTATGATGAGGCCGACAAAATGTTGGCGTCTATGACCGACGTAAGCCAGTCTCTGACCCCTGTGGTGGGGCACCTCAAAACCGCGAAGGATGCCCTGGCGGAGACCAACGAAAAGCTCACCACCCTCTCCGACACAGTAGACGGCTTGCGGCCTGACGTAAAGGACCTGAAAGCCAGCCTTAGCGCAGTGCGGAAGGATCTGGACGATCTAAATACCGTGGTTCAGAACAGCAAGGACGACACCAAGAAGCTGAGCAAGATCCTGGGCTATCTGGAGGATGACCTGGACGATCTGCGGGATGATCTGGATACTATGGGGGATCGGACCGAGGATCTGAGCAATGCGATGAATGATTTGAGCAAAACACAGATCAGCGTAGAGGAAGTGACGGTGCAGGGACACACGCCTGCAGAAATCCGGGCGTACCATGAGAAAGCAGTGGCCATTCAGCAGATCTGCAGTGGGATTGCCGCCCAAAGCGATGGACAACTGCAAGCCCCGACAGATGAGGAATCCTATGTCACGTTTGTGCTAGAACATAAAGATGCCATTGCCCGGGCTGCGGCCAAAGCAGAGACGGGAGAAGAAGACACAGAGGCATTCCAGGCTGCATACCAGGAATACAGCACCTTGCTGACGGAAGATACTGTCAAAATGCTGGCATATCTCTATTACAACTGGGAAACAGAGGATATGGACAGTCAGCTTGCCGAGGCGGAGCAGTTCAACAAGCTTCTCGGCCAGGCAAGTGGAAGCATCCACCGGCTAAACCAGGTCTTAAAAAATGTCTCCACGCCCACCGCCAAGCTGTTAAGTTCCATGAAGACCCTGATCAAAAACGCCAACGACGGCCTCTTAGTGAATGCTCAGGACGCCTTATCTGTGGCGAAATCCCTCCTGAACAACGTGAACGACTATGACAGTGATGCGCTGCACAAGAACCTGGACGCCATCCTCCAGACCACCGACAGCCTCCTGGGCCGTGCAGACACCATCTTGGAGCAGAGCAAGGCCCTCTCCGACACCGTGACCAAGTATGAACCCAACGCCCAGGAAGCCCTGGATGACGCTGTCACCCAGGTCAATGCCTCCGTGAAACTCCTGGACGATTTGAACTCCTTTACCAAGACCTTTGAGAACCTGATGAAAGCCGCCGATCCGGATCTTGACAAGGGAATGGAGAGTTCTCTCTCCGGCATGTCTTCCACCCTGCGGCAAATGGCAGGTGGCCTGGGGGCTACGGACTCCATGCGTACAGCCAATAACGCCATCCAAGATCTCATTGAAGATAAATGGAATGAGTACACTGGGGAGAAAAACAACCTGCTCAACATGGACAGCCAGGCTGAAATGGTCTCCTTGACATCCGACCAAAATCAGACCCCAAACAGTGTCCAGTTGGTCCTGCGCAGCCAAGAGATCAAGGTGGATGAGGACGCCAAGGCCGCCGCAGAGGCCGCCGGCCAGACTAAGCTGGGCTTCTGGGGCCGTGTGGCCAGAATGTTCCATGATTTTGCTGCCATCTTCACCGGAGATGAATAAAGAACATTGGATCGCCAAAAGAGAAAAACTAAAGGGTGGCACAACCTGTGAGGTCGCGCCACCCTTTTGCTATGAAGAGGGGGAACAGAGCAAAAAAAGAGACCGGCCAAAGCCGGTCTCTTTCAAAAATCCCTTGGAGAAGGATTACTTGTACATAGCCTTGTGATACAGGGCCTCGACGTCCTTCACGGTGGTGATTCTGGGGTTGACGGTGACGTTGCCGCTCTTCATGGCGTCGATAGCCATCTGAGGGATCTTGTCCTCGGTCACGCCCACGTCTGCCAGGCAAGCGGGGATGCCCAGGTCGTTGTTCAGCTCACGCAGAGCGTCGCACAGCATCTGGGGAACGAAGTCCTCGCCAGCTTCCTTACCAGTGATGTACTGATAGATGGTAGCATAGCGCTCGTCAGCAGCCAGAGCGTTGAACTCGAAGATGGTGGGCATCAGAACAGCGTTGGCCACGCCGTGAGCAACATGGAAGAATGCGGACACGGGGTGAGACATAGCATGGATGTCGCCCAGACGGTTGTTAGCAAAAGCGATGCCAGCGAAGGTGGAACCGAGCATCATAGCGCAAGCAGCATCGGGATCGTTGCGGCGAGCGACGAACTTACGGATGTTGCCGCCGATGAGCTCCATAGCCTTCTCGCCCATAGCCATGGCGAAGGGGTTAGCATCGGTGTTGATGTAGGACTCCATAGCATGGATCAGAGCGTCGACGCCGCAGGCAGCAGCCACGGAGGCGGGAGCGGTCATGATCAGCTCAGGATCCAGAACGGCATAGGTGGGGGAGATTTCGGGGCCCAGGACGGACAGCTTGTAGTTACGAGCTTCGTCGGTGATAACGGCAGCCACGGTAACCTCGGAGCCGGTGCCAGCGGTGGTGGGCACAGCGATCAGGGTGTCGATGGGGCCGGGAACCTTGCCGACGCCTTCGTAGTCGCCGATGGTGCCGCCGAACTTAGCGACAACGCCGACAGCCTTAGCAACGTCCATGGGGGAGCCGCCGCCCAGAGCGATGATAGCGGTGCAGCCAGCAGCCTTGTACTGAGCAGCGCATTCATCCACGATGGTGGTGGTGGGGTTGGGCAGCACGTCCAGGTACTCGCTGTACTTCAGGTCGGCAGCCTTGATGATCTCGCGGACCTTGTCCACCACGCCGATGGCTTCCAGGCCACGGTCAGAGATCAGCATAACATTGTCAGAGCCAGCAGCCTTCAGGAAGTCAGGCAGCTTCTTCAGAGCGCCCATACCGAACTGACAGTTCTGAGGGATGATGAAACCAAAATCTTTAATCATAGGGAATCGCATCCTTTCCAAATACTCAAAGAGTGTTTATACGGTTTGACCACAAATCGTGGTGTAACCATCTACAGCTTTAGTATACCATCGATAAAGGAAGCTGGCAAGTTGTTACCAGCTGAAAATATGCAACAAGAATCAAAAGAATTTTTTGGGCAGAATGTACACTTG
>DBEYYM010000125.1:0-17587 GCA_048184675.1 Evtepia sp. | reverse complement strand
CTCTCTGTTTCCTCTCGTCCTCAGAAAAGGATCGATCTCTCACCGTACACGCCTCCTCAGATCATCCAGGGTCCCCTGGGTATTCTGATGGACCACCGCGCCTTTTTCTTTGAGCTCCTCGATGGTCATTTCCAGGCCCATAATCATGGCCTTATCTAGGTCCTCATAGACCAACCGGCGCATTTCCTCCACGCCGTCAAAGTCTCGGGAGGGCTCCATATAATCGGCCAGGTAGAGAATTTTTTCAAAGGTATTCATCCCCGGCTTGCCGGTGGTGTGGCAGAAGATGGCGTCGCAGACGTCGTCGGGCTCTCCAAAGACGTGCTTGGCCAGGGCGGCGCCGGTTTTGGAATGGAGGAATTTCACAGAAACCCGCTCCAGCTCATCCAGGGGAACCCCGTATTTATCGCAGGTGGCCACCTGTGGCTCCAGCTCCCAATACTTGGTGCAGTCGTGGAGGATGGCGGCCCGGCGGGCCTTATCCGGGTCCACGCCCCAGAACTTGGCCAGCTTGACTGCCGTCTCCTCTGTGCCGGCGATGTGGCGCAGGCGCTTGGCCTTTACCATGGAGTAGGACACCGCCCGCAGGTGCTTGTCGCTTAAGTGCTTCAAATCGGCCTTGGTGCCGAAGAGGCCCTCCCGCAGAATGTATCCATATACCGGGGTCCACAGATACTCTGCCGGGTCCACATTTCCCCCGGTCCACTCCGAAGCCAGCATCCGCCGCAGGTCCCGGGAGGCAATCTCCTTCACCTCCGGCAGCTTCACCACGGTGGTCTGGGCGTGGAAGGTCTCTTCTAAGTATCTGCTCTGCTCCTCAAAGAGCTCCGTGGTGTCCTCCTCACTGCGGGAGAAGGCCGCCACCCCGGCATACTGGAAGATCCGCTCAGGCTGGTACCAGTTTTGTACTGTGAGGAACATATCGGTGCCCATAAGCAGCCACAGCTCATCCTCGGGGTACTGCTCATGGAGCTCCTCCACCGTGTCGGCGGTGTAGCTCTTCCCCTCCCGGCGGATCTCCAGGTCGGAGGCCTCTGCCAGCGGGCCCAGGCCATCGGCCATGAGGGCGGCCATTTCCAGCCGCTGCTGGGGGGTGGCGGCGTCCTCCACCAGGTCCTTGTGGGGGGGCTCGCAGTCGGGAATAATAATCAGCCGGTCCAGGTTCAACTGTTCCAGCGCGGCCTTGGCCGCGTCCATGTGTCCCAAATGAGGCGGGTCAAAGGTCCCGCCATAGATTCCTATTTTCATGAAGTGATTCCACCCTTTCCATTATCTTTGGGTTGGTCTCTTCCGGTCCTTTACCAACACGATCTTGTCTTTTTTCTCTTTATTGTGGCTCTCTCGGTACAAAACGAACTTGGTGCCGATTACCTGAACCCCTTCGCTGCGGGTGCGCTGGGCCAGCTCCTGGCAGGCCTCCTTGGCGGTGAGCATGGAGTTTTCCAGCACCCGGCACTTGATGAGCTCCCGGGCCTCCAGGGCCTCGTTGGTCTGCTGGACCAGGTTGTCTCCAATGCCCTCCTTGCCAATGTGTACGATGGTGTCCAGGCTGTTGGCTAAGCTGCGCAGCTGGGCTCTCTGTTTACTGGTCAGTTCCATTGTGTTGTTTCTCCCATTCTATTTGGAATCTCGCCAGGGCGTTGGCCCGGTGCGAGATTTTGTTCTTTTCTTCCGGGGTCAGCTGCGCCATGGTCTTGCCCAGTTGGGGCAGATAGAAAATGGGGTCATAGCCAAATCCCCCGTCCCCGCTGGGGCCCTGGGCCAGGATGCCGGGGCACTCTCCCCGGGCCAGGATCTCAGCGCCGTCGGGGAAGCAGCAGCAGATGACGCTGACAAACTTGCAGGCCCGGTTGGTCTCCCCCGCCATGTTTTTCAGCAGCAGCTGCCACCGGCCGGTGTCGTCCAGGCCCTCTCCCCCGTATCGGGCGGAGTAGACCCCGGGCTCGCCCCCCAGGGCATCCACCATCAGACCGGAGTCGTCGGCGATGGCGGGCAGGCCAGTGGCCTCCATCACGGCCTTGGCCTTGATGCGGGAATTTTCCTCAAAGGTGGTGCCGGTCTCCTCGGGCTCCAGGTTGACCCCCGCCTCTGCCTGGGAGAGAACTTCTACCCCCATTTTAGACAGGATCTCCCGCATTTCCACGATTTTTTTCTTGTTCTGGCTGGCTAAGACAACTTTCATGGGGTCTCTCCTTCCAGCGCAGCCTTTTGGATGGCCTGAATTTCTTGGATGCCTTTGGCACACAGATCCACCAGCTTCCGCTGCTCCTCGATGGTGAAGGCCCGGCCCTCGCCGGTGCCCTGGAGCTCGACGATCTCCCCCTCATGGTTCATAACGCAGTTGAGGTCCACCATGGCGCTGGAGTCCTCCTCATAACACAGGTCCAGCATGGGCACATCGTCCACGATGCCCGCCGACACGGCGGCCACGCAGGTGGTCAGGGGCATTTCGGGAATGGCCCCCGACTCCACCAGCTTCCAGCAGGCCTGGGACAGAGCCACGAAGCCCCCGGTGACCGAGGCGGTGCGGGTGCCGCCATCCCCTTGCAGTACATCACAGTCGATGGTGATGGTGTGCTCCCCCAGCTTTTTCATGTCCACGGCGGCCCGGAGGGCCCGGCCCACCAGCCGCTGGATCTCCGCCGACCGGGGAGAGAGTTTCAGCTTGGCGATATCCCGCTTGCTCCGCTCCCGGTTGGCCCGGGGGAGCATGGAGTACTCCGCCGTCACCCAGCCCTCCCCTTCGGGGACGTGGCGGGGGGTGCGGTCCTCCACGCTGGCGGTGCACAGCACGTGGGTGTTGCCGCAGCGGATCAGGCAGCTCCCCTCGGCAAACTTGTTGATATTGGGAATGATCTCCATGGGGCGGAGTTCATCATTCTTTCTTCCGTCAATGCGAGCCATTTCTGCTCCTTTCCAATTCGCCGCTGCAGGGGCGAATCCATGTCAAATCATTTTTGCGCAGACATCCGTCGGGCAAAAAATACATCTCAGACCGAGCGTGCCGGGCTCTGCCGGGCACGGTTCGGGCTGCAATCTCTTCCCTTTGGAACCCCAGAGAAACGGGTTCCAACATTCTCACACCAGGGCCTCGGCAAAGGCCACAGCGTCAAAAGGCTGGAGATCGTCGATCCCCTCTCCCAGGCCCACATATTTCACCGGCACGCCCAGCTCCTTGGCGATGGCCAAAACCACGCCGCCCTTGGCGGTGCCGTCCAGCTTGGTGAGAACGATGCCGGTGATGCCGGCACTTTCCCCAAACTGCTTGGCCTGGATGAGGCCATTCTGGCCGGTGGTGGCGTCCAAAACCAGCAGGACTTCCTTGGAGCTGGTCTGGCCTTCCCGGTCGATGACCCGGCTGATTTTGTTCAGCTCATTCATCAGGTTTTGCTTGTTGTGCAGCCGCCCGGCGGTGTCCACCAGGACCACGTCCACCCGTCTTGCCCGGGCGGCGTTCATGGCGTCAAAGACCACGGCAGCGGGGTCGGACCCCTCCTCGTGCTTTACGATCTCCACCTTAGCCCGGTCAGCCCAGATGGAAAGCTGATCGGCAGCGGCAGCTCGGAAGGTATCTCCGGCGGCCAGCAGAACCCGGTTTCCCTCCGCCTTTAAGGCGTTGGCCAGCTTGCCGATGGTGGTGGTCTTCCCCACGCCGTTGACCCCGATCATCAGAACCACAGCGGGCTTTTGGGAGAGGTCCAGGGCAGTGTCCCCCACATCCAGCATTTCCACCAGGATCTCCCGCAGGCAGGCCTTGACCTCCTCGGGTTCCTTGAGCTTCTGCTCCTTTACCCGCTCTCGGAGGGTCTCCACCGCTTCCAGGGTGGTGTCCATCCCCATGTCCGAAAGGATGAGGGATTCCTCCAGCTCCTCGAAGAAGTCCTCGTCCACTGAGAACAGGCCAGAGAAAATATTGAGTTTCTTGATCTTATTGAACAATCCCATAAGGAATGCCTCCTATTTCCTATCTGTGCCCAGCAGTTCCTCCGCCTGGCGCAGATCCAGTTTTAACACCCGGCTGACCCCTTGGCGCTCCATGGTGACTCCATAGAGCACGTCGGCCGCTTCCATGGTCTCCCGCCGGTGGGTAATCAGCAGAAATTGCGTTTCCTGGGCTACAGCCCGCAGGTACCGGATAAACCGGGCGCCGTTGGCCTCGTCCAGGGCGGCCTCAATTTCGTCCACCACGCAGAAGGGGGTGGGATGGACCTTCAAAATGGCAAAATACAGGGCGATGGCCACCAAGGACCGCTCGCCGCCCGAGAGCAGGCTGATGGTCCGCAGAGTCTTCCCCGGGGGCTGGACCTTAATGTCGATGCCGCAGTTGAGCACGTCGGTCTCGTCCTCCAGGGCCAGGTTTCCCTGCCCGCCCCCGAAGAGGTCGGCAAAGGTCTGGGAAAAGGCCTCTTGTATCCGGGCAAACTCCCGGCGGAAGATCGCTTCCATTTCGGCAGTGATGCCGTGGATCACTCCTTCCAGCTCCTGCTGGGCGGTCTCCACGTCGGTTTTCTGGTCGTTTAAGTAGCAGTAGCGCTCCTCCACCCGCTGGAACTCCTCCACCGCCCCCAGGTTCACATTGCCCAGGGCCCGGATGGCGTTGCTAAGCTGAGCCGCCCGCCGCTGGGCTTGGGCTGGGTCCTCAAGAGGGACTTGGAGTTCTAGGGCCCCCTGGTGGGTCATGCCATAGGTGTCCCACAGGCGGTCGATGAGGCGCTTTTCCTCCATAGAGGCCTGAAGCCGCTTCTGCTCCAGGGCAGCGCTCTCCCGCTGCAGGCGGAGCTGGCGATCGTTTTGGGCCCGAGCCGCCCGGTCAGTGTCACTGCGGGCTTTTTCCAGGGCCAGTTTTTGCCGGGTGCTCTGGTCCAGCTGGGCCGACAGGGTTTTGCGGGTTTCCTCCAGGGCCGCCACCCGGCTTTCCAGCTGGGTGATCTCGTCCTCCAAATCCCGGGTCTGCCGGTCGTAGGTCTGGAGCAGGGCCGCCTGCCGGGCTTGGTCTGCCTGGGCGGTGGCCAGCTGTCCCTTTAGCTGGGCAAAGAGGGGGGCAAAGGCCCCTATGGTGCCCTGCAGCCCCGCCAGCTCCTCTCGCAGGGCCCGGAGGGTTTCCCCCTGCCCTGGTTGGGTTGCGCCGGTTTCCTCCAGCGTGGGCGGGCCGGCAAGCTGCCGGGCCTCAAAGCGCTGGGCCGCCTGCTGGGCAGCCTCCTTCGCTTGGGCAAATGCAGCCTGCCCTTGCTCCAAGGCGGCCCGAGCCTGGGCCAGCGCTTGGGTCAGCGCTTCTTCCTCGGCACTCCGGGAGAGGATGCCCCCCTTCCGGTTCACCGAGCCGCCGGTCATGGAGCCCCCGGGCCGCAGGATTTCCCCGTCCAGGGTGACCACCGGGAACCGGTAGCGCCGCAGTTTCGCCAGGCGGACGCCGTGCTCCAAGGTGTCCACCACCACCGTCCGGCCCAACAGGGACAGAACAGCGGGGCGGACCCGTTCTGCACAGTCCACCAGGTCCGAGGCCACAGCCAGGAAGCCGGGCTCTCGTTCTATTCCCTCCTCCCGCAGAAGGGCGGGCCGGAGGGCGGTCAAAGGCAGGCAGGTAACCCGCCCACCGTCTCGTTGTTTTACCAGGCGAAGAACGGCCTTGCCGGCCTCTTCGTCCTCCACCAGCAGGTTCTGCATGGCGCCGCCCAGGGCGGTTTCCAGGGCCACCGTGTACCGGGCGCCCACGCGGAAGAGCTCTCCCACCGGCCCCAGCACCCCCTGCAGGTCCCCCCGCCGGGCAGCGCTCATGGCGGTTTTCACGCCCTTGGCATAGCCCTCATAGTGCTGGGCCATCTCCCCCAGGAGCTTGGCCCGGGAGGACAAGGTGTGTTCCTCCATGCGCAGGGTCATCCAGGCCTCCTCCGCCTCCTGTTCCCGGCGGCGGCAGCGGGCCAGGGTTTCCCGGTCCTGCTGGAGGGCTTCCTGCCAGGCGGCGGTCAGGGTTTCGGCCTGGGCCTGGGTTTTCTGCCAATCGGCCTGGGCCTGGGCAAGCTTCTCCTTCAGGGCGGCCTCTTGGGCTTGGAGCTGCCCCAGCCGCTGCTCCTGCTGGCGCAGGTCGGTGTTCATCTGGTCCTGGCGGCTGGTCTGTTGCGCCAGCTCCCCCCGCAGACGCTGGGTTTCCACCCCGTTGGTGCGGATGCGGTCCCGCAAAAGCTCCGCCCGCTGGCGGCTGCTTCGCAGGTCATTTTCGTTGCTTTGAAAGGCCTCCCGCAGGCGCTCACTCTGGGCCTCCTGGTCTCGCAGTTGGAGCAGGAGTTCTTCCCCTTGGGCGTACAGCCGGTCAGCCTCCTGGGTGCAGGCGGCGAGCTCCCGTTGGGCGGTGTCGCAGTCTGCCTGGAGCTGCGCTCCCTTGGATCGCTGCTCCTGCAGCTGGGCCATCCACAGAGAGATCTCCAGCACCCGCAGTTCTTCCCGCAGGGTCAGATATTCCTGGGCCTTTTCCGCCTGGGCCTTCAGGGGGCCCCGCTGGAGCTCCAATTCCTCCAGCTTATCGCCGATGCGGGTCAAATTTTCCTGGGTGCGCTCCAGCTTTCGCTGGGTCTCCTCCTTCTGGTGGCGGCAGTGGGAAATCCCCGCCGCCTCCTCAAAGATCTCCCGCCGCTGGGTGCTCTTGGCCGAGAGGATCTCGTCGATCTTCCCCTGGCCGATGAGGGCATAGCCCTCCTGCCCCAGGCCGGTGTCCATGAAAAGTTCGTTCACATCCCGCAGGCGGACGGGTTTGCCGTTGAGGAGGTATTCACTCTCCCCCGAGCGATAGTACCGCCGGGTCACCGCCGTTTCCTCTCCCCCGTCAGGGAGCAGCGCCTGGCACTGATCCAGGGTAAGGGTGACCTGGGCAAAGCCCTGCCGCTGCCGGGCCTGGGCGCCACCGAAGATCACGTCCTCCATTTTCCCGCCCCGCAGGGACTTGGCCGACTGCTCCCCCAGCACCCACCGGATGGCGTCAGACAGGTTGGACTTGCCGCTGCCGTTGGGCCCCACGATGGCGGTGATGGGTTGGTCGAAGGTGAGGAGGGTCTTGTCCGGGAAGGACTTAAACCCTTGCAGTTCCAATGACTTTAGCCGCAAGGCATCCTCCCCCTTTATCAAAATCGTTGGAACCTGCCATTCTGGCTCTGCTGGCCTTACGGCCCCGGCAGGATCCAATTTCGCCAAAATAGCATGATTCATTTTATTATAGCAACTCCAAGCCCGTTTTGCAACGGGAAATCTCACAGGATCCCAGACCGGTCAAACCCCTTGTCCTCCAAGGATTTGGGGCAAAAACCTTGCAGCAGGCCTGCCAAAATGCTAAGATATTCCTGTCTTTCCCAAACCGCCAGACTCCTTCCCCACCCGTTCTTTCAGGAGGATACCCCTATGAATTGCCCAACCTGCGGCGCAGCCATGAAAGCTGGCCAATTACAAAACACAGCCACCGGAATGATACAGACCCTGTTTACCGAAGAAGGAAAATCCCTCCGCCTGCGGGATCTCTGGGCGGGAAACGTCGTCGGTGCAACCATCCCCGGCGGCGCAGCCCTGCCGGCCTATTACTGCCAGTCCTGTCAAAAAATCGTCGCCATTCTAGCGGCCGAGTAACCCCCTTTCCAGGGCCAAATTCCACAACAGCTTGGAGGATTTCACCATGGAGTTTCTCAATCTGCTCCTCACCCGGCGGAGCATCCGCCAATACACCGGGGAGGCCATCCCAAAAGAGGCCCTGGAGGCCGTCTTGGCTGCGGGCCTGGCCTCTCCTTCCAGCCGCAGCCGCCGGCCCTGGGAGCTGGTGGTCGTTCAGGACCCTGCCACTTTGGAAGCCCTCTCCCACTGCCGCCAGGGCTCGGCCAAAATGCTGGCCGGGGCCAGCGCCGCAGTGGTGGTCTTTGCCGACCAAACCAAAAGCGATGTTTGGACGGAAGACTGCGCCCTCGTCCTGTCCAACATGCACCTGATGGCCCACGCTCTGGGTCTGGGCAGCTGCTGGATTCAAGGCCGCCTGCGCCAGGCAGAGCAGGGGGGCTCCACCGAAGACTACTGCCGGAAGCTTCTCTCCGTGCCGGAGCACTACGCCCTGGAGGCCATCCTCTCCCTGGGGATCCCCGCCGTCCAGCCCCCTGCCCATACCCTGGAGGAGCTGGACTGGAGCAAGCTTCATTACAACGGCTTTTAAGGACGACTGCCCCGTTTTTTCTCCCCGTCACCACAACCAAAAAGGTCCCTTGGCACAGGTTGCTTTCCTGCGCCAAGGGACCTTTTTTATTTTTTGCTGAAACTCTGAAAAACTGGAACAATAAAGCCAATACTATAGAAAAAAGGAGGCTGCGCTATGTACCATCAACTGAAACCAGAGGACCTGCCCCGTTTTCTCAACCAGCTGCGCCAAGAGGAACGCGGCACCGGAACCATTGCCAAATACAGCCGGGACATCCAGGGGTTCCTGGCTGACCTTCCCCCAGATGGCCAGGTGACCAAAGCATCCGTTTTGGCCTGGAAGGAAGGGCTCACAGACCGGTATGCCGTGAGCACCGTGAACACCATGCTGGCGGCCCTCAACCGTTTTTTCAGCTTCTTGGGCTGGTATGACTGCCGGGTAAAAACCATCAAGCGGCAGCGGCAGATTTTTCGGAAAAAGGAACGGGAGCTGAACAAGCAGGACTATCTGCGCCTGCTGCGCGCTGCCAAGCAGCGGAAAAATGACCGCCTGTATTTCCTCATGGAGACCCTGAGTTCCACGGGAATCCGGGTCTCGGAGCTGCCCTTTGTCACTGTGGAGTCCCTGGCCACCGGCTGGGCCACAGTGGACTGCAAAGGGAAGCGGCGGACCATTCTCCTCACCCCCAAGCTCTGCCGGGTTTTGCGGCGGTACTGCCAGGCCAAGGGGATTGCCACGGGGCCCATTTTTGTCACCCGAACGGGCAAACCCATGGATCGCTCCAATATCTGGCGGGAGCTGCAAAACCTCTGCGCCCAGGCGGGTGTGGATCGCCGGAAAGTTTTTCCTCACAACTTCCGCCACCTGTTTGCCCAGGCCTTTTACGCCTTAAAAAAGGATATCGCAAAGCTGGCGGACCTTCTCGGCCACGCCAGCATTGAAACCACACGGATTTATATTATGGAGAGCGGTGCCGAGCACCTGCGCCAGATTGAGCAGCTGGGATTTGTTCTATAGCAACAAAATTCTTATTTTGTTGTACTAGGCGAAAAAACGCAGCCTGCACTCTTACATATATTAACATAGAAGGGAGGAAAGAAGCAAGAGGGAAAGCGAAATTCAGCCCAATTCCGTGGGTTATTGTGCCGCAAAAAATGATTGTGCACAATAAAAACCAAAAAATAAAATATGCTAGTTATTGAAAATGGCATGAGAAAGAAACTGGAGCACACCCCAAACAGGCTCCAGCGCTTTCTCATGCCATTTTTTTGCGCTGCCGGCGGCAGCGTGCTGTGGGAGTGCGTTCATTCGCTGCAATATCCCGAAATGGCAGCGTGCGTTTACAACAAAATAAGAATTTTGTGGTACCAACCCGCCTGGACCCCTGGCAGAAAGGGGGAGAAACCATCAAAAACACGTTATTGGATTACTGCCTGGAAAACCAGCGCGAACCCTTGCTAGCCCAATGGCATCCCACCCGGAATGCCCCGCTGACGCCAGAGGGCGTCACCTTTGGCAGCCACCAAAAAATCTGGTGGCAGTGCAGCCTGGGCCACGCCTGGCAGGCCGCCGTTTATACCCGGACCACCGGGGAGAGCGGCTGCCCCTACTGCGCCGGAAAGCGGGCCTGGCCTGGCTTCAACGATCTGGCCTCCCAATATCCGGCCCTGGCCGCCCAATGGCACCCCACCCAAAACGGCGACCTGACCCCAGACCAAGTTGTGGCCGGCAGCAGCCGGAAGGTTTGGTGGCAGTGCGAAAAGGGCCATGCCTGGTCCGCCCTGGTCAAGGCCCGGGTGGCCGGAAACGACTGCCCCTACTGCGCCAGCCGCCGGATCAGCCCGGGGGACAACGACCTGGCCACGGCCTTCCCCCAGTTGGCCGCCCAGTGGCACCCCACAGAGAACGGGCCCTTAACCCCCCAAAACGTGGTGGCCGGCAGCCGCCGCAAGGTCTGGTGGCAGTGTGAAAAGGGCCACACCTGGCGGGCCTCCATTGTCTCCCGGGCCAGCTTGGGGGCCGGCTGCCCCGTCTGCGCGGGGAAGAAAGTGATCCCCGGCGAAAACGACCTGGCCACCATCTTTCCCCATGTGGCCAGCCAGTGGGACGTCCCCCGCAACCAGCCCCTAGCCCTGAACGAGATCTCCCCCTACAGCAACCGGCGGGTCTGGTGGATCTGCAGCCTGGGCCACAGCTGGCGCTCCGCCGTCAGTGCCCGAACCAGGGGGTGCGGCTGCCCCTACTGCGCGGGCCGAAAGGTCCTGGCAGGCTTTAACGATTTAGAGACCCTCCACCCTCAGGTCGCCGCCCAGTGGCACCCCACCCTGAACGGCGGCTTGACCCCCCAAATGGTCACCGCCGGCAGCCACCAAAAGATCTGGTGGATTTGCCCCGAGGACCACGTGTGGCGGGCGGTGGTCTATTCCCGCACCGGTCCCCAGAAATGCGGATGTCCGGTTTGCGCGGGCATGGTCAGCCAGAAAAAACTGGACCGCTACCGCGCGGACCGGGTGCTGGCAGACCGGCAAAAGAGAACTGAATAAAGCCCAACCGGAAAGGAGGCGAGGCCCAGAACCATGCGGCCCCAGCCCGGCTGGCCCACCAGCCGGAACCCAAAAAACACGAAAGAGGAGGAACAAAACCATGAGACGAAAATTCTTAGCAGGCTTCTTAAGCCTGTGCCTGGCCCTGTCGCTGCTGCCCATGAGCGCACTGGCGGTGGGAGAGGATGCCGTAACTCCTGCTATCACGGGAATCACCGTGCAGAAGGATGGCAGCACCTACACAAGCACACGAAACAGCGATGGCAGTCTGTATATGAACCTGCCTGGCAACTTATTGCTGGCAGGGGCAACTTTGACAGTTACTACCAACACAGCAGTGAACTTTAATCCAAGTAGCAACCCTGATCCCGGTGAATTGTATGTCGCTACTGCAGGAGAAAACTCTGTCGGATTAAATTTTAATTTGACAGCAAATGACATTGATCTGAACGGAGCGAACTACCGCTTTAATCTTACAACCACCGACCATATAACCTGGACTGGAACTATTGGCAGCCAGTGCACCGTGCCTGTAAGTGCATTCTTAAACGAAGATTTAAGTTTCCAGGCCGGTTCTATGGTGGCAACAAATAGCAATGCTTCGAATCCTTCTCTTGCCATGGCGGCAAATTTGAACGGGGAAAGTATTTTAATGGTAGGTTGTGCCCCCAATCAGGCTCTTGTTTCCGTGAATTATACATACGGGACGACAAACGCTATTTGGAAGCTACCTGTTGGCGCCCCTGTAGTAAACTGGACACCCGTCCTGCAAAGCGGCCAAACATTTGATGGCTGGTACACAGACGAAAACCATACTCAGCAGGTAGACTTTTCCTCTACTGTGGCAGCCAATGGATTAACCCTCTACGGAGCAATTAACTCTGGCTCCACAAGCAGTGATTTCCTTACCGAGCTGAACAATGGCAACCTTATTTTAAACATTGACAACGAAGATGACTGGGCATCGTTTGTGGCCAATGCAAGCAGAGTATCTAGCACCCAACGGGTAGAACTGAATCTTAACATTGATTGCCAAAACGCAAGTTATACCTCTCTCACATTTAGTGGAAACTTTGATGGTAATGGAAAGACGATTTCCAATGCATCGTTCACCGCTGTAGACGGAAACAGCGGTATGTTTGCATCCATCGGCCCAGGGCAGAAAGTTTGCAATTTGGTCTTAGAAAATGTCAATGCTAAATCTGCTTCCACTTATGCGGGCGTTTTGGCTGGCAAGATCGCCGGTTCTGAAGGTAACCGCGCCTTGGTGCAAAATATTCAAGTGAAAAATGGCTCTGCTGTTGGCCGCAGCGCTGCAGGCATTGCCGGATTTGTATTTTGGGCAGATGTGAAATATTGCTCCAGCCGCGGCACCACCATTACTGGTGTAGCCAATGGCGGAGGTATTGCAGGCATTTCGTATGGCAGCATCACAGATTGTTACTCTACAGCATCTCCTACAGCTCTGCTCTCTAGCGGCAGAGGTGGAATTGCAGGGAAAAACCTGGAAGGTGGCCTTGTAAGTAAATGCTGGTGCACATATTCCACCGCTGTTGGGACCACAACAAGCGCTACAACAGAACTATATTTGCAAGGTGTAGGAAACAGCACAGATTTTACATCTATCGGGTTGGACACGGACTATTGGACCATCGGTAGAGGCTCTACAACAGATTTTAAGAGCGATGCCGTGACATATCCGTTCTAAAATTTGATATGCGTCGTTTGGGTCTGGGACTGGGAACTCTTTTCTCAGTTCCAGGCCCAAACAGGAGGAATATTTTATGAAAACTAAATGGAAGCGAATATGGAGTGGCTTTCTCGCCGTTATGCTACTTCTATCTCTAATGCCCACTGCATTAGCAACAGGCGATGATACGGAAGATACTGAAAAAACGCTTAATATTTCCCATCGTTTTCAAGTAGAAAACACGCAATACAGTGTTGATAAACTTGGTATATATTGGGACATAACAGATCCTACTGACCCCAATACAGAAACTATGACCGTTTCTGTTTCTTCTGATGGCAACATGACGCTTATGAAACCTACTCAGGAAATATTGGAGTATACAGATAGCACAAAGAGCACTGTTGCTGCAAAATGGACTATTTCCACGTATTCTACTAATTGGAGCACCTACCAAAATTTTAGTGGAGACTCAATAACACTTTCTTATCAAGACTGTGTTGATGACGATGGTTCCGCTTGGATTTTATATGTTTGGACACGAGAAGAAGTTACATCACACTCCGTAACCTACAACCTCAATATAGCTGAATCCGATAGTACCATAACCAATGGCCAACTGCCCTCAGATTTCTCTGTATACCCAGTTGTCACCTATGGATTTGATTCTGATTCTATGACGCAGACAGGCGCAGCCTTTTCATACTTTACGTATACAGTTACTAATGAATCACTGAATAACGGCCCCACCTGGTTTAAAAACACAACAAATAGCTTTGTTGAAGATCAGACATTTAAAGTAGGATACGGATATAAGCACTCTTATGATGTTGTGGATTTTATTGGTCGCAAAGACACAGGTACCACCACAGACTATGGAACCAAAGCTTATAGCTACTATGAGCTGACAGGTTGGATAATTAATGGTGACGATAGTGGTAACCTCTACCAAATGGGCGATAGCGCCACTATGGGTAATCAAGACATAACATTTATCGCACAGTGGAAAGAAATTGACGCAAATACACTGGCTCCTGACACAACAAACACAGCCTTGCAAGTGCCATTTGCAAAAAAGTACTCTAATGGAACAGATGCCCAAATTACACAAAAAGCATCTAATGGTAATACATGGAGTTGGTCAGAAGATACCGCTGAAAAGGCTTTACAATTAGGAAGTGATCGACAAGTTTCTTATCGAGCGACCTTGATAATGAACTCTCTGATTGCTGGCGTTAACACTCAAAATGTCTTAGCAAATAGAAACATCACAGATCCTGATTTTGCAAACTTTGATATTACTGTAAATTTAGATTCTAAATTAAAGGCAGTAAAGGATAATGGCGGGAACGTCACGTTCACATTTACTTGTACATTCTTGAAGCCCACTGGTGATATCAAAGATGCAACTGGGAAAACAATTTTCACAAATGTTGTTACCGAAAATGACAACAAGTACACATTTACAGTTGATGCAGAAAAATTGCCCTCTACTTTTGTTATCCCAGTAAAGTGGAACCCTGGTAGCTATACTGAGCAACAGTTAACCCAAGAAATTTCCTTGGAAGTTGCCACTACACAGGTTTCTGGAAATGCAGCAGCAACAGTGAGCACCTCTGGTAAGATTACTGGTAGTATCGATATGACCAAAGCAGGAAATGGATGGGATGAAGAGGATATTATCCCCTTCCTTCTTTCTACAAACCTTTCCCGCGACTGGTATACAAAATACACTGATTACGTTCCTGCATATTCAGATCCCAATGGAATCGGTCACCCTGCTACAAATGATATTGTTGATACATTAAGAGCTACAGAGCAACTCCGGTGGTCCATGCGGCACATTGAGCTTGACGCCAACACCGTCTATGCTCAAGTGGGGAAGGGCGACACCATTGTGCCTGGCGAGAATGACCCCAAGCCTACTATCAACAAGTCGGCCACCGCTCTGAAGAACGACCAGACGGATGTTACCCTGTCCATCGGTGCAGACAGCAGCAAAGAAAATGTCGCCGTTATGTTCGTGCTGGACTATTCTACCAGTGTAGATGTTCGCAATGCCGCAGGAGATATGCTGAATGAACTGAAGACAAAATCCAACACCAACATTAAATATGCCGTTGTAAACTACTGGGCAGATGCACAGAGCGATACCTCCTGGAATGAGTTGACCAATGAGGTAGATACATCTATATTCGAAAAACCTGCAACCGCAAGCGGAACAAATATTCATGCAGGCCTCCTCGCCGCAGAAGATTTGTTGGCAAGCGATGAGATCAAGGGATATACGACCTATCTCATTCTGATCAGCGACGGAATTACTTATCTGTGGACAGAGGATGATCCTAATAGCAACAATTACGGCAAAACGATGAGTGTCTGGTTCCAAAATGTTGGAAACGGACCTACCGATATTCAGAATGCCAACAGTGTTTATGATATGAAGTATAGGGAACCGGTTACCGAACCTGCAAAACCTATAGATGATTCTACATTTGCGGCACTGATGAATGGAACACAAGAGATTATTGCAAAGTATAACAAAACAGTAGAAAAAGCTGAGGTTTATTTGACAAGACAACAGCCTAGTCCCACAACGGAGGCTAACCGGTATTGGACCATGTCTAACGATAAGGACTCCACGTTGATCGGCAATGAAATTGCCCTTTATAAAACAGCACAAGAGTATAAAAAGTTGGTATCTCTTGTGGACAACGCTTACGCATTGGCCTTGGATGAAAATCATTGGACGAACTATCCATATGGCAAGCAGTTGATGGATTATTTGGCGACTGTTGATAAAGGCAGCGAAATGACAAACACAACTGCAAAAGATACCTTTAAGGGTATCTTGGATGCGATCCTCTACGAAATCCAATCCGGCACCATCACCGACGTCATCGGTGCAGACTTCACGTTGACCGACAAGACCATCACCAAAGACACCTTTACTCTGACTGCCAATGGGAATACCTATGCAGCAACTGTCGTAAACGGTAACACAGTGTCCTTCGGCACAGCTAACGACGCTGGCGTATATCCCTTCGTGCTGACCTACTATAATAATGGCACAGCGGTGAAGAATACCGACGGCACCTACACGATCACTTCCGATGGTGCATCCTACACTTATACGCCTGCCGACACACCCAGCGTGGTAAATGGCGGTGCGTCTGACGAATTCTTCGTTCTGCAGATGAACATTCCTGTGGTCAGCCTGGACCTGAAGTACAACCTGACCCTGACCAGCAAGCAGACGTCTCCGGGCAATTACACCGTTCCCACCAACGAAACGGCCGTTCTGGTGTATCAGCCGACCACTGGGGACAAGGAATACACCCTGGAGTACAACGAACCCACCGTCTCCTATGTGGTAAAGAACCCCACAAAACCCACCACCCCCGTGACGCCTCCCCCGGCGCTGAACACCGAGGACCACTTCGCCTACATCATCGGCTATCCCGTGGATTACTACACTGGCGAGCCCACCGATGACCAGACGAAGAAACCCGTGAAGCCCGAGGGTAACATCACCCGGGCCGAAGTGGCCACCATCTTCTTCCGCTTGCTCACCGACGAGGTGCGCAACGAGTATTGGAGCCAGACCTGTGAGTACAGCGACGTGGATATCGATGACTGGTTTAACAACGCCGTCTGCACCCTGTCGAACTTCGGCATCCTGAAGGGCTACGAGGACGGCACCTTCCGGCCCAACGGCAACATTACCCGCGCCGAGTTTGCCACCATCGCCGTCCGCTTCTTCGAGGTGGAGTACAACGGCAAGGACCTCTTCCCTGACATCGACGGCCACTGGGCCCAGGATTACATCAACCAAGCTGGCTTCGCCGGTCTGGTTGAGGGCTATCCTGACGGCACCTTCGGCCCCGAGAAGCTCATTACCCGTGCCGAGGCCGTGACCATCGTTAACCGGACCATCGACCGCCATCCCGACAAGGAGCACCTCCTGGACGACATGCTGGTCTGGCCCGACAACATGGACACCACCAAGTGGTACTATGCTGACATGCAGGAGGCCACCAACTCCCACGAGTACACCATGCACACCAAGACGGCCGAGACCGAATCCCAAACCAAGTACGAGATCTGGCAGAAGATTCTCCCCGTCCGTGACTGGGAGGCCTTCGAAAAGGCCTGGGCCGACGCCAACGCCGCCGCCAACCCCGGCGAAGTGGTGCGGTAACCTCCCCTGCAAAATTCCATAACCAAAGCACACCGAAAGGGCGCTGGAAAATTCCAGCGCCCTTTGGCTATCTCAGTAAGTTGTGCCTCCCGCTTTCTGGGCAAGCTTTATTTTTCATAGAGAATTTGAAAAAATGAACCCAGAAAGCCAATACTACAGAAAAAAGGAGGCCACGTCATGTATCATCAGCTGCAGCAAGAAGACTTGCTCCGTTTTCTCGACCACCTACGCCAAGAAGAGCGCAGCCCGGGAACCATCGCCAAGTATCTCCGGGATATCCGCCGCTTCTTCCTCTCCCTGCCCCCAGACAGGCACGTGGACAAAGACCAGGTCCTACGCTGGAAAGAAACCCTCACCGCCCAATACGCCACCAGCACCGTCAACACCATGCTGGCTGCCCTGAACAGTTTCCTAGGATTCCTGGGCTGGTACGACTGCCGGGTAAAGGCCATTCGGCAGCAGCGTAAGCTCTTTCGGGAGAAAGAGCGGGAGCTGGACAAAGGGGAGTATCTCCGCCTGCTGGCGGCGGCCAAGGGAATGGGCAAAGGCCGATTGTATTTCCTTATGGAGACTTTAAGCTCCACGGGAATTCGGGTCTCCGAGCTCCCCTTCATCACCGTGGAGGCCCTGGCGGCCGGCCGGGCCACGGTAGACTGCAAAGGGAAGCGGCGCACCATTCTCCTCACCGGCAAGCTCTGCCGGCGGCTGAAAAGCTACTGCCGGTCCAAGGGGATCACCGCCGGTCCGGTTTTCGTCACCCGAACAGGCCGGCCCTTGGACCGCTCCAACATCTGGCGGGAGCTCCAAGGCCTCTGTGCCCGGGCGGGGGTGGACAAGCGGAAGGTCTTCCCCCACAACTTCCGGCACCTGTTTGCCAAGGCCTTTTACGCCTTGAAGCAGGATATAGCAAAGCTGGCGGACCTTCTCGGCCACGCCAGCATCGAAACCACACGAATTTATATTATGGAAAGCGGCGCAGAACACAGGCGCCA
>DBEYYM010000124.1:0-11763 GCA_048184675.1 Evtepia sp. | reverse complement strand
AAGGTGATGGGGACGGCGTCCTGCAAATGGGTGCGGCCGGTTTTCACAATGGTCCGGTTCTCCTCCTCCAGCCGCTCTAAGCAGAGGGTCATCTCCTCCAGGGCGGGCAAGAGCCGCTGGTGGAGGGCGGTCACCGCTGCGATGTGCAGGGCGGTGGGGAAGGTGTCGTTGGAGCTCTGGGACATGTTTACGTGGTCGTTGGGGTGGAGCAGGGCCTGGCCCGCTTTGGCGTTGCCGTAGTGGGCGATGACCTCGTTGCAGTTCATGTTGGTCTGGGTGCCGCTGCCCGTCTGCCAGACGGCCAGGGGGAAGTTCCCCGCCAGCTCCCCGGCCAGAATGGCCTGGCAGGCCTGCTGGATGAGGGCGTACCGCTGGTCGTCCAGCTTGCCCAGGCGGTGGTTGGCGGCAGCGCAGGCCTCCTTAAGAACGGCAAAGGCCTGGATCAGGTCGGCGGGCATCTTTTCCTCTCCGATGGGGAAGTTTTCAAAGCTCCGCTGGGTTTGGGCCCCCCAGAGCTTGTCGGCGGGGACGGCGACCTCCCCCATGGTGTCGTGTTCCATTCTGTATTCCAAGGGTATCTCCTCCTTGGGCGGCCTGGGCCGCCGGTGGTTATAGCTTCAGCTGGATTTGCTGGAAAATGTCGGTGTGGGTATGGCCCCGCACCACCACGCCTGCCCGGGCGTCAAAGACCAGGGGGGCGGTGTTGATGAGGGCCAGCTTATGGCCCTGGTAGGCCTGCATCAGGTTGGGGACGGGAAACTCCTTCAGGGCCGAGCCGTCAATGATGAGCATGTCGGCGTTTCGGACATAGTCCATGGCTTTTTCAATGAGGGCAAAGTCGTAGGGCTCCTCCTTGAGCACAATGGCCGGGCGGACATAGTCCCCGCACATATCCACATTGCAATAGGGGATGTGGGAGGGACTATCCACAATATAGAAAAAGTCTAGGAATTTTTCGCACTTGGCGCACCAGTTCCGCATCACCGACCCGTGGAGCTCCACCACCTCTTTGCTCCCCGCCTCCTGGTGGATGCCGTCGATGTTGACGGTGAGGATGGCCTTCAGCTTCCCGGCCTCCTCCAGTTTTACCAGGGCCTCGTGGGCCGGGCTGGGCTGGGCCTTTAGCACGGGGGCCAGGATTTTATCCCGGTAGTAGCGGTAGAAAAAGAAGGGGTTGCGCTGGAGAAAGGTCAGGCAGAGGATCTCGTCAGGGGGGTATTTGTACTTGGCCAGGTAGTTTTCGTCCATGGCCCGGTAGTCGGGGAAGCCCGCCTCTGCCGAAAAGTCCTGGCCGGTGATGAAGACAATGTTGTCGCTTCCGTTGATCCACTTTTCCAAAATGTTCAGTTCAATGTCCATAAAGGACCTCCTTCCGGGAAGGGATTACTTCACGGTGATCTGGGAAAAGACCTCTCCAATGGGCGCATTGATGGCAAGGTTTGCCAGGGAGTCCATGCTGGTCTGGGATTTGTTGATGAGCACCAGCTTTTTGCCGGTGTAGTAGTTCACCAGGCCTGCGGCGGGGTAGACCACCAGGGAGGTGCCCCCGATGATGAGCATATCGGCCTTGCGGATGGCGCTGACGGCCCCGGCGATGACGTCGGAGTCCAGCCCCTCCTCATAGAGGACCACATCGGGCCGGACGATAGCCCCGCAGTTGGGCTCGGTGCACCGGGGCACACCGGTGGTCTCCAGCAGGAAGGAGACGGGATACTTCTTCTTGCACCGGGAGCAATAGTTGCGCAGGGTGGAACCGTGAAGCTCGTAAACGGCCTTGCTGCCGGCGGCCTGGTGGAGGCCGTCGATGTTTTGGGTGACCACGGCCTTGAGCTTGCCAGCCTGTTCCAGCTCCGCCAGCTTCCGGTGGGCGGGGTTGGGCTTTGCCCCTTGGATGAGCATTTTCTCCCGGTAGAACCGGTAGAACTCCTCGGGGTTTTGCAGGAAAAAGGAGTGGCTGAGAATGGTTTCCGGGGGATAGGCGTAGGACTGGTTATACAGGCCGTCCACGCTGCGGAAGTCGGGGATGCCGCTTTCGGTGGACACGCCGGCGCCGCCGAAGAAGACGATGTTGTCGCTCTCGTCGATCCATTTTTGCAAAGTGCGGATGGTTTGATCCATAGTTACCTCCTTGCGCCCAAAGGGGCGCGGGTCCGGGGTGGATAGGTTCTATAGGTTGGGCCGGCAGATCCCGGCCGGGGATTATCTTCGGTCTTTGGGGCGGTTGCCCGGGTTTTTCCGGGAGGGAGGGGGTGGGCTGCGGTAGCCGTCCCGAGGGGGCGGTTGGCGGCGCTGAGAGGACCGATAGGGATCGGACTGGCGGGCCCGGCGTTCCCATTCCTCCTGGCGGCGGCGTTCCCGGTCAGCCTGCTCCCGGCGCTGGCGGGCTTCCCGCTGGCGCTGGGCCAGTTCCTGCTGGCGGCGGGCCTCCCGCTCTGCTTGCCGGCGAGCTTCCCGCTCCTGGCGCTGGCGCTGCTCCTGGGCTTCCTTGCGCCGGCGGGCTTCCGCTTCCTGACGGCGGCGTTCCTCTGCCTGGCGCTGGCGCTCGGCCCGTTCGGCTTGGCGCTGGCGGTTGCGCTCCTCCCGCTCCAGGCGGTCCTGTTCCCGGCGGGCTTGGCGCTCCTGTTCCTGCTGGGCCCGTTTCAGCTGGCGCTCTTGGGCCTCCTGGGCGCGCTTCAGTTGGCGCTCCTGGACCTCCTGCTGGCGGCGGAGCTGGGCTTCCTTGCGCTGGCGCTCTCGCTCCTCCTTTTCCTGCTTGGCCAGGGCCTCATCCTGCTGGCGGGCTTCCGCCTCCCGCTGGCGGAAGGCGATCTTTTCCTGCTGCTTGATCTGGCGCTTGGCATGGCGCTCTTCCTTGGTGCGCTCTTGATAGCGGCGGATGATGCCGATCACAATGAGCACAAGGGCCACCAGCAGAAGCAGCCGGACATAAATATTCCCCAAAATGGTGTTCACGCTGGAGACGAAGGCCATAAAGGGAGAAAACTCTACAGAGCTCACAGCAACCATGCCAATGGTGCCGTACTCCTCCCCAGCATAGATGATGGTGACGGTGCCTAGAACATCCCCCGCCTCGATGGGGGCTGAGGCCACATCGTGCTCCAGCCGGAGGCGGAGCTCCAACCGCTCTGGGTCATAGGTGCCGGGCACCATGGCCGTCACCGACTGGGTGGGGCGGATGACCACATGGCTGGTCTGGGAGGAGAAGCGGACGGGGACCTCCTGGAGATAGGTATCGGCGTTGAGCAGGGTGGCGGCGGAGAAATTTTCAAAGCCCCAAGTCAGCAGACGCTTGCTTTCGCTGAACTGTTTGCGTGTCACATTGCCCTTGCTGTCGGTGGGGTTGTCGGCTCCCAACACCACGGAGACCAGGGTGTGCCCCTTGCCGGTGGCCGCTGCCACCAGGCAGTAACCGGCCTGACCGGTGCTGCCGGTTTTGATGCCGATGGTGCCGCTGTAGGTGTAGCCGGCGTATTTCTTAGAGGTCAGCAGGGCGTTGGTGTTCAGCAAAGTGCGGGCCTCAGACAGGTTGGTGGCGGGCACTGTGTAGGAGGATGTGGAGACGATCTCCCGGAAGGTGGCATGGGTCATGGCTTCCTTGGCCATGAGGTAGATATCCCAGGCGGTGGAGTAGTGCTCGTCGTTGTGCAGGCCGTGGGGATTGGCGAAGTGGGTGTTCTCCATGCCCAGCTCCTGAGCCCGCTGGTTCATGCGGGCCACGAAGGTGGGGATATCCTCACAGACGGTCATGGCCAGAACATTGGCGGCCTCGTTGGCAGAGGAGACCAGCAGGCAGTAGAGAAGGTTCAAAACGGAGATTTCCTCCCCGGCCTGGAGATTAGCGGTGGAGGAATCCTCTGTCAGATCCTCAAAGGCTGCAGCGTCCACGGTGACCACGGTGGCCAGGTCCAGCTCCCCCCGGTTGATGGCCTCCAGGGTGAGCAGGGCGGTCATAATCTTGGTGATGCTGGCGGGGTAGCGCTGGGCGTCGGCGTCCTGCTCGTAGAAGACCTGGTCTGTGTCCAGATCCACGAGGAGGGCGGAAGAGGCTTCGATGGTAATGCTCTCCACCCCGGCGTAGTCAATGGCCCCGGCTGAGGGAACCAGCAGGCCGGTGAGCAGTGACAAGGCCAGGCAAAAAGAAAGGGCCCGAATCAGCGTTTTTTTCATAGGAAACAACCACATCCCGTGTTATAATAGTCCTGTATTTCCACTTCCCCTGGGAAATTCCCAGGGGGAGGAAGTCGCAAATACATTGATTATAATAACAAAGCTCGACACAAGACGCAATGGGGGAGGGGAACAATGGGCAGAAAATTTGTGAAAATTTCTTGGCTGGAGGCTCTGGTCCTCCTGCTCACTGCCCTCTTTGTGGCGGGGACCCTTCTGTGGTTTCACATGGGAGCGCCGGCAGAGGAAGTGACCTTCACGGGCACAGGCCAGGCCCCAGCCCAGGAGGAGATGGTAGAGACCCCGGAAGCCCCCGGCCTGCTAGCGGGGGAGATCTTGGATCTGAACACGGCTACCCTCTCTGACCTCACTCGCCTGCCCGGCATTGGGGAGAAAAAAGGTCAGGCCATTTTGGACTGGCGACAGGCCAACGGAGGGTTTGAGTCAGTGGAGGAGCTGCTGGAAGTGAAGGGCATCGGTGAGGGCATTTTGGCCCAGATCCGGCCCTATGTGACCGTTGGAACCCCAACGGCAGAGGAAGGAGAAGACAATGGCACGGATTCTGGTGGTGGATGACGAGAAGGTTATGGTTAAGGGCATCCGCTTCAACCTGGAAAACGAGGGATACACCGTGGACGTGGGCTACAATGGACGCCAGGCAGTGGACATGGCCCGGGCCATGGAGTATGACCTGATTATTTTAGACCTGATGATGCCCGAGCTCGACGGCCTGGAGGCCTGCATGGAGATACGGACCTTTTCCACGGTGCCCATCATTATGCTCACGGCCCGGGGAGAGGACACGGACAAGCTCTTGGGTTTTGAGTATGGGGCCGATGACTATATCACAAAGCCCTTTAACATTTTAGAGGTCAAGGCCAGGGTCAAGGCCCTGCTGCGCCGGTCCTCTACCACCCGCCGGCAGGAGGCCGACGGGCACCAGCTGAGCCAAGGAGGGCTCACCATTGACACCGCTGCCCGAACCACCTGGAAAAACGGGGAGCCCGTGGAGCTCACCGCCCGGGAGTTTGACCTGCTGGAACTGCTGATGAAAAATCCCAACCGGGTGTATAGCCGGGAGCAGCTTTTGAACCTGGTCTGGGGCTATGAGTACACAGGGGAGTACCGAACGGTGGACGTCCACATTCGCCGCCTGCGGGAAAAGGTGGAGCAAGACCCTGCCAGCCCCGCCTTGCTGTGCACAAAGTGGGGCGTGGGGTACTATTTCAAAGGCAAGTGATCCCTGCAAAGGGAAAGGAGGTGGACCCGTGGACGAAAAGCGGTCCTCCAAACTGAATATCACCCATTCCCTGCAAATGCGGCTGGCCCTGGGGTACTCCCTGCTCATTGCAGCGCTGCTGGTCCTGATGAACACCTATCCGCTGATTATGAGCCAAAACCTTATGTTTCGCTCTCAGCAAACCGCGCTGGCCAACCAGGCGGTGCTGGTGACCAACACCCTTACCACCGCCGATGGCCTCACCACAGAGACGGTGGAGCAGGCCGTGAGCCAGCTGGAAGACCTGGATGTCCACCGGCTGGTGGTCACCGACCGGGCGGGGCTCATTCTCTACGACACGGCGGAAGAATCCTTCCTGGGAAAGTATGCCCTTACGGGAGAGGTGGTTTCCGCGCTGCGGGGAAACGACGCTTTTTTCAGTGAATACCAAGACGGGACCTTTTACAGCCGGGCAGCCTCCCCGGTGATGACCCGAAACCAGGTGGTGGGGGCGGTTTGCCTCTATGCCCAGGACAGCAGCCAGGGGGCCCTGCTGGGGGAACTCCAGGGAAACCTGCGGCTGATTTCCGTGGTGGTCTGCCTGGCGGTGCTGACCCTGTTTGGTATTTTTTCCTCCTTCCTCTCCCGGCGGGTTCGCACCCTGCTGGGGGGCATCCGCAAGGTGCGGGCGGGGGAGTATACCCACCGGGTGACCATGCACGGCAAGGATGAGCTGGCCCAGCTGGCGGACGAGTTTAACCAGCTCACCGGGCGGCTCCAGATCACCGAGGAGGAGCGGCGGCGCTTTGTGTCCGACGCCTCCCATGAGCTCAAGACCCCCTTGGCCTCCATCCGCCTGCTCACCGATTCCATTTTGCAGGATGAGACCATTGACCCGGCCACCACACGGGAGTTTGTGGGGGATATCGGAGAGGCGGCAGACCGCCTCATCCACATCAGCCAGGAGCTGCTGGAGCTCAACCGCCTGGACGAGGGGCGGACCATCCCGCAGGAGCCGGTGGACATGAGCCGTCAGGCGGAAAAGATCCGCCGCCTGCTGCTCCCTCTGGCCGAGAGCGCCCAGGTGAGCCTGGAAACCGACCTGGAGGAAGGGTGCCTGGCCAAGTGCAACAGCGAGGATGCCAGCCAGATTTTGCGCAACCTTATGGAAAACGCCATCAAATACAATGTGCCCAATGGTCAGGTTCTGGTGACCACTCGCCGCCAGGGGGAGACCATCTGCCTGGCCGTGGCGGACACGGGCGTGGGCATCCCCCAGGAGGACATGCCCCGCATTTTCGAGCGGTTTTACCGGGTGGATAAGGCCCGCTCCCGCGCGGCCGGAGGCACCGGTTTGGGCCTGTCTATTGTCCGGGACGCTGTGCGCCACCACGGGGGCGAGGTCACTGTGGCCCCCCGCCAGGAGGCCGGGGTGGTCTTTACCGTGACCCTGCCTGCCTGGAAAGAGGAGGGAGAGCCATGAAACGAATGAGCGCCCTGCTTTTGTCCCTGGCCCTTCTGCTGGGCCTGTCCGGCTGTGGGGAAGGGGAGGAAGCAGGCTATGATGTCTACTACGTCAGCCAAGCGGCAGGGGAAGAGGCGGCCCTGGCGGCGGAAAAGCGCACCCTGCCCCCGGGAACGGACCCGGTGGAGGGGCTGCTCTCCCTGCTGCTCACCCCGCCCCAGCGGGAGGACCTGACCAACGTCATTCCCGAGTTGGTGACGCTGCGCCAGTGGAGCCTGGAAAATGGGCTGCTGACGGTGGATTTTTCCGGCAGCTATGGCCTCCTCTCGGGCATTGACCTGACCCTGGCCGACTACTGTGTGGTTCTGACCCTGACCCAGCTGGAGGAGGTGGAGGCCGTGGTGATTACAGCCGATGGCGAGCGGATCTTCTACCGGGATCACCAGCGCCTCACCGCCGCTGATGTGTGGTCAGCTCTGCCCCAGGTGGAAGAGGAAGACGTGACAGAATAAAAAACGAGGCGGCTTCCCTGGGTTGGAAGCGCCTCGTTTTTGCGTTTGTATGGAGCCCTGCTGGCGGAGTGAATTAGGAAAAAAGGGTCTGCACCAGGACCATGTAAAAGACGGTTCCCCCGGCGATGCTGAGAAAGACGTTCTTTTTCCACTGATACAGCAGGCCAACGGCCAGGATGGCAATGATCTCCGGCAGGCCGTGCCAGGAAGTGAAGACCGCATCCTTCAGGCAAAAGACCACCAAAAGGCCAATCACGGCGCTGGGCAGCACCGTGCCCAAGTAGCGGATGAAGGCCGGCGGCTTTCTGCCCTCGGGAAAGAGCAGGAAGGGGAGAAACCGGGTGGTCATGGTCCCCAAAACCACCACGGTCACGGTGAGGATTTGTTGCAGCAATGTCATTGGGGCACCTCCTGGGGGAATTTTTTGCGGAGCACGAGAAAGCAGAGGATCACCAGGGCCATGGCAGGCAGAAGGAAGTGCTCACTGCCCAGCACCAGCAGGCACAGCAGGGTGCAGCCCACGCCGATGAGGGCGGGGCGGTGGTCCTTGTTCTGCTCCCACTGGCTGAGAAACATGACCACAAACAGGGCGGTCATCACAAACTCAATGCCCTTGGTGTTAAAATGGATCACCTGGCCCAGCAGACCGCCCAAGGTGGCGCCGGTAACCCAATAGAGCTGGTTGAGAAGGGTGGTAAAAAACATAAACCAAGCCGGGTCTACATCCTCTGGCGGGGAAATTGTGCAGTGGATGGAGAAGGTCTCGTCACACAGGCCAAAGATGAGATAGGGTTTCATCCAGCCCAGCCCCTTAAATTTTTCCAGCAGGGATAGGCCATAAAACAGGTGCCGGGCATTGACCATGAGGGTGAGCAGGAACGCGTGGAGGGGCTGAAAGGTGGGCATGAGCAGAAGGTTGGCTGTGACAAACTCCATGGACCCGGCAAAGATGAACAAACTCATAAGCATGGGATAGACAAAGGAAAAGCCATAGCTTCCCATTAGGAAGCCATAAGAGATCCCCAGAAAGAGAAAACCCACGCAGATGGGCAGGGTGTAAGGCAGCGCGGCCCGGAAGGCCTTGGTTTTCATGGCAGATTCCCCCCAGTACCCTTGCTTTTTGGTGGTGGCTTGGGTATAATATGTCAAACAAGAATTCGGTATTTTGAACGAATTGTTTGATATATCTTACGACTGTCCGGTTTGATTGTCAAGAGGCCGAGGGAGGATTTTCCATGGATCTGGGGAAATGTATCGGGGCAAACCTAAAACAACTGCGCCAAGAGCGCAACCTGACCTTGGGGCAGCTATCTGACCTGTCAGGCATCAGCAAGGCTGTGCTGTCAGAGCTGGAAAAAGGGAACGGCAACCCCACCATCAACACGATTTGGAAAATTGCCAATGGGTTGAAGGTCCCCTTTACCCGGCTTATGGAGGGAAGTGAGCCAGGGCCCACCCTGGTCCGGCGGGAAGCCGTTCAGCCCCAGACCGAGGAGGGGGGCCACTACCGGGTGTACTGTTACTTCAAGGGGGGCACCAGGCGAAATTTTGAGCTCTTCTCCATGGAGCTGGACCCCCACGCGGCCAACCGTTCTGCCGGGCACCTGGCCCAGGCCCAGGAATATGTCTACGTGCTCAGCGGGGAGCTGCTCTTAAAGACCGGCGGCCAGGAGTATTCTCTGCGCCCCGGGGACGCGCTGGCCTTTGACTCCACCGTGGAACATACCTATTGCAACCTGGGAGAGGAAATGGTTTCGGGGCTGATTATTAACTACTATCCAGACTGAAAAAAGAAAATTTTTCCAGGATATTGCCCGCTGGGCAGGACATACTACCATTCGGAGACCGGAAGGGGCGGCGCCTCTGCCGGGCTTCGAAAATCCAAGGGGCCACGCAGTTGTGGTCCTGCACAGACGCCGGCGCCTTTGGCGCACCCTTTCTTTGGCGTCTGGTATCAGGAGGATTCCTATGAAGGTAATCGACAGAATTGCCCTGGTGCTGGCCATTATCGGTGGCCTGAACTGGGGCTGCGTCGGGATTTTCGGCCTGGACATCGTGGCGGCCCTCTTTGGCGGCTCCGCCAGCGGTGTGAGCCGGCTGGTGTATATCCTGGTGTGCCTGTCCGCCATTTGGTGTATCACACTGTTCTTCCGGGAAGATCCCGTGGAGCGGACGGCCCGAGGAAATGCGTAACATCCTAGTTTCGTCTCTTTTGGGGAGCAAAAAAGAACCCTCTTTTTCCGTCCCAGGAGAGAGACGGCGCAAAAACAAGCGGAGCTGCTGCCTTTCGGCAGCAGCTCCGCTGTTTTTTCAACGATGCCAGGGGGCGAAGTCACTTCATTCGCTTTTTGTGCGTAGAGGGGTAGGGATCATTGGGGTCAATTTCCCGAATGACCTGGGCGGGGACCCCGGCTACGATGGTGTTTGGGGGGACATCCCGGGTGACCACCGACCCGGCTCCCACAATGGCGCCCTCCCCAATGGTGACCCCGGGAACCACTGTGACGCTGGAACCAATCCAGACGTGTTTTCCTGTGACAATGGGAGCGGGATAGGCCGTGCTGCGGCTTCGGGGGTTAAAGTCATGGTTTATAGTGGTCAGGACCACATTGCTGCCTAGAAACGTGCCGTCTCCCAGGGTGATGCCGCCCTGGTCGTGGAAATGACAGCCGGTGTTAATGAAGACGCCTTTGCCCACGGTGATGTTTTTTCCGCAGCTGGTGTAAAAGGGGGGAAAGAGGCGGAATCCATTGGGGACAGGCTTTCCGGTGATCTGGGAGAAAATCTGCCGAATTTCGTCTCCGGTGTGATACTTTCCGTTGAGCTCACAGGTGAGTTTCATGGTTTCCTCTGTCAGCTCCCGCATAAAAAGGTGGGCCTCGCCGCCCCCTTGCAAAGGCTCGCCGGAATTCATTTGTCGTAGGAATTCTTGCAGATCCATAGGGAAACCTCCTTTTGAAAACGGATCCAGGATAGAATGGCGTCTCCGTAAGGAAGCGGGGGCGTCGTTTTGCGCGCAGCCTCAGGTCAGGCTGGCAGGGCCAAAGCCGCAGGGAAGCAGCTGGCGCAGGGTGTATTTTACAAAGGTGTGGTCCTTTTTGGCCACAAGGATTTCTAAGTCTGGGGCGAACTCATAGAGCATCTGCCGGCAGGCACCGCAGGGCCAGCAGTAGTCGGTGCTGTTGCCCACCACGGCCAGGCGGGTGAAGGTTCGGCAGCCTTCGCTGACGGCCTTTACCAGGGCAGTGCGCTCGGCGCAGAAAGCGGAGCCGTAGGCAGAGTTTTCTACATTGCAGCCGGTGTAAATGGTGCCGTCAGTTCCCTCCAGGGCGGCGCCCACGGGGAAGTGGGAATAGGGCACATAGGACTTATCCAGCATGGTGAAGGCCAGCTCCACCAGGTCCTGGTCGGTCATAGGAAATCTCCTCCTTTTGAGAGCCATCCTCACTGGATGTGGATGTGGCTGTTAATATGGTCAGCGCAGTAGCAGTAGTAGCCGTTGCACTTGGAGCAATACCGAAACTCCATTTGGGGATCGGTCTGGTCGGTCTTGCCGCAGACGGCGCATTTGTGGAGATAATCGGTTTTGGTTTTGGTCTTGGCGTCGTGAAAGTTCACCACTTTGGGGCCGCCGTAAGACTGGCGGTAGTGGTTTTGGGTGGCTTTGTGCTTGGCCCGGCCCTTCCAGTAGGAGACCTTGCTGCCAATGTCCGAGGCGAAGAAGAGCAGATAGTTGAGCACAGCCACAATGGGGACCAAAGCATAGAGGAAATGGCCGGCGATGAGGAACTGAATCACGGCGATGGCGAAGTAAGCTGCGTCAATCCAGGCCAGCCATTTGGCTTTGACGGGGATGATGAAAAAGAGCAAAAACTGCAGATCAGGATACAAGGTGGCAAAGGCGAAGAACATGGACATATTTACATAGTACATAGACGCCGTGCCCACCACGAAGCCGATCAGGATATTCAGGATGACGCCAAAGAAGTAAAAGATGGTGAATTTGTTGGAGCCCCACTCCCGCTCCAGGGCGGTGCCGATGAAGTAATAAAAATAGAGCGTGAGGATAAACAGAAGCAAATTCCGGCTGGTATAGGGGACAAAGATAAAGGTGATAATCCGCCAGACCTGACCATGGAGAATGGCGCTGGCGCTGAAGCTGAACAGATTGGTTCCCAGGGCACTGCCGCCGGTGCTGAACATGTCCAGCAGGAAGACCAGCACATTGCCGATGATAATATAGCGCATAAGCCCGGGAATGCTCAGGCGGGGGTGCTTGTAGCAGAAGCGGTCAAGCCACTGTTGCATGGCGCGCAAAGAAACGACCTCCTTATTGGAAAATGATGTTCTTTATTTTACCCGCTTTCCAGCGGGAAGTCTACACTAAACTGTGAACTTTC
>DBEYYM010000123.1:0-14774 GCA_048184675.1 Evtepia sp. | reverse complement strand
ACTGGGACGTGACCCACATTATGGTGAAGGGCCGCTTTGCCGCCACCCAGTATAACAACCCGGAAGAACTCCAGGCCCGCAGCTTGGAAGAGCTCTTCTTTGCCATCACCGAGGGAGGGCAGCACCCATGAGTCCCCTGGTATACTTGACCCTCATTCGCCTGAAAAACAACATCCGGGATCTCTTCCGCAAGCCCTCTCGCCTGATCTATGTTATCGTTCTCTTGGCCCTGTTGATTTTTTCCATTGGGGGCAGCAGCAGCGAGCTTCCTGCAGAAGACAGCTACCGAGATCTCACCGAGCTGGCCGCTATGGCCACCGCCCTCTTCCTCTTCATTTTTCTCTACGCAGTTTGGAACGGGTTTTCTAAAGGAGGAACCGTCTTTTCCCTTTCGGATGTCAACCTGATTTTCCCCGCACCCATCCACCGGACCCGAGCCCTGTTCTATGGGCTCTTCCGGCAGATCGGCATTACGCTGCTGGTTGGCTTGTTCCTATTCTATCAGTATGGCTGGCTTCACAACCTTTATGGACTGTCCATGGGCACCATGACACGCATGTTCCTCTACTATGTAATTGCCGTCTTCCTGGGGCAGGTTACAGCCATGACCATCTACACCTTTACCAGCAGCAGCCAGCGGGCACAGTGGGTGCTCAAAGCCCTCATTGCAGTCCTCCTGCTCCTGATCGGGGTGTGGCTCTTCTGGGGTCTCTGGTCCTCTCCTGAAAACAGGTTGGCCGGGTTGGTGCACGCTGCTGTCAGCCTGCCAGTCCAGCTTTTTCCTGTGGGTGGCTGGTTGGGCTGGGCCTTTGCCGCCTCCATTGGTTTAGGTCCCTGGTGGCCTGGTCTCCTGCTGTGCTTAGTATGGTTTCTGGGGCTGGTTTTCCTCCTCACCCACTTTGACCGGGATTGGTATGAAGATGTACTCCGAACCGCAGAGCTGGCCCAGTCGGCCATTGCAGCCAAAAAGGAAGGCACCATGGAATCTGCTCCCAGCAAAGTCCGCGTCGGCGCCATTGGCATGAAAGGCGGTTGGGGTGCCTCTGCCTTTTACTACAAACACAAGATCGAAAACCGGCGGGGCGGTTACTTTCTTCTCACTCCCATTAGCCTTATCTTTGCGGCCATCCTGATCGCCTTCTCCCTCTTTGCAAAAGAGGCCGGCATTATCCCCATTTTTGTCTTTTCCGTCTATCTACAGCTCTTTACGGCCGGGCAAAGCCGGATCAATCGAGAGCTTTACAAACCCTTTATCTACCTGGTGCCGGAGTCTTCTTTCGCCAAGCTTCTCCACTGCCTGCGGGAGCTGGCCCCCTCGGCCCTGGCAGAGGCTGTGGTGGTCTTTGTGCCGGTGGGCCTGATTTTAGGGCTAGGTCCGGTTTCCATTTTGGTTTGCCTGTTTGCCCGGATGAGCTACGCCTTCCTCTTTCAGAGCGGCAACCTGCTGCTAGAGCGCTTCTGGAGCGGCACCAGCAAGGTTCTAATTATGTTCCTCTACTTCTTGATTCTGATTCTCTTAACCTTGCCCGGTATTTTGATTGCTATCTTCCTAACCGTCTTTCTGAGCCTGCCAGGCGGTGTGACCACGGGACTGCTGGTGGCAGGCATTGTAAACATTCCCGTCGCTTTGCTGCTGCTCTATCTTCTGCGCAATATGCTTCAATATGCAGAATACACTCGATAAAACATTCCGGCTCCCGGTTATCCGGGAGCCGGTTTTCTTGCAATTAACCCCAGGTTATTATACAATAAAGCATCATCAGACGGAGGTGTCCCATGGAATATACCTTTGACCAAGTAGCAGACTTGCTGGACGAGATGGCAGAAACCTTTCCCCCAGTTTTTTTTGAAACCTTAAACGGCGGAATTCTCCTCCAAGAGGAGGCCAAAACCGACCCCATGTTCCCCGAGGGCGAGGTCTACTTCATGGGCGAATACATCCAGGACGGTTACCTGGGCCGATTCATTAACCTGTATTATGGCTCCTTCCTGGCCTCTGCCCGCAATGAAAACTGGAGCGAAGAAACCTGGAAGGAAGAGCTATACACCACGCTGGCCCATGAGCTAACCCACCATGTGGAGGGAATGGCCAACGCCCATGGCCTGGATGACAAAGATGAGGAGGAGCTGCTCCGCCTGTTAGAAGACTATCAGCAGGACCTTTGATCTCTTGGGGCCTTTTGTCGCCTTCCACTATATATTGTGGTCTTGTTTCCTTCCTCGTTTTACAAATTTTTTCGGGCCCCGAAAATAGTTACAGAACGGTATCAATATATAGAGAAACAATTACAATCATTCACAAAATATTCCACAAAAGCCTTGAAATCCATCATCTTTTGTAGTATCATAGTTAAAACACTTGATAGAAGCAAGAGTTGTGCTCTTGTGATATTGGGGCATAGATCAAGAGAGCATCGAAATACAGAGGAGGTACGCACATGTCATTCTTTAGCGCACTGCGCCGGAAACCGGAAGAAGAGGACCTGTACGAAGATTACGAAGAAAGCTACGCCTACGAGGAAGAAGCGCAAAGTTGGGAATCCGAAGGGGTCCAGCCCATTCACAGTGTTGCCGACATGCAGGTGGTTCTTGTTGCTCCCCAGGAATATAAGGACGCATCGAGAATTGCCGACCTCCTCCGGGATATGAAGTTTGTGGTGCTAAACCTGGCCAAAACGGATCGGGAAGTTGCCCGCCGTCTGCTGGATTTCGTTTCCGGTGTCATCTATACCGAAGACGGCCACATTATGAAAGTGGCAACCAATGTCTATGTGGTTGCACCTTATTTTGTGGACCTGCTGGGGGCGCAGGGCGATAGCGACGAACTCTATTTCTAATTATTTTTGGGATGAAAAAGAAGGTGCATGAAGTTCATGCACCTTCTTTTTTTGCGCTCTCATCTCTTAAAAGCTCTCACGCAGGACCTTCAAAACATCCTCCCGGGTCAGGGGATGATAGCCGCCTTTGCGGAGATTGCAAGTTCCGGCGATGGTTTCCAAAAGGCTATCATCGGGAATCCCCAAAGCCCGCAGGTTGGGCGTCATGTGGCTGTCCTGAATAAACTGCGCCAGGGCGTCAATGCCAGCCAGCGCCACCTCAAGGTCACTTTTCCCCGCCGGATCAATGCCCCAAACATTCACAGCAAACCGCCGGAATTTGGGCAACCCGTAGGGGCAAACCAGCCGGTAATAGGCGGGAGAGACTGCCGCCAAACCCATGCCGTGGGCGCAGTCGTAATACGCCCCCAGCTGGTGCTGGATTTGATGAACCTCCCAGTCCTCCCGTTTTGAGGGAGAGAGGATGCCGCTTAGCGCCAACGAGGATGCCCACATGAGGTTTCCACGGGCGGTATAGTCCCGGGGATTTTTCAGGGCTACCGCCGTGTTGCGGATGATGCTCTTCATCAAAGCCTCTGCAAAATCGTCGGAGATATTGTCCTCATCGTCGGGGCTAAAATAGATCTCCATGATATGGGAGAAGATATCAAAGATCCCGGAAACCATCTGGTATTCCGGTACACTGTAAGTAAACTCCGGGTTTAGGATAGCAAAGCGGGGATAAATGGCATAGTCCCAGCAGGAGGTCTTAAATTTGGTCTCCTCATTGGTAATAACCGCGTCTCCATCCATCTCCGAGCCGGTTCCCACCATGGTGAGAACTGCGCCCACGGGAATCGGGTCGCAATCTGGCTGCCGTTTTTCCAGCCAGTATTTGGTCCAGAGATCCCCGTCCTCCACGGCAGCAATGGAGACTGCCTTGGCGCAGTCGATCACTGAGCCGCCGCCCACAGCCAGAATCAGGTCTGCCTCACAGGCTCGGGCCAGGGCGCCGCCTTCCAGCACCTTGGCATAGGTAGGGTTCGGCATAATACCAGTAAACTCCGTAACCTTTTTACCGCAGGCTTTCAGCACCTGCATGACCTGGTCATAAACGCCATTTCGCCGAATGGAACCCCCGCCATAAGCCAACAGCACGTTTTCTCCATACATGGACAGCACAGGCGCCAGATTCTCCATGGCAGACCGGCCAAAAAACACTTGGGTCGGATTAAAATACTCAAAATCCCGGTTCATTCTTTCGCTCCTTTCTTTGGTCCGTTAAGCCAACACGTCTTCCAAAGCATCCATATCCAGAAGAGTCACAGTTCCCCTGCCCAAAGACACAATGCCGCGGCCGGCAAACTGATTGAGCATCCGGGTAACCACCTCTCGGGAGGAACCAATACATCGGGCAATCTGTTCATGGGTGGCAGAAAACGAAGCAGCGTTCTGCCGCTGGCTCTCCTCCAGCAAAAAGGACGCCAGCCGTTTTTCCAAGCTAAAGAAAATAATTTGCTGCATAGTGCGCAGCACGCTGGCATACTGCCCCACCGCCTGCTTATAGGTCAGCCGCTCCACATCGGGGTTGGCGTTCATCAAGCGAGAGAGTGTGGGGGCAGGCAAGATGGCAATTTCGGAATTAACCTCTGCGGTGATATGGCTGTCAAACTCCAACGTCTGAAGCACACAGGCTGCTGAAAGGATGCAGGACTCCCCTTTTTCAATGCGGAATACCGTGATTTCTCTCCCCTCCTCCGACAGGATCGAAAAGGCCAGGCGCCCCTTGCGGACGAAAATCAACCCCACACAGCTGTCGCCATGGCGGTGAACAACCTGTCCCTTGCGGCAGGTTTCTTGCAGCATGGAGTGGTCCAGCAGGTCCTGCTCCTCTGGAGAGAGGTAGTGATAAAAGGAAATTTCTCGGTTCATTTGGAATGCCCTCCAGCCAAAAAACATAAGACATTTTTTCAATTTCCGTGACAAAATCACAGTTGTAGAATTTAATCGATGGTATTATAATAGCACAGGAAAGAAAGCCGACACAACCATTATTTTTACATTAAATCAAAGGAGATTATAATATGGATATGAAGTTCTGCAAATGTTCCCACTGCGGCAATATCATTGCCTATGTTCAGGACACCGGTGTGAAGACCTCTTGCTGCGGCGAAGAGATGAAGGAAATGGTCGCCAACACCACCGACGCTGCTACTGAAAAGCATGTCCCCGTGGTGGAGATTCAGGACAATCTGGTCACCGTTTCCGTGGGCTCTGTCACCCATCCCATGGAGGAGAAGCACTACATCCAGTGGGTCAGCCTCCAGACCGAGCAGGGCAACCAGCGCAAGGCTCTGAAGCCCGGCCAGGAACCCAAGGTCACCTTTGCTATGGCTCCCGGCGACAAGTTCGTGGCTGCTTATGAGTACTGCAACCTCCACGGCCTGTGGAAGAAGGCATAATCCCCAAAACCCAGTCTTTCTTCGCTCCCGTGCCTGCTCACAGGCACGGGAGCTTTTTGATGGATTTTTCGTCCTATCCTTCATTTTACATCAAAAACCACGCTTTTCAGTTGCATATGCAACGCATTTTTGAAGGATCAGGATGTAAAATAAATTATTACCGCCATAGGCGAGAAATCGAGGTTACGATTATGAAAAAGCTTTTGTCCCTAGTGCTCGTGTTTTGCCTGACCGTTGCTCTGTGCGCGGGCTGTGGCAGCACCCCTGCCGAAGAAACCGATCCTGAAACTGTCACCACTGACGTCCAAGACGATGTGACCATCCGCCTGGGCGGCCTGAAAGGTCCCACTTCCATGGGAATGGTAAAGCTTCTGGCGGACAACGAGGCCGGCCAGACTGCCAACCAATACGAGTTCACCATGGCTGGCTCCGCCGACGAGCTCACCCCCAAAATTCTCCAGGGTGATCTGGATATTCTGGCCGTCCCTGTGAACCTGGGGTCTGTCCTCTACAATAACTCCGAGGGCGCCGTCCAGCTTCTGGCCGTGAACACCTTGGGTGTGATCTACATCGTGGAAAAGGGTGGCCAGACCGTTACCGATTGGGCCAGCCTCAAGGGCCAGACCATCTATGCCACTGGTAAGGGCTCCACCCCCGAGTATGCTCTGAACTATCTGCTGGAGAAAAACGGCCTGGACCCCACCTCCGATGTGACCATCGAGTGGAAGAGTGAAGCCTCTGAAATCGTGGCGCAAATGGCTGCCCAGGACCACGTGATCGCTATGATGCCCCAGCCCTTTGTCACCGTGGCACAGTCTAAATTTGACGACCTGAACATTACCCTGGACCTGACCAAGGAATGGGATGCGCTGGACAATGGCAGCCAGCTGAACACCGCCGGTCTCATTGTCCGGGCAGAGTTTGCCAAGGAACACCCTGAGGCCGTGGCCGCTTTCCTGGAAGAGTATGCCGCCTCCACCCAGTATGTCAATGAGAACGTAGCCGACGCAGCCCAGCTGATCGGCCAGTATGACATTGTGGATGCCGCTGTAGCAGAAAAGGCCATCCCCTACTGCAACATTGTTTGCATCACCGGTCAAGAGATGAAGACCTCTGTGCAGGGCTATTTCCAGGTTTTGTTTGATCAGAATCCCCAGTCTGTGGGCGGCACCCTGCCCGGGGACGATTTCTACTACGCAGTCTCCTAAAACACCTTGGAATGCCTCTACTATCACGCGCTCAAAGGAGGGGTGCTTCATGGAGATTCAGACCAAACAGGACGTTTTAGAGATCCTAACCATGCCCGAGGAAACCTTCTGGGCCCAGGTGGCACCAGCGGCTCGTAAGACCTGCCAAAGCCACTTTGGAAACACCCTTTGGGTCACCGCCATGCTGGCCTATACAAATGTGTGCAAAAACCAATGTCTCTACTGTGGCATGCGGGCGGGGAACAAAATTCCCCGCTACCGCATCCCGCCTGAAGAGATCCTTTCCCTCTCTCAAAAGGCCCGCCTTGATGGCCTGGGGCGCATGTTTCTTCTGGCCGGAGAAGATCCCAATTATGGTTTTGACAATCTCCTCACCCTGGTAGATGGCCTGCGGAAGCAAGGCTTCACCATTGCCCTGGGCGCCGGCGAACTGGAAAAGAGCCAATACCAGGCCCTCCACGACGCTGGCGTGGAAGAATATGTGCTGAAGTTTGAAATGTCCCATCCAGATAGCTTCCAGCGGCTGAATCCCTCCACAACCTTTCAAAAGCGGATGCAGTGCGCCCACTGGATCAAAGAGGCCGGCATGAAACTGGCCTCAGGAAACATTGTAGATTGGCCGGGCCAGACACTGGATGAACTGGCCGATGATATTTTGCTGATGAAGGAGCTGGAAATCAGCTGGGCACCCAACATCCCCTATCTCCCTGCCGCCAACACACCTTTGGCCCTGGAGGGCGGGCCAGGCAGCTTCCTGCTGAACAACAAGGAGATGGCCATCCTTCGCCTGATGCTGCCAAACATCAAAATCACCGCCCAGCAACCGGGCATCAATCCCAAAACCGGCTTGGCCGATGAAACTGGCAACCTCAACGCCATTGCCTGCGGGGCTAACCTTTTGTTCTGCGACCTGCTCCCTGATGCAAAGGCCAAGGATTTCCGCCCCATCGATCAGCGTCATGTCTCCGGGCTGAAACACTGCCAGGAGATAGCCCAGCTGGCAGGGCTCACTTTACATTTGGGAGGGAACTGATATGAGCATCCAAGACACCCCAAGGGCCAGCCGGCTCCATATTGGCCTTTTTGGCAACCGAAACGCCGGCAAGTCCTCCCTCATTAACGCGCTCACCGGACAGGAGATCTCCCTGGTCTCCCCGGTGGCGGGTACCACCACAGACCCGGTATACAAATCCTTTGAGCTCCACGGCGTGGGCCCGGTGGTCTTTATCGACACCGCCGGTCTGGACGACGTGGGAGACCTAGGTGCCCTCCGGGTGGAAAAGACCCGGCAGGCTGTGGAGAAAACAGACCTTGCCATCTTGGTTTTGACCGGGCTACCCCAGGAAGAACTCCCCTGGTTTCGTCTGTTTCAGGAAAAGAAGGTTCCCGTTCTCATTGTGCTAAACCAATGTGACACACTGGCAGACCCTGCGTCCCTCCGGGAAACCATTTCCCAGCAGCTGGACGGCCTTCCCGTGCTGGCGGTCAGCGCCAAAACGGGAGAGGGCATTCCCCAGCTGCGCCAGGAAATCGTCCGGCGGGTTCCCGAGGACTTTTGGGAGCTTACCATCACCGGGGAACTGGCCCAACCTGGCGATCTGGTTCTGCTGGTCATGCCCCAAGACCTTCAGGCTCCCAAAGGGCGGCTGATCCTTCCCCAGGTCCAGACCATCCGGGAGCTGCTGGACAAAAAATGTTCCGTCATGAGCTGTACCGTCGACTGCCTGGACACCACCCTAGCAGCCATGAAACGGCCGCCTAAGCTGATCATTACGGACTCCCAGGCCTTCCCTGCCGTGTGGAATGTGAAGCCGCCGGAAAGCCTTCTGACCTCCTTTTCCATCCTCTTTGCCGGGTACAAAGGGGACATTCAAACCTTTCTGGACGGCGCCAAAGCCATTGGCGGGCTAACGGAGCAGTCCACCGTCCTTGTGGCAGAGGCCTGCGCCCATGCCCCTCTGTCAGAGGACATCGGGCGGGAAAAGATCCCCCGCCTCCTCCGCAAAACCATCGGGCAGGGGCTCTCCTTCGACTTTGTCCGGGGAAATGATTTTCCCAAGGACCTCTCCCCTTATGATCTAGTGATTCACTGCGGCGCCTGCATGTTTAACCGCCGCCATGTACTCAACCGCATTGCCCAGGCGGAGGAACAAGGGGTACCGATCTGCAACTATGGCGTGGTCCTGGCCTATCTGGCGGGGATTTTAGATAAGGTATGCCACGCATAATAAACCTCTTTGCCAAAAAGCACGCTGCCGGAAGGATTCCGGCGGCGTGCTTTTTCTTAAAATCGAAAGTAAATAAAGGGGTTATAGGAGGAGCTGATGATAAACAAAATGCTCAGGATCAATAAAATCCCATACACACCGTCCTCCAGAAGCATTCCCACCAGGGTCTTTGGCCGGGGAAGCTTTTGGACCACTGGGAAAGAAAACAGGAGGGCCAAGGGCAGGTAAACCAGCGCCAACAGAATATTGGAATTGGTGCTGATGACCTGCGCCAGGTTGGTGCTCTGCCAGGAAAACATAGTGTGTAAGGCGTGGGACAGGGCCGCAAAATCGGTCAGGTTAAAAAGGACCCACCCCAAATTCACCACAAAAAAGGCATACAGCCAGCGGATGGGCCCGGGGAGCTTTTCCAGCAGCCGACCCAGGAAGAATTTCTCCGCCACCAAAAGGGCCGCGTAATACAGTCCCCAGAGGATGAAGTTCCATTCCGCCCCATGCCAAAAGCCTGTCAGCCCCCAGACAACGAGGATGTTCCGTATCCACTTCCCCTTCCCTACCCGGTTTCCGCCCAGGGGGATATAGATGTAGTCCCGAAACCAGGAGGACAGGGAAATGTGCCACCGTCGCCAGAACTCTGTGGCGGAACGGGAGACATAGGGGTAGTTAAAGTTCTCCAAAAAGTGGAACCCAAACATCCTGCCCAGGCCGATGGCCATGTCACTGTAGCCTGAAAAGTCAAAGTAGATCTGCATGGTGTAGGCCAGGGCTGCCAGCCAATACATGGCGGTACCATAGATGCTTTGGTTTCCGCTGTAAATCATTTCTGCAATAGCAGCCACATTGTTGGCCAGCAGGACTTTTTTACTCAGCCCCACAATAAAACGTTTGAGGCCGGCCTCCACATCTTCCCAGGACTCCCTGCGGTGCAGGATCTCCTCCTCAATGGTGCTGTAGCGGACGATGGGGCCAGCAATGAGCTGGGGGAAGAAACTGATGTACAAAAGCAGATAGAAAAAGTTTTTCTGCAGGCCCACCCGTCCAAAGTACAGATCAATCACATAGGAAAGGATCTGGAAGGTGTAAAAGCTGATGCCAATGGGCAGGGTGATTTGGGGCAGGGTCCAGTCTGTGGCAACAAGCAGGCTCACATTGTCCCAAAAGAAGTTGAGGTACTTAAACACCAGCAGGTTCAGCACCACCAGGCACAGGGTGACCAGAAACACCCCTTTTCTGGCCCTTTGCTTCCCCGCCAGCGCTGCCATCCCTCTGCCGCCTACATAGGCCACCACGGTGGCCGCCAGAAGCATGACCACATATTTGGGCTCGCCCCAGGAATAGAAAAACAGCGAGAGCACCAGCAAAAGCCCGTTTCGATAGACACGATTCTTCCACAGGAAGTATGGGATCACCGCCAGGGGCAGAAATAAGTATAGAAACGTTACACTGCTAAATACCATCTTTCATCCCTCCGGGTCAAAGGTATCCTGCAGAAAGTAATCAATATTTCCAATCAGAAGCACGTTGGAAATCTCATGCTCGGCCGTATAGGCAGAGAAATCGAAGGCCGTCCCCATGCTGTGCTCATAATACCGCAGGTCCACAGAGTACAGGTTGTCATAGTGGCTGGCCAGCAATTTCAGGATGGCATTGTCAAAGGACTCTCCAATCACCAGGATATTGCCACGCCCCTGGGTCCCTGTGGAAAGGACGGTCTCCCCGTTGTCCTCTCCATAAAAAGTGCCATAGGACAGGTTGGTCTGCTCCTGCCCCGTGAAGAAGGCCGTTTGGCTGCCATAATCCTCCGCCGGTGCTCCGTTGATGGTGACGGTCATGGCGGGAAAATCGTAGGGGTAGGCGTAAAAGGATTCCGTCAGAACCCCTGTGGCCCCCACGTAGAAGGCCTTTACCCCGCTGAAGGTATCTCCTAACAGGACAGCCTCTCCGGTTGGCACCAGCGGAGTGCCGTCACAGTCCAGCAGGGAGCACAGCTGAAGATAGCCTTCATAGGAACCCACACAGTTCCAATGGGTGTCGGTGCGATAGAATTTTTCGGCGAAGTCCTCATAGCTGTCCACCGAAAAGGTTCCCTTCCTGGTCTCCGGCAGGTTGAGCCCCTGGAGGAGATAGTCGGACAGGCCACTCTTTTCCCCGGTTTCGAAGTCAATGTCCGTGTCTTTCTCAATGTAGTAGACAAAGAAATTCAACTCGGGATGGCGGGCAAAGGTCTCGTTCAGGACAGCGATTTTACGGTCCAGTTTCTCTTGGTCCTGGGAGAGGGTCTGGGTCCAATTCACAATATAGTCATCCCCATACAGCTGGAGGCTGCCAAACCGGACGTAACGGTTTTTCTCCAGTCCCAGCAGCCCCGTCACCCCATCCAGCGCCCCTTTCACATAGCGGGCGTGGTTTTGGTTGTAAAGACGCTTCATCACCTGCCCAAAGGGAACTTGATCCTCCAGGCTGTCCTCCACCCCCTCCTGGTAGGTGCCCTCCAAATAACTCGACCAGGAAAGGGCTGGAAGCTGGTTGGCATAGCGGTTTTCATAGCTGTTCAGTTCCTTGGGAAGGAAGACTGTTCGGAGCAGTCCGGTCACCAAAATGGCCATCACAGCAAGGATAAATAGTTTACGAATCCATTTCATTGCTTGGTTCCTCTGTTTCACGGGAATGGTCGTCTCAATCCTCACCCTTAAACTTATAGCCGATTCCGCGAACCGTTTCGATCAGCCCCCCTGCAGCGCCCAGCTTCTGCCGCAGGGTTCGGATGTGAACATCCACCGTCCGGCTCTCCCGGCCCATGGCATCTCCCCACACTTTGTCCAAAATCTTGTCTCGGGAGAGAACAATTCCCTTGTTTTCCAGCAGAAGGCAGAGAAGCTCAAACTCTTTCAGGGTTAATGCGATCTCTTTCCCATCCACCCTTACCAAATGCCGGGAGGGGGAAACCTCCAGACCCTCGGTCTGATATTCTACCGGCTCTGTGGGGCTGCCGTAACGCTCAGCCCGGCGGATCAGCGCCCGGATGCGGGAAAGAAGCTCCATCATGCGAAAAGGCTTTTGTACATAGTCGTCAGCGCCGGCGTCCAGGGCCAGCACGGTGTCATACTCGGTGCTTTTGGCGGTCAGCATCATTACCGGGGTTGCCCGGGTGATGGGGTCGGCCCGGAGCTTGCGCAAAATGGACAGCCCATCCTCTTCGGGCAGCATGATATCCAGCAAGATCAGGGTGGGTCTCACCTGCCCCATGGCAGCCCAAAAGGCAGAGGGGCGCTCAAACCCTTCCGCCTGGAAGCCTGCATTATTTAAGGTATACAGAACCAGCTCACGAATGCTGGCATCATCCTCGACAAAATAAATCATATTCGGTTCCTCAGTCCACTGCAACAGGATATGAAAAAAGCCTTGTCTTTCGACAAGGCTTTTTTATGGAGGCGCCACCCAGATTTGAACTGGGGGTAAAGGTTTTGCAGACCTCTGCCTTACCACTTGGCTATGGCGCCATCTGGAGCGAGTGACGAGGCTCGAACTCGCTACCTCCACCTTGGCAAGGTGGCGCTCTACCAGATGAGCTACACTCGCAGATGGTGCCCAGGGCCGGAATCGAACCAGCGACACGCGGATTTTCAGTCCGCTGCTCTACCAACTGAGCTACCTGGGCATGATAAGGGGTACACGCAGAACCCCTTGGCGACGCGGAAGGGACTTGAACCCTCGACCTCCGGCGTGACAGGCCGGCGTTCTAACCAACTGAACTACCGCGCCAAATAGGTGGTGGGAACAACAGGGCTCGAACCTGTGACCCCATGCTTGTAAGGCATGTGCTCTCCCAGCTGAGCTATGCTCCCGTTCGCTGCCGCCCTCATTTGCTCTCGCAACCCCGAGCGACGTGACTTATTATATCTAAAGCCTTGTCTTTTGTCAATAGCTTTTTTCAATTTTTTTGATTTTTTTACAACGGAGGAAAAGCATACCAAAAGGAGCGGCTGGCCCCTCACAGGGAGGCGGCCAGCTCCTCCAATTCCTCTTTCTCAAAGACGTGGATAGCATCACAAAACTGACAGGTCATTTCTGCCCGCCCCTGTTCCGCAATCAGGGCCCGGAGCTCATTCTTGCCCATGCTGACCAGCGCATTGCGCATCCGCTCCCGGCTGCAATAGCAGCGGTACTCCACGGGGATGGTCTCCAGCAGATCCAGGTCAAAGTCACAAAGCACCATCCGCAGCAGCCCCTCTGGGCTGACCCCCTGGTTTAGGTGCTTGGTAATCTGGCCCACCTTGGCAATGCCAGCTTCGATCTTGTCGATCATCTCATCGGTGGCTCCCGGGAGAAGTTGGATCAGGTAACCGCCAGCCGCAGCCACAGAGAGATCGGTATCCACTAGCACGCCCAACGCACAGGCAGTGGGAATCTGTTCACTCTCGGCAAAATAAGCTGTAATATCCTCTGCGATCTCCCCAGAGACCAGAGGAATGGTCCCCACATAGGGCTCTTTCAGCCGCAGGTCTTTGATAACGGTCAGGGAGCCAGCCGTGCCCACGGCCTGGCCCACATCCAGTTTCGCCGGCCCTTTCAGCGGGAGCTCTACCTGGCCGTTTTGAACATAGCCCCGGACATTTCCGTCGCTGTCAGACACGGCCAAAAGGTTGCCCAGCGGGCCGCCGCCGCTGATACGAAGGGTGACCGAGCCATCCTTTTCCTTAATCTGCTGCCCCATCATCGAGGTGGCCATCAGCGTGCGGCCCAGCGCCGCTGTGGCCACAGGCAGGGTCTGGTGAATCTCTCTGGCCCGCTGGACCAGGCCTCTGCCCTGAATCGCCATGGCCTTAATGGGGGCGTCCTTGGCGATCATTCTTACAATATAATCCATGGTATGCCTCTCTTACAGTTACAGTGATTGTGTTTCTTCCGGTTTCCGGGCAGTGAAGAAGATCCGTTCCTCCCCTTCCCCGGGCTTTCGGAGTTTTCGGTTGCCGTACTGACGGATCTCTATAAAGCCGGCCTGACGAAGGTAGTCTGTCAGCTCCTCTGGGGTATAGGCCCGCTCCTCGTGGATCTCGCTCTCCCGATGCCAGGTTTCTCCCTGCCGGCGGAATACATCCATGCCATAGGTGCAGATCTTGCGGCGTGGGTGGTAATCTGTCCGCCAGACACAGTAGGCGTCTTCGGTCTCATCTAAAAAGATGCCGCCGTCCAGCCCCTCTAAGTGGGCGGGGGTGTGGACGTCGAAAACAAACATCCCGCCGGGCTCCAAAAATAGACGAACCCGCTGAAAGGCCTTTCGCAGCTTGGCCGGTTGGGTTACATGGTTTACGCTGTCCAGCAGGCAAACGCAGGCGTCCACCGTGCCGTAAAGGTCCAGCTTGTCCATGGCCTGACAGAGAAAAATGGGGGGCTCCCCCTCCCCTTCCAGGGTCTTTTCCGCCGCTTGGGCCAGCATATCTGGAGAGAAATCCACGCCGATCACCTCATAGCCCCGCTGGGCCAGAAGGAAGGACATGGTTCCGGTGCCACAGGCCAAATCCAGCACCGTGTGCACCGGATGCTTTCCCCGGGAAAAGAGTTTTTCCAAAAAATCTGCCCAGGCGGGATAGTTCACATCCTCGGTCATGTCATCATAGCAGCCGGCCAAGGCATTGTAAGTTTCCTCCCAATGGCTCACGGTTTTTTCTTCTCCTCCCAAATCGGATCCAGCCGGGGCAGAACGGTTTGATAGCCGTCGGCGCCGTACTGGAGGCAGCGGTTAACCCGGCTGATGGTGGCGCTGCTGGCGCCGGTGCGCTTGAGGATGTCCTGATAGATCATTCCCTCCCGCAGATACATGGCCACCTCAATCCGTTGGCGCATAGCCTTCCGCTCGGTTACGGTACACAGGTCTTCCATAAACTGCCGGCACTCCTCCACGGTCTTCAGCTGCAGCAAACTTTCATACAGCAGATCGTGGTCTTCCTTTGGCACTTTCTTCACGGAATATGCCTCCTTTGTGCTCAACTGCTTTCCTATTTTAGCAGGCTAAATCGTGAATGTAAAGAGGCTGAGGCCAGGATTCCCGCAGTTTACAAA
>DBEYYM010000122.1:0-7131 GCA_048184675.1 Evtepia sp. | reverse complement strand
TTCCTGTCTTATGTTTGTCTCATGATCGAACGGCTTTTTTGGTAAGTTTTCCGTGTTCGATCTTATAAATGACCTCACAGAGCCGCGCGGCAATCTGCAGGTCGTGGGTAATGACCAAATACGCGCAGTGGTGCTCGTGCTGGTATTTTTCCAGTAGCTGCAGCACGGCTTCTGTTGCAATCAGGTCAAGCCCCGCGGTGACTTCGTCCAGAATGAGAAATTCTGGCGATATGGAGAGGGAACGCAGCAAAGCCAGCCGCCGCTGCTCTCCGCCGGATAGTTTGGCAACCGGTGTGTTGAGCAGCTCTTTTGGCAGACCGGTCTGTTCCATCAGGTCCACAATGCGCTGTTTCCTCTGTTTGGCGGAGAGATCGGTGAAATTTACAAGGGCCTCCTCTACATTTTTTAAGGTACTCCAGGCCGGATTTAAGGTCCCTCCGGCGTCCTGGAAAACGGCCTGTATGTTTGCCCGGCACCTTTGCCACGCCCGGAACCCCCAGCGGGTGGTGTCTTTTCCGCCGAGGAAAACGTGCCCGGCAGAGGGTCGCTCCAATCCGATCATCAGCCGGGCCAATGTGCTTTTGCCGCTGCCGCTTTCCCCCATAAGAGCGATGCTGTGCCCCTTCTCCCAGACCAGGGAAAGATGGTCCAGTGGGGAGAAGGGTTCGCCCTGGGCATCACGGTATGTTTTGGTGAGATGGCTTAGTTCAATGCAATCCACGTCCAATTCACCTCCTCCCGGTGGCAGGCTGCCTGGGCAAAGCGCTTGGTCCAGGGCTGCTGAGGGTGTAGAAAGAGCTCCTCTGTGGCCTGGGTTTCAAGGATCCTGCCCTGTTCCATAACATGGGTGACGGGACACAACCTTTTCATTGCCTCTGCATCGTGGGAGATGAACAGGATGCCGGCGTTTTTCTGGTAGGCGTTCAGAAGGTCCAGCAGCAAATCGCGGTTGGCCGCATCCAAGGCGCTGGTTGGTTCGTCTGCCAGCACATAGCGGGGCTTGGTTCCCAGGATCAGTGCCATTGCGATCCGTTGGAGCATACCGCCGGAAAGCTCACCGGGATAGGCGTTCATTACCCGCTTGGTGTCCGTTAAATTGACCCGGCTTAAAACCTCAGCTGATAGGGCTGCCCCTTGCTTTTTGGAGACCCCGGTATGTATTTGCAATGTTTCGGTGATTTGCTGCCCGATTTTTGCGTGGGGAAAAAAGGCCGTCATGGGGTTTTGGGGAATCAATCCCAGCACGGCGCCACAAAGCATACGGCGTTCTTTTGCGGTCCGGTTTAGTAGGTTATCTGTCTCCAACAGAATTTCGCCGGCTGGAATCTCCAGATTGCTGCTGTGCATTCCCAGGATGGCTTTGAGCAGCGTTGTCTTGCCAGACCCACTGGCCCCGGTCAAACCAATGCAGGTTCCTATGGGAACGGAAAGCGAAACCCCATTCAGGATCGGGGCGCCGTTTTTGATTTGAACGGTCAAATTTTTAACGTCCAGCATCAGATCTCCTCCTTTTCCAGAAGCCGCCCCAAGCAATGAAAGCAGAGGGCGCAGAGAAAGATGGAAAGAATCGGGTACATCAGCAGTGCCGGGTGTGTTCCAGCTGAGGCTCTGGCGTCGGATAGCATCACGCCCCAATCAATGACATCGTCGCCCAAAGACAGACCAATGAAAGAGAACCCAGAGATGGCGATCATCATTTCTGCGCAGGAAAGGCAGATAAACTGCACCACGTCTCGAAGGATGTTCGGCAAAATATGTATGAGCATAATGCGCAGTTTGCTTGCGCCGCAGGCAATGGCGCACAGAATATATGCTTTGGCATACTCCACTTCAATCAGGGTTTTGACCAACTGAATCATGCGAAGAATCAAGGAAGCGGTTAGCGCAACCAGCATAGTAGGAATGCTGTTCCCCCAAATGCCGATGAAGATCATCAGGTACGCCACCGGTGGAATGGCAGTGACCGCATGCAAACAACTTTCCGCGAACACGTTGCGGCGCCGGCCCGTGTTTGCCAGCAAGATACCGAAGAAAATCCCCAGGAGGATCACGATGGATGAGCCCACAAGGACAATTCCTAACGTGGTCTTTCCCCCCTCTAAGATGCGGGAAAACTCGCACCGCCCAAAGGAATCTGTTCCCAATGGGTAGTCTCTGCTGATGGTGAGGTATTTGTTTTGGATGTTGGTAGCCGTTGGGGGATGGGGCGCAAAGAGAGACCCAAACAAAAAGAACGACAGGATCAGAATGGGAATGACATAGGCGAGAGGACGTTTTTTTCGGTTCATAGCCTGGCTTCCTCCTTGGCAGAATAGTCCCGCTGCAAAACCCGGCGCAGCACGTCAGAGAGAAGATGGAACAGCACCAGGGAGAAGGCCAGAAACAGGATTGTGGCATGAATCACAGGGGAGTCTCGATACAGAACGCTGTCGATGATCAAATAGCCTAGCCCAGGCAGCGAAAACACACGCTCCACAATCGCCGAGCCAGCCATGCACAAGCCGAGCATCTGGCAAAAGCTGGGGAGGAGGGAGACAACGGCGCTGGGGAGCCCATAGCGGAGCAAGATTTGGGATTCTGAGAGCCCGCGGCACCTAGCATAGAAGGCGCTGTCCTGGGACATCTCTTTTTGAATGCGGTGGGCCAGCATGGGAGAAAACAAGGCAATGCAGCCAATGGCAATGCAACCTGCCGCAGGAAGGTACCGTATTAGGCCCGTGTTGCCGGCCACCGAGGTCCAGCCCAATTTGACGGCAAAAAGATCAAGGTAGGTAGCGGCAAAGAAAAAGGATGGAATGGACACCCCTGCAATACATAGAAAGGTCAAAACACGCCCTATCAGCCGGTTTCGGGTGAGGTAGCACAGGCAGCCCAAGCACAAAATACATACCCCTTGAATGGCCCCGGAAAGCAGCACAATTGTCGCCGTAATCCCAATGGCCGTGGTGACCTTCTCAAACACAGGCTGGCCGCTGACAAAGGATGTTCCAAAGTCCAGATGCAGCGCATCCCATATCCAGGTGATGTATTGCACCGGCAGAGGATCCGTGAGGCCCATCTCCTCCCGCAAGGCCGCCATCTGTGCATCTGTGAAGCTAAAGGCAGCCATTGACCGGCGGGCATAGGCCTCCGCCGGATCAATGGGCGATAGACGCACCAGAAGGAAAGAGATCAACGTGACAACAACGAGCGTGATCAGCATTTCCAAGACCTTGTTCAAGATAAATTGCCGGGTCCCTTTGTGCATTGCGCTCCCCCCAAAAAACAGATAAGCTGCAGGGTTAGCGGTGCCTAACCCTGCAGCTTATCCTAGTCTCTATTCGGTTTTTCCTCCACTCCAAGAGGCCAAAAACTATCCAAAAAGCCAATTATTTGTTTTTGGCCCGATACGCCCGGGGAGAAAGGCCGATCACATCTCGAAAGGCGGTTGAAAATTTATTTGGGTTTTCATACCCCAACCTGCCTGCTAACTCCGCAATGGAGAGATCCGTTGTTGTTAAAAGCTTTGTGGCAACCTGCATTTTATACTCACGGTGGAAGGCATACACGGGTTTCCCATAGATCGCCTTAAAGCAGTCTTTCAGCATCGTAAGGCTCAGATCATATTGCGCCGCCAATTCCCGTAAGGAGATTTTGGTATCCAGCTGCTCCATGAGCGCAGCTTTTAAGGCTTTTACTTTTTGGATCGTATCCCCAGAGAAATATGCCGCTGGTTTCACAGCATCCTGTGCGGATAGATCAGACAGGACCAGAAAGAGTTCTAGCACTTTTAGCCTGAGGTAGCCAAGGCTGCCCTTATGCATTGGGTGACAGAGGGCGCGGAACACAGGGAATAATTCCGGTGGTGTTTTCATCACCAGGCAGCAGCGATCTGGGCAAAATTTTTGAATCAGACTGGCAAAATCAATGGCAACGCCGTCAACGGGAGCGGTAAACCGCGTGCCAACAATCTCAGTATCAATGATGACGGCAACGCCATCGTAGAACCCGGTTGGAAAGACTGGTTTTTCTCTTTGGGAATGGATTACGCTAATGGCAAGGTCGTTTTCCCCCAAATAGGTCAAAAAACCTCTTTTGTAGTTGCACTCATATCGCCCGGCTTTGCAAAAGGCAATTTCGATGATATGGGGAAAAGACTCTTCCCGCTGGAAGCAAGAATTGGCATAGAACGTTGTGTAAGACAAGTCAATGCCAGGAAAAAGATGATAGCAATCCATGGTGCCATGGGGCGTGTCGCATTCGATTTGATATTTTATCCCATTGCTGTCCCGCGCAAGCACGTGAGCGCCGGCGTGAAAGGGAACCTGCCCGCTTTCCTTTTGTTCGTTCATGGAACCACCTCCTGCGGGCCAATTCATCGGCGTGAGTTACCGATGGCTAACACCATGATACAACGCGGGGGCTGGAAAGTCAATTTGCAGTGGGAAAAGCCTGGGAACAGCAACCCAAGCGGCCCAAGCTGGCGGCGTCAAAAGAGATCCCCACGGCCTTTACCCCGGTGGGCGCTGCCGCCCGGGCAAAGGCTGTGGGGATGGTTCAATGGGGACTGGGCGAGAGGGAAGGGGGGCGCCGCCTTTAGGCAGCGATGCCCTCCACCAGCGCTACGCCGGCGGCAGCCCACTGGTCTAGTTGGTCTTGGGTCACCGCCATGATGTGGATTTCGTCGCACTCTCCAATTTGGAGAATGCCGTAACAGGCGATCCCGTCCTGGTAAAAGACCCGGCTGGGCAGGGCTTCTTCCCCGGACTCGGCATAGCTGCCGTCCTGGAAGAGACGGCTATACAGGGTGTCGAAGGCGTCCTCCTCCAAGGTTGGGAAAAAGACGCGCAGACTATACAGGGTCTTTTGCCGGAAAAGGTCCATGGGGCCTTCGTCGTAGTTTTTTTGAGAGAGACCGGTTACGGTCTCTAGGATCCTCTGTCCGTCCTGGGTCACACACAGGGAGAGAAAGGGCTCGGCATAGTTGGTTTCATCCAGCAGGGACACATAGTGATGGCCCACCGCCCCGCCAGACTGGGAGAGGGTGCCCACGCCATAGTCGATCCACTGGTCCAGGGGAGGGAGCATGTCCTGCCCCCAATCGGCCTGGAAGAGGGCGTTGTACCGCTGGATGTAGTCTTGGGGGGAGAGGGAAAAGCAGGGCTCGCCTTGGGCGCTGGTCTGCACGGTGACGGGTTCCCAGGCGCTTTGTGCCTGCTGGATAGAAGAATCTGGGTTTTGTTCTGCCGCTGGTTCCTCCGTGGGCTGCCCGCTGCAGCCGGCAAGGAGGGCAACCAAAAGACAGAGGAGAATAAGGGGACACTTGAATCGTTGCATGGGGAATTCCTTTCTGGGATGGGAAATGTCTGCCGCCATTATAGCAGGTCCTGCCCGGTTTGTCACCTGGCGGGGGAAGGGCAGAAGAAGGGAAACTATTCGTTGACATATCAACTAATCGGTGCTATCCTAGAGAAAAAACGGAGGGATTTACTATGCACCAAGACACCCAATCACCCTTTTCCGGTCTTTATGCACCCATCCCCGACACGGCGGCCTATCTGAAGCGGATTGGCTATACGGGCACGCCGGCGGTCTCTCTGGACTGCCTGGCAGAGCTGATGACCTGCCATCTGGCAGCGGTGCCCTTTGAAAACCTGGATGTCTTCCACGGCCACCTGGAGCCCGCCCTGGACACGGCCGCCCTGTTTCGGAAGATTGTGCAGGAGGGCCGGGGCGGCTATTGCTTTGAGATCAACGGCCTGTTCCAGCGGCTGCTGTCGGCCCTGGGCTTTTCCTGCTGGAGCGCCACGGCCCGCATCGCCCTGGGTCACGATTACCGAACCCCGCCGGCCCATCAGGTGATCTTGGTGGAGCTGGAAGGCCGCCGGTACTTCTGCGACGTGGGCTACGGCGGCCCGGTGCCGGCCTCCCCGGTGGAGGTGACCTATGACGAGGTGGTCACCTGCTCTGCCGGCCGCTGCTATCGCTTTGCCCAGGAGGGGGCGGAGATCATCCTCTTCCTGGAGCGGGGCGGGACATTCATCCCCATGCTGGCCTTTTCCCAGACTCCCAGTGACCCTGTGGACTTTGTCCCCCTGAATACCTTCTGCTCCCACTCTCCCACAGAGCCCTTCCGCCACAAGCAGATGGTCTGGTGCCGGACGGCCACAGGCCGGTGCGCCATCGACGGGGACCGCCTGCGCCTGGAGCAGGAGGGGGACGTAACGGAGACACCCCTGACGACGGAGGAGGAGCTCCGTCAGGCCCTGGAGGAGCACTTTGGCATTCGCTATCCCCACCCCCTGCGGGACTGGCACTGAGGGGCCTCCCCTGCCTTTTGGGGCAAGGGTTCAGATTTTTCTTGACTTTTCGCGGGAAAATGTGATAAAAGAGAAATAGCCGTGTAGCACTTCGGTTTTATGTGCAAAGCGTATAACACCCCTTTGGGGGCGTTATACGCTTTTCTTTTTCGGGGGAGCACTGCCTGCGCGGCAATCATTCGTGCGCTGCCTGTGGCAGCGGGGGAGGTACTTATGATCAAAACAAAAAAGCAGGGAATTCTCTTTGGGATCATCATGTCCTATGCCATGGCCTATGGGATGGAGGTCTACAACGTGGCCATTAAAATGGGGTTTAACCTCCAGGCTGGGGGCTTTAGTAACCTGACGAACATCATTTTCTGGGAGGCCCTGAAAGAGGCCCTTTATATGGGCGCCTTCGTCTTCCTGTTCTCTAACCTTTGGGGCAACCGGCTGGGGGCCCGCTTTGCCGTGCGGCACTGTGACCCCACCAAGGACAATGCTTATCTCTGCCAGCTCTTTCTCCAAGGGGGGACGGTAGCCATTATGTGCCCCACCATGAGCCTGGTGGCCTCCATTCTGTTCAGCCTCATTTTGGGCGGGGAGCCCATTATCCAGCTGCCGGCCATTTGGGTGGGCACCGTGCTGAAGAACTTCCCCATGGCCTTTTTCTGGAACTTCTTCGCGGCAGCCCCCTTCTCCCGCTGGCTCTTCTTGAAGTTTTTCCCCGCCAACCGGCCGGCTCCGGTTCGCTGAGCGGCAGGGAAGTCCCCGGGAAAAACAATTGGCCGCCGGCATTTGCAGGCGGCCTTTTTGTCATTTGGAATTTCTTACCCCGGGATGCCGGGGCATA
>DBEYYM010000121.1:0-3012 GCA_048184675.1 Evtepia sp. | reverse complement strand
GGGCTGGGGAGAGGAAAAAGAGGGATAGAGGGGGATATTTGGTGAAAACAGGGGCGGTCAGCGATCCCGGATGGGCAAAAAAGCCCCGGGCCGTATGGCCCGGGGCTGCTTCGCCGCGGAGGTGTTTACTTGTTGAGAATGCGCATGAACTCCTCGCCGGTGATGGTCTCCTTCTCGTAGAGGTAGGTGGCCAGCTGGTCCAGCTTCTCCCGGTTGTCCATCAGGATCTTGACGGCCTTGTCGTGCTGCTTCTGCACCAGGGCCACCACCTGCTGGTCGATCTTGGTCTGGGTCTCGGCGGAGCAGGCCAGGGAGGCGTCGCCGCCCAGATACTGGTTGGTGACCGTCTCCAGCGCCACCATGCCGAACTCATCGCTCATACCGTAGCGGGTGATCATGGCCCGGGCCAGCTTGGTGGCCTGCTCGATATCGTTGGAAGCGCCGGTGGTGACGGAACCGAACACCACTTCCTCGGCGGCACGGCCGCCGGTAAAGGTGGCGATCTTGTTCTCGATCTCCTCCTTGGTCATCAGGTAGTGGTTGCCCTCCTCCACCTGCATGGTGTAGCCCAGGGCACCGGAGGTGCGGGGCACGATGGTGATCTTCTGCACGGGGGCGGAGTGGGTCTGCATGGCCGCCACCAGGGCGTGGCCCACCTCGTGATAGGACACGATCTTCTTCTCGTGGTCGGTCATGATGGCGTTCTTCTTCTGATAGCCGGCGATGACCACCTCGATGCTCTCCTCCAGGTCGGCCTGGGTGGCAAAGCGGCGGCCGTCACGGACGGCCCGCAGCGCCGCCTCGTTGACGATGTTGGCCAGCTCCGCGCCGGACGCGCCGGAGGCCATGCGGGCGATCTTGCTGAAGTCCACATCCTCGGCCGCCTTGATCTTCCGGGCATGTACCTTCAGGATCTCCTCGCGGCCCTTCAGGTCGGGCAGCTCCACGGGAACGCGGCGGTCGAAGCGGCCGGGACGGGTCAGGGCCGGGTCAAGGGACTCGGGGCGGTTGGTGGCCGCCAGGATGATGACGCCGTTGTTGCCCTCGAAGCCGTCCATCTCCGTCAGAAGTTGGTTCAGGGTCTGCTCACGCTCGTCATTGCCGCCATATTGCCCGCCGCTGCGCTTCTGGCCGATGGCGTCGATCTCGTCGATGAACACGATGCAGGGTGCCTTCTCCTTGGCCTGGTTGAACAGGTCGCGCACCTTGGAAGCGCCCATGCCCACGAACATCTCCACGAATTCCGAGCCGGACATGGAGAAGAAGGGGACGTTGGCCTCACCGGCCACAGCCTTGGCCAGCATGGTCTTGCCGGTTCCCGGAGGGCCGACAAGCAGAATACCCTTGGGCATGGAGGCGCCGATGTCCTTGTACTTGCTGGGGTCGTGGAGGTAGTTGACCACTTCCTGCAGATTCTCCTTGGCCTCGTCCTCACCGGCCACGTCGTCAAACTTGATGCCCTCGGCGGACTTGACGTAGACCTTGGCGTTGGACTTGCCCAGGTTGAACATCAGGGAGTTGCTTCCGCCGCCCATTTTCTTCATCATGCTGCGGGAGATGATCTGCCCGATGCCGATAAAGATGATCAGCGGCAGCACCCAACCCAGAATGTCCACCAGCAGCGAGCTCTGCTGGATCTCCTCGCCGGTGGTGGAGACGCCAGCGTCCAGCAGACGCTGCACCAGTCCGTCGTCGGGGACGATGGCGGTCTTGTAGATGGTCTTTTCATCCTTGCCGGTAAACAGGATGCGGTTGCTCTGCTGCTGGATCTCCACCTGGCCGATCTGGCCCTGCTCCGTCATGGACACAAAGGTGTTGTAGTCCACGTCCTTGATCTGGTGCTCCGCCAGCCACGGCATGGCCAGCAGGTTGAACAGCATTACCACCAGAAGCACGATCAGATAGTAGTACAGCAGCGGTTTTTTCGGTGATTTCACTTCATTCATTTGCTTGTTTCCTCCGTATTTTCCGGGATGTTCTCCCGTTCCTCGCAGTTCATTTGCAGATCAATGGCCGACAGCGCCGCCAGCAGCGCGTGGCGCATGGCCTGGGCCGCAAAGTCGATGGCGTACTCGCCGTAGAGACTGGCGGCCTCCGCCTGATCCTCCGTCACGTCGCTGTCCTCGCCGTGGACGTAGCCCGGCAGCTCATTTTGCAGAATCTCCTGAATTTTCAGGTCGTACTCCAGCTGGGCGGCGGACAGGGCCGCCACGGCGGGGGAGTGGCTCTTGGCGATGCTCCTTTGCAGCAGCAGATCGTTCTCCCGGTACTCCTGCCACAGGCACCGCAGCGCCCGTTGAATCTCCCAGTGGTCTGACCGCTGGCAGCAGCGGAGACAGCGGATGGTCTGCTCATACTGCCGCTCCAGCTCACAGAGCTTTCCGGCGAATATCCCGTTTTTGGTTGACATGGGCATCGGCCCTCCCTTGCTGTGATGGTACTATTATAGCAGATGCCCCTTGGTTTTGCCACTATCAGTTTGCGCCCCCTGTCATGACAAAATCCCCAAAGTGTCAAAAAGTGAAGTGACCCCAAAAAGTTAGACAATATTCTGAAGTAAAAATTGTTCAAGCAGCCGAAAGGGCTTGCTGTCTGTGAATTGCAGGCGGCAAGCCCTTTAGCTTTGCCTTGATGCGCCGATTGTTGTAATAGTCCAGATATTCAATGAGTTCCAGTTTGAAGTGTTCCATGGAGAGGAACTCCTGCAAATACAACAGTTCACTTTTGAGTAAGCCGAAGAAATTCTCTATCACAGCATTGTCCAGACAGTTTCCCTTGCGGCTCATGCTCTGGCGAACACCTTTCTCCCGGAGCATCTGTTGGTATTGCTTGTGTTGGTACTGCCAGCCCTGGTCAGAATGGAGAATCAGGTTTGTTCCGGCCGGGATCTTTGCAAACGCCTCGTCCAGCATGGTGGTTACCATGCTGAGTACAGGATGATCCGATATGGTGTAACTGACCAGATCGCTGCTGTGCAGATCGAGAATCGGGGACAGGTAGAGCTTCTCTCCA
>DBEYYM010000120.1:0-11137 GCA_048184675.1 Evtepia sp. | reverse complement strand
ACCCAGAGATTGGGGGTCCAGGGGGAAAGAAACTCTTTCCCCTTGGTCTTCTTTCCCCTCTTTCTTGAAAGAAAGAGGGCCCCCGCGCCGGGCGGCGCAAACCCCCACGGCGCAGTGTGCGCCGACGCCTCGTACCGGCCCTGGGGCCGACCCCAAACCCAAAGGGCAAGCCCTCCACGTGGCAGGGCCGCAACCACCCCCCGCACCCGGCCAAAAGGGCCGGCCCCCCACAAACACCACCCCACCCCCTGAAAGGAGTGACCAATTTTATGAATGCAGAACGCCTCACCCAAAAATCCGCCGAAGCCATCCGCTCGGCCCAAACCATCGCCCAGGAATACGGCAACCCCCAAATCGAGCAGCTCCACCTGCTGTGGGCCCTGCTGGCTGACGACACCGGCCTCATCCCCCAGCTCCTGTCAGGGATGGGGGTCACCGTCCCCTCTCTGAAAGCCGCCGTGAAAGACCAGTTGGAGCGCCAGCCCCGGGTCTCCTCCTCCGGCCACGAGGTGGGGAGAATTTACATCGCCAGCGACACGGAAAAGGCCCTGAACCGGGCGGAAAAAATCGCCGGGGACATGAAGGACGAGTACACCTCCGTGGAGCATCTCTTCTTAGGCCTGCTGGACACCCCCAGCCAGCCCCTGGCGAAGCTTTTCTCCGAGTACAATATCACCAAGGAACGGGCCCTCCAGGCCCTGACCTCTGTCCGAGGCAACCAACGGGTGACCTCCGACAACCCCGAGGACACCTACGGGGCCCTGAAAAAGTACGGCTCTGACCTGGTGGAGCGGGCCCGGCAGAACAAGTTGGACCCCGTCATCGGCCGGGACGATGAGATCCGCAACGTCATCCGCATCCTCTCCCGGAAGTCCAAGAACAACCCCGTCCTCATCGGCGAGCCCGGCGTGGGCAAGACCGCCATCGCCGAGGGCCTAGCCCAGCGGATTGTCAAGGGGGACGTGCCCGCCTCCCTGAAGGACAAGACCATCTTCGCCCTGGACATGGGCGCCCTGGTGGCCGGGGCCAAGTACCGGGGAGAGTTTGAGGAGCGGCTGAAGGCCGTCCTCAACGAGGTGAAGAAGTCCGAGGGCAAAATCCTCCTCTTCATCGACGAGCTCCACACCATCGTGGGGGCCGGCAAAACCGAGGGGGCCATGGACGCCGGCAACCTCTTAAAGCCCATGCTGGCCCGAGGGGAACTCCACTGCATCGGGGCCACCACCCTAAACGAGTACCGCCAGTACATCGAAAAGGACGCCGCCCTGGAGCGGCGGTTCCAGCCGGTGCTGGTGAGCGAGCCCACGGTGGAGGACACCATCGCCATCCTCCGGGGCCTGAAGGAGCGGTATGAGGTCTTCCATGGGGTGAAGATCCAGGACGGGGCCATCATCGCCGCCGCCACCCTGTCCAACCGGTACATCACCGACCGGTTCCTCCCCGACAAGGCCATTGACCTCATCGACGAGGCCTGCGCCCTCATTCGCACAGAAATCGACTCCATGCCCACGGAGCTGGACGTGATCCAGCGGAAGATCATCCAGCACGAGATCGAGGAGGCCGCCCTGAAAAAGGAGACCGACCACCTGTCCCAGGAGCACCTGGCGGAGATCCAAAAGGAGCTGTCCGACATGCGGGAGGAATTCAAGGCCAAAAAGGCCCAGTGGGACAACGAAAAGGAGGCCATCGGCAGGGTCCAGAAGCTCCGGGCCGACCTGGAAGACGCCAACGCCCAGCTGGAAAAGGCCCAGCGGGAGTATGACCTGAACAAGGCCGCCGAGCTCCAGTACGGCACCATTCCCACCCTGAAAAAGCAGCTGGAGGAAACCGAGCAGCTGGCCGCCGACGGCAAGGCCCGCTCCCTCCTGCGGGACAAGGTCACCGAGGAGGAGATCGCCCGGATCATCGAGCGCTGGACAGGTATCCCCGTGGCCCGGCTCATGGAGGGGGAGCGGGAAAAGCTCCTCCACCTGGAGGACCTCCTCCACCAGCGGGTGGTGGGCCAGGACGAGGCCGTCCGCCTGGTCTCTGAGGCCATCCTCCGCAGCCGGGCGGGGATCGCCGACCCCGATAAGCCCATCGGCTCCTTCCTGTTCCTGGGCCCCACCGGCGTGGGCAAGACGGAGCTGGCCAAAACCCTGGCCGAGGCCCTGTTCGACTCCGAGCGCAACCTGGTGCGCATCGACATGTCCGAGTATATGGAGAAGTTCTCCGTCTCCCGGCTCATCGGGGCCCCTCCCGGCTACGTGGGCTATGAGGAGGGAGGCCAGCTCACCGAGGCCGTCCGGCGCAAGCCCTACTCCGTGGTCCTCTTTGACGAGGTGGAGAAGGCCCACCCCGATGTGTTCAACATCCTCCTCCAGGTCCTGGACGACGGCCGCATCACCGACAGTCAGGGGCGGACGGTGGACTTTAAGAACACCATCCTCATCCTCACCTCCAACCTGGGCTCCCAGTATCTGCTGGAGGGCATCAACGACCAGGGAGAGATCTCCGACGAGGCCAAGATCCAGGTGGACGCCCTGCTGAAGCAGTCCTTCCGGCCGGAGTTCCTCAACCGCCTGGACGAGGTGGTGTGCTACAAGCCCCTGACCAAGGAGAACATCACCTCCATCGTGGACCTGCTGCTGGGGAGCCTCAACAAGCGCCTGGCCGACAAGCAGCTGAAGGTGGAGCTCACCCCCGCCGCCAAGACCTACGTCATCGACAACGGCTATGACCCCCTTTACGGCGCCCGGCCTCTGCGCCGGTTCCTCCAGCACACGGTGGAGACCCTGGTGGGCCGCAAGCTCATCGCCGACGACGTGCTGCCGGGAACCACCCTCACAGTGGACTGCGTGGGCGACCAGCTGGTGGTAAATTGACCTTGTCCATCTGCCAGCGCATACAAATCACAATCCCCAGCCTTGGGACCAGTTTGGTCCCGGGCTGGGGATTTTTTGTGTCGAAGAAGGCACAGCCTTTTTCTCAATTTTCTTGACAGGTTGCTAATCAGCGGAGAGGAGGGGACCTTTGCCTATTTCCTCAGCATCCAGGACCTGGACAGCGATTCCAGTCAGGGGGCCCTCCATGATGCCCATCAGCTGCTCCAGCGCGTGGATGAACTCATCGCCTCGGTGCCAGCCAACGTATCCTGAGAACCTCCAGGCAGATGCAAGAAAAATGGTTGCGCTTTCCCCGGGTATTTACTTTTTTTCCACCGGTCTCTATAATGAGGATATATGCACCCGAAAACGAAAGGACCGATTCCCTATGACCGTGACCATTTCCGACGAAATCAAACGCCGCTGGCCGGAGACCGCCCTGGGCGTGCTGGTTTACCAGGCCCAGGTGGAGGAGAGCTCCCCCCAGCTTTTGGAGGCCCTCCAGCAGGCGGCAGACCAGCTGGCCCAAACCTATGCCCTGGACACCATTGCCAAGAACCCCCACATCGCCGCCACCCGCCAGGCTTATAAAGCCCTGGGGACCTCTCCCCACGAGCACCGCAACGCCGCCGAGGCCATGCTCCGCCGGGTGGTGAAGGGCTCCGGCCTGTATCACATCAACAACGTGGTGGAGGTGAATAACCTGATCTCCATCTCCTCGGGCTACTCCATCGGCTCCTATGACCTGGGCCAGCTCCAGGGGGATCTGTGCCTGGACCGGCCCCCGGAGGACACCCGCTATGAGGGCATCGGCAAAGGGGCCCTGACCATCACCCACATGCCCGTGCTGCGGGATGACCTGGGCTGGTTCGGCAACCCCAGCAGCGACAGCCGCCGGGCCATGATCCAGCCGGGAACACGGAGAATCTGCTCGGTGATCTATGGCTTTGACGGGCGGGATGGTCTGCAGCCCTGGCTGGAGAAGTTTGCCGCCGCCCTGCAGGCCCATTGCGGCGTGGAGCAGGTGGAGACCCAAATTGTAGGGTGAGGGATGCCAAAAGAGGCCACCCTACGGCCCGCAGTGTGTCAGCGCCCTCTCAACCCTTAAAAAGCGCCCCGGAACCACAACCGGTTCCGGGGCGTCTCTTGTTTTATTTCTCGTACCGTTTCTCCAGCACCTCGATCATCCGGGCCACGCAGCTCTCGTCGCAGGAGGGGAGCACCACGTCTGCCGCCGCCCGGACCCGATCATAGCTGTTGGCCGGGGCGAAGGAGAGGGCGGAGACCTCCAGCATGGGGATGTCGTTGAGGCCGTTGCCCACACAGTAGATGTGCTTTCGCTCCACCCCCAGGTGGTCGGCCACCCACAGCACCGACAGGCCCTTGTTGGCCCCCCGGGCAGTGACCTCCAGCAGGTAGAGGTTGGAGAATGTCACATCATAGTCCTCCGGCCAGCGGGCCTGGATATAGGCCTGGACGTCCTCCAAAACCTTGGTGTCTGGGTGCTGGAGGATGACCTTGATCCAGGGCACCGGCATGCCCTCAATGGTCCGGGGCTGGCCGGTGAGGTGACATCGGGTCAGGTGCTTCTGGGTGATGATGTTAGAGCGGAAGGTGAAGACCTCGTCCTGGTGATATGCCTCGAACCCCACCTGGGGAAAGGCCTGACAGACCTGGGCCAGGTGGCGGGGGGCCTCCGGGGGAAGGTATTTCAGCCACAGGCTTTCCTCGGTGGCAAAGTCGTAAATGGAGGCCCCGTTGGACAGGATCACGGGGGTGTTCACCGGCAGGTGCTCCTTTTCCATCTGGATGGCAAAGTTGATGTACGACCGCCCGGTGGAGATGCAGAACAAGCCGCCCTCGGCCACAAAGCGGTCGATGGCTTGACGGTTTTCCTGGGAAATGGAGCAGGAGCTGTCATATAGCGTGTCGTCATAATCGGTGGCCAGCAGGACGCCGGTAAACTTGCCCATGGATTCTCCCCCCTTTCGGTGGTCTTACGATAACTTTTTTATTTTATAATAGCCGGGCACATCTTGTCAAGACACCTTGGAAATAGTCCGGCAGGGGACAGGCCACTGTAATCCGCTCCCCGGTGCGAGGGTGCTGAAAGGACAGCCGGCGGGCGTGGAGACACTGTCCGGCCAGCTCAGGGAAGCCCTTTCGCTGTCCGTTGTACACCGGGTCTCCCAGCACCGGGTGCCCCTGGGCGGCCATGTGGACCCGGATCTGGTGGGTGCGGCCGGTTTCCAGCCGGCACTGGACGTGGGTGTAACCCGGGTAGCGGGCCAGAACGGTCCAGTGGGTCACGGCGGGGCGGCCGGTCAGGTGGTTCACCGCCATCTTCTTCCGGTCGGTGGGGTGGCGGGCGATGGGCAGGGAAATGGTCCCTGTGTCCTCCTTCAGGTTGCCGATGACCACCGCCTCATATTCTCGGTAGAGGCTGTGGTCCTGAAGCTGGTCGGCCAGGGCCAGGTGGGCCACGTCGTTTTTGGCGGCGATGAGCAGGCCGCTGGTGTCCCGGTCGATCCGGTGGACAATGCCCGGGCGGAGCTGGCCGTTGATCCCGGACAGGCTCTGACCGCAGTGGAACAGCAGGGCGTTGACCAGGGTGCCGTCGGGGTGGCCGGGGGCGGGATGGACCACCAGGCCCACGGGTTTGTTCACCACAATCACGTCCTGGTCCTCATACACCACGTCCAAGGGGATGTCCTGGGGAAGGATCTCCACCGGGGAGGGGTCGGGGATGACCACGGTGAGCTGGTCCCCTTCCTTCAGGCGGTCGTTCTTTTTCAGGGCCTTCCCCCCGCAGACCACGTGCCCCCCCTCCAGCAGCTTTTGGGCCGCAGAGCGGGTGAGACCTTCCAAGGCGGCGGACAAAAATTGGTCCGCCCGCTGGCCGGTGACGCCTGCAGTGAGGGTGACGTTCATTCCCGTTCCTCCTTCTTTCTCTCCTTGCCATAGGCGAAGATCACATGGAGGCACAGCAGAATGCCCCCCAGCACCACGCCGATGTCCGCCACGTTAAAGACGGCGAAGTTCATAAACGTAGTGGCGAACATGTCGGTGACAAAGCCCAGCAGGAGGCGGTCAATGAAGTTGCCGACAGCGCCCCCCAGCAGCAGGGCCAGGGACAGCATGCCCGACCAATGGGGCAAAACCCGCTTGACCAGCGCCACCGCCAGGATCACCGCCACCACCCCAGATAGGAGGGTGAGGACCCAAGTGTGGCCGCTGAGAAGGGAGAAGGCCGCGCCGGTGTTTTGCACATAGGTCAGGTCCAGGCCGGGGAGAAAGTCCACCGCCGTGTGGAGGGGGATGCCGGTGCGGACCAGATATTTGACCACCTGATCCACCACCACCAGGGCGGCGGCCAGGATGAAGTAGAAGGGCATGTGGGGGCCTCCTTTCCATGAAGTGTGGCCGGCTGGGGGGCCGGCCACGGGGGTGGGATATTTTGGGGGTGGGGATCCGGCGCACCCAGCGGCGGGGGATGGGGGCCTTTGGGTGGGTGGGCCGGCCCCAGGGCCGGGGACGGGGGTGGTCGCGGCCCTGCGACGTGGGGGTTTTGCCCTTTGGGTTTGGGGGCGGCCCCAGGGCTGGTACGGGGCGTCGGCGCACACTGCGCCGTGGGGGGTTGCGCCGCCCGGCGCGGGGCCCCTACGGAGCAGGGTGCTCCGACATGGGTACCCGGCCCTCAAGGGCCGGATCACCCAGTGATAGGGCAAACCACACAGCAGGATGCCGCACTGTCACACTTACACCAGCGACTGAATCACCTTCGCGCACCGAGGGCACAGCCCCTCCGCATTCACGGTGGGCAGCACCTTCCAGCACCGCTGGCACTTGTCCCCAGCGGCGTTGGCAACGGCGGCCTCAATGCTCTCGCCCACGGTGACCTCCACCTGGGACACGATGAGCAGGTCGGCCAGGGCCTCTGCCTCCATCTCTGCCAGGAAGGCATCCTCTGCAGGGACGGTCAGCGCGATCTTTGCCTCTAAGCTCTTGCCGATCTTCTTCTCGGCCCGGGCACTCTCCAGCACGCCGTTGACCACGTCGCGGACCTGGATGATCTTCTCCCACTGGGCCATCTCTGCCTCGCCCAGGGCATAGTCGGCGAAGGGCTGGTTCATGTCGTTAAAGACCACGTTCCGGCTGTCCACCCCTTCGGGATGGGTCATGGCCTGCCAGATCTCGTCGCCGGTGAAGCAGAGGACGGGGGCCATGATCTTGGTCATGGTGTCCAGGATGAGATACAGGGCGGTCTGGGCGGAGCGGCGCAGGAGGGAATCCTTGCCCTCGCAGTACAGGCGGTCCTTGATGATGTCCAGGTAGAAGTTGGACATCTCCACCACGCAGAAGTCGTTGACGGCGTGGGTGACCACGTTGAAGTCGAAGTCGTCATAGCCCTGGAAGCACTTCTCGATAAGGCTGTTCAGGCGGGTGATGGCCCAGCGGTCCAGAGGCTCCATGTCGGCGGGCGCCACCAGATGGTTGGGGTCGAAGCCGTCCAGGTTGCCCAGGCAGTACCGGGCGGTGTTGCGGAACTTCAAATAGTTCTGGCTCAGCTGCTTGAAGATCTTCTCCGAGCAGCGCATATCAGCATGGTAATCGGCGGAAGCGGCCCACAGACGGATCAGGTCGGCGCCGTACTTATTCATAATGTCATAGGGGTCCACGCCGTTGCCCAGGGACTTGTGCATGGCCTTGCCTTCGCCGTCCACAGTCCAGCCGTGGGTGATGCAGGTCTTAAAGGGGGCCTTGGCCACGCCCGTGGAGCCCACGGCGGTGAGCAGGGCAGCCTGGAACCAGCCGCGGTACTGATCCAGGCCCTCCATATACACGTCGGCAGGCCAGAAGCCCTGGTCCTTCTTCATGGAGGCGATGTGGGTGGAGCCGGAGTCGAACCAGCCGTCCAGGGTGTCGTCCTCCCGGGTGAAGCCGGCGGACTTGCCGCAGTGGGGGCAGGTGAAGCCGGCGGGGAGGATTTCAGCAGCCTCCTTGGCGAACCAGGCGTTGGAGCCCTCGGCGGCAAAGAGGTCGGAGATGATCTGAATGGTCTCGTCGGTGACGATGGGCTTGCCGCAGTCGTCACAGTAGAAGACGGGGATGGGCAGACCCCAGCGGCGCTGGCGGGAGATACACCAGTCAGCCCGCTCCCGGACCATGGCCTTCATCCGGTCCTGGCCCCAGGCGGGAACCCAGCGGACCTCGTCGCAGGCGGCGCAGGCCTCGTCCTTAAAGGTCTCCACGGAGCAGAACCACTGGGGGGTGGCCCGGAAGATGATGGGCTTCTTGCAGCGCCAGCAGTGGGGATAGGAGTGGACGATGTCTTCCGAAGCGAAGAGGGCGCCGGACTCCTTCATGTCTGCCAGGATGATGGGGTTGGACTTTTCCGTGGGCAGGCCGGCGTACTTGCCGGCGTAGTCGGTGTGGCGGCCCTGGTCGTCCACGGGGACCACCATGTCCATGCCATAGCGCTTGCAGGTCTGATAGTCGTCGGCGCCGAAACCGGGGGCGGTGTGGACGCAGCCGGTGCCGGAGTCCATGGTGACGTAGTCCGCCAGCACCAGGCGGGAGGTCTTGGGCAGGAAGGGGTGGTCAGCCAGCATATTCTCAAAGAAGGAGCCGGGGTGGGTGGCCAGGATCTCATAGCCTTCCACGCCGCCGATCTCCATAACCTTCTTCACCAGGGCCTCGGCCAGGATGTAAATCTCCCCGTTGGGGTTTTGCACCAGGGCATAGCTCTCGTCGGGGTGGAGGGCGATGGCCAGGTTGCCGGGGAGGGTCCAGATGGTGGTGGTCCAGATGACGAAGGAGACCTTGCTCTTGTCATAGTCAGCCAGCTTCCCCTGGTCGTCGTTCAGGGGGAACTTCACATAGACGGTGGTGCAGGGGTCATCCTGATACTCGATTTCGGCCTCGGCCAGGGCGGTCTCGTCGTGGGGGCACCAGTAGACGGGCTTGAGGCCCTTGTAAATGTAGCCTCGCTTATACATCTCCCCAAAGACCTTCACCTCTTCGCTCTCGAAGGAGGGGTTCATGGTCAGGTAGGGGTGCTCCCAGTCACCGATGGCGCCCAGGCGCTGGAATCCCTCACCCTGCACGTCCACATAGTGCTGGGCAAACTCGTGGCAGGCGGAGCGGAACTCGGTAACGGGCATTTCCTTCCGGTTGAGTTTATTCTGCTTGATGATGGCAGACTCGATGGGCATGCCGTGGTTGTCCCAGCCGGGGATGTAGGGGGTGCAGTAACCCCGCATGGCGTGGGAGCGGATGATGATGTCCTTGATGGACTTATTCAGGGCGTGGCCCATGTGGAGGGCGCCGTTGGAGAAGGGAGGGCCGTCGTGGAGGGAGAAGCGGGGCTTGTCCTTGTTCTTCTTCAGCAGCTCGCCATAGACGTCCAGCTTCTTCCAGCGGCGGAGCATTTCAGGCTCCTTTTTGGGCAGGCCAGCCCGCATGGGGAAGTCGGTTTTTGGCAGGTTGATGGTTGCGTTGTAATCCTGAGACATGGTTGACTGTTCACTCCTTATTTCCGTGACCCTTCGCCCCCCGTGGGGGAAGGGGGAAGTTCTGTTTTTCTCTCTATCCACACAAGACAGAAAACGGAACCTGCCCGGAGATCCGGCCAGGTTCCGTTGTTGGTTGGTGTTATTCGATCTCGTAATCCTTGCCGAACTGGATCTGGTCAAAGACCCGGGTGTCGCCCAGGTCGCCGCTGGGGGCAGCGGGCTCAGCGGGGGCCTCGAAGATCTTGGCCATAGAGGCCTCGATGTCTTGGGCCACTTCCTCCTGCTGCTCCGGGGGCACCGTGACCACGGGCTCCTGCACCGGCTGCTCCGGCTGGGGGGCGGGCTGGGGCGCCTGGGCCTGGGCGGAGTCTGCCGTCAGGTCAGACAGGCTGCCGATATACTGGATCTGGTTGGTATAGAGCTGCTTGAGCTGGGCGATGTAGGCGGTGGTGGCAGACCGGGCGGCGGCCAGGCGGGCCTCCTCATCAGCCAGGTCTTTTTTCACGCCGTCCAGCTTGGCCTGCACGGCCTGCTCTTCCTGCTCCATCTGGGCGCGGACTTCCTTGCTGCGGGCCTCCACAGCGGCTGCCGTCTCGTCGATGGCGGCCTGCTTTTTGGCTTCGCCCTCTTTGATCATGGCGTCGGCCATTTTCTGGGCGGAGTGGAGGGTCATCCGCATGGCGTCTTCGGTGGCCCGGTATTCCTCCACCTTATCCACCAGAACCTTCATCTTGTTTTTCAGGGAGATGTTCTCCTGGTACAAGGTGCGGTAATCCTCAATCAGGCTGTCCAAAAAGTTGTCCACCTGAAGCATATTGTATCCGCCAAAAGAGGCTTTCGGAAACACATGAGATTCCGCTTCCTGGGGTGTTAACATGATCGCTCACTCCTATCCCTTTTCATGTCGCATGGCCAAGACTTCTGCTTAGAGGTACAGGCCGTTGTTCTCCAGCTCGTCAATGAGGTCACCCATAATATCTACGTTATAGGGGGTGACGATGTAGGTCTGGATAGCCACCTTTTTGATCTTGCCCTCCTGGGCGTAGGCCACGCCCGAGAGGAAATCCAGCAGGCGGCGGGCTACGTCTTTCTCGGTCTTCTCCAGGTTGAGCACCACCGTGCGCTTATCCCGCAGGTGGTCGGCGATCTCGGAGGCATTTTCATAGCGCTCGGGCTTTACCAGCACCACCTGGAGCTGGGTTGTGGCATGGATATTCACCACCTTGCCGCCAGCGTTGCGGCGGGGTGGCTCCTGATACTCCCGCTCCCGGCGGCGGGGCGGCTCTTCCCGAGGGGGAGGAGGGGGCGGGTCCATATCTTCCGGTTCGTCCTCGTCCTCGTAGTAGTCTTCCTCTTCGTCGTAATCGTCTTCCATCTCGTCTTCATAAGGATGGGTAAGACGCTTGAGTTCATCTAAGAATCCCATGGTTACTGTAACCCCCTAAAATTTGTGAAAATGGTATGGCGAAGTTGACCTCATCCCTGGGGGTGCCAAGGCGGACGGGCGCCGAAGAGAGCCGTTCCCACCCGCACCATGGTGGACCCACCTTCGATTGCCAGTGGGTAGTCTCCGCTCATGCCCATGGAAAGGCAGTCAATATTGGAGTTATTATCCCCTAATTTCTCCTTCATGTCAACAAAAAGCTGATAAGTTTCTTGGAAAAACCCGCGATTTTCTTCCTCAGAAGCGGTGGCAGGGGGGATACACATCAGTCCGCGCAGCCGCAGGTGGGGGCACTGGAGGGCGTGCTGGGCCAG
>DBEYYM010000119.1:0-5426 GCA_048184675.1 Evtepia sp. | reverse complement strand
GATTGCAGTGAGGGTCCACCCGTTCCCATCCCGAACACGGAAGTTAAGCTCACTTGCGCCGAAGATACTTGTTTGGAGACGAACCGGGAAAATAGGTAACGCCAACACAAAGCAGGACAGTCTTTGGGCTGTCCTGTTTTTTTACTTGCCTGAAATTGTAAAAGGGGAGGCAAAGCCTGGCATTCCCCCTCTTGCTATCTGGACCAAAGATGCGTATAATAGTAACATCTATGATTTTGCGCAGGACAGGAGGGATCCTTATGTCCAACACTCTTGGCGTCTATATCCACATCCCATTCTGCAAAAGTAAATGCGACTATTGTGATTTCTATTCCTTGGCTGGCCAGGAGGAGCTGATGGATCGGTATCAAAAGGCTTTGCTGACCCAGATCCGGTCTTTTGCTCCCCGCGGAAGGGGATGGGTGGCCGACACCATTTATTTTGGCGGCGGAACCCCCTCTTACTATGGCGAGAAACGGCTGCGGGAGCTGCTGAATGCCATTCAGCGGACCTTTACTGTCAGCCGGCAGGCGGAGATCACAGTGGAGTGTAACCCGGACAGTGTGGATTGGCGTTCGATGGCTCGTTTACGGCGGGCGGGGGTGAACCGGATCTCTTTGGGGGTGCAGTCCACAGATGCGCAGCAACTGCGGTGTATCCATCGCATTCATTCCCCGAAACAGGTGCTCCAGGCGGTGGCCGACATCCGCCAGGCTAAGCTGGATAACCTCAGCCTGGATTTGATCTACGGCCTGCCCGGGCAGACCATGGCGTCCTGGGAGGAGACCCTTCAGCAGACCATGGCCCTGAAACCAGACCATATCTCCTGCTATGGCCTTAAGGTGGAGGAGGGGACCCCCATGGCCCGTCAAGTGGATCTGGGGCTGGAGCTCCCCGATGGGGACTTCCAGGCTGATCTGTATCTTCGGGCGGTGGAGCTGCTCCAAAAGGGGGGCTATCGCCAATATGAAATCTCTAACTTTTCCAAGCCAGGGAAAGAGTCGCGGCATAACCTGAAATATTGGATGGGCCGGGAATACGTGGGCTTTGGCCCCGGGGCCCACTCCTATTTTGGAGGCCAGCGGTATGCCTATCCCAGGGACTTAGAGGGCTATATTCAGGCCGCTGCTGCAGGCAAAATGGAGCTGGAAGATATTCAGCCTGTCACCCCACCGGAGCAGGCGAAGGAATATCTCCTCTTGCGCATGCGCACCCTGCGGGGGATTGAGGAGTGGGAATACCGCCGAAAGTTTGGCCTGAATTTTGAGCCGCTGGCCCGGCGCCTGGAATTTTTTGAGGGACACCGCTGGGTGGAGCAATCTGACCACCGGTGGCACTTTACCCCCCAGGGCTTTTTGCTCTCCAATACTTTGATTTTAGAACTCCTGGAGGCCCAAGCGCGGACCATCCAGGGACAAAAATACTGGAAGGAGTTCATCGGCCAGCCCGATGCCGACCAGGAACCAACATCTCTCGATCCCGGAAAGGAGAACCCATGAAGTACATTTTGATTATCGGGGACGGCATGGCCGATAACCCCGTCCCCACCCTGGACAACAAGACCCCGCTGCAGCATGCGAATATCCCTGTGATGGATGGGCTGGCTGCCAAGGGAGAAGTGGGCAGTGTTGTAAACTGTCCCAATGGCCTGCCCGCTGGCAGTGACACTGCGATTCTGTCTATTTTCGGAGCAGATCCCAACGTTTGCTATACTGGCCGGTCCCCGCTGGAAGCAGCTGCTACCGGCATTCAGCTCCAGCCCGGGGATGTGTCCTATCGGTGCAATATGGTGGCCTATGAGGACAACGACCTTCCCTTTGAAGAGAAGAAAATCCTCTCTCACTCGGGCGGCTCCATTGAGGGGGACCAGTCCATTCAGCTGGTGACGGATCTGTTCCGGGACCCTGTGTTCCAGCAGGCAGCGCAGAAAGCCGGCATGGTAGTGCATCCGGCCCCCTCTTTCCGGCACATTGCGGTGCAGTCTGGGGCGTCCATTGCGGGAATCTCTCTCATTCCGCCCCACGACCATCTGGGGGAGGCCATTGGCCCCCTTCTGCCCTCGGGCTGTGACAATGCTGCGGTTCTGAAAGACCTGATGAAGCTGGCTCACCAGGTGCTGGATCACCATCCCATCAACGAAAAGCGCCGTGCAGAGGGGAAATTGCCGGCCAATGGGGTCTGGTTCTGGGCCGAAGGCAGTGCTGTGGCGCTGGATTCTTTCTGGGATAAGTATCATAAGACGGGAACCGTCATTTCCGCTGTGCCCCTGTGCTTTGGCATCGCCCGTTTGTCCGGCCTGGACATTCGGGAGGTAGAGGGCGCCACTGGCGAGCTGGACACCAACTATGAGGGCAAGGTGGAAGCTGCCCTGGACGAGCTGCATGGGGGGAAAGACTTCGTGGCCATCCACGTGGAAGCTCCCGATGAATGCACCCACAACGGGGATCTTCCCGGCAAGCTCCAGGCCATTGAATGGCTGGACAGCCGCGTGGTGGGCCCCCTGACCAAGGCGCTGGAGGAAGAAGGCACTGACTACCGGCTGTTGATTCTCTCTGACCACAAGACCCTGACCGCCACCCGCGGCCATGACGCCGACCCTGTGCCCTACCTGCTCTATGACAGCCGGGAGGACACTGGCCTGGGCCTGCCCTATTGTGAGGAGTCCGGCCAGCAGGGGCCTGCTTACGCGGCCGGCGCACCGGTTTTGATGCGCAAACTCTTTGCGCTGTAAAAATAAAGGACCGATCAAAACACAGAAGAAAAGAAAATTATGGAGGAAGAAATCATGAGCAAGACCGCATTTTCCCCTGCCGACATCCTGCTGCCCCAGGATTGTGGCCTGACCAAGTGGGCCGTGGTGGCCTGCGATCAGTACACCTCGCAGCCTGAGTATTGGGAGCGTGTGGACAAATTTGTGGGAGACGCTCCGTCCACCCTGCGCCTGATCCTGCCTGAGAGCAAGCTGGAGAGCGAACATGTGGACCAGGAAATCCAGAAGATCAATGAGACCATGGAGCAGTACCTGGCCGAGGAGCGCCTGAAAGCTGTAGAAAACACCATTCTTTACCTGGAGCGGAAGCAGGACAACGGAAAGACCCGCTATGGCCTGATTGGCAAGCTGGACCTGGAGCAGTACAGCTATGAAAAGGGATCCGGCACGCCCATTCGGGCCACCGAGGGCACTGTCCTCTCCCGCATTCCCCCCCGTATGAAGGTTCGGGAGAACGCCCCCATTGAGCTGCCTCACATCATGGTCCTTATTGACGATCCCGATAAGCAGATTATCGAGCCCCTGCGGGAGAAGGAAGCCAAGAAGCAGATGCAGATGGTGTACAGCGCCACCCTCATGGAAAAGGGCGGCCGGGTTTCCGGCTATCTGCTGAGCAAGGAGCAGATTGCCAAGATTGACGATCAGCTGGCTGCGCTGGCAGACCCCGAGCGCTTTGCCAAGTTCTATCACGCCGAGGGCAAGCCCGTTCTGACCTTCGCCATGGGCGATGGCAACCACTCTCTGGCCACTGCCAAGGCCTGCTGGGAGAAGCTCAAGCCCACCCTGCCCGAGGCAGAGCGGGAGACCCACCCCGCCCGGTACGCCCTGGTGGAGCTGGTGAACCTCCACGACGAGTCTCTGGAGTTTGAGCCCATCCACCGGGTCCTCTTCGGCGTGGAGCCCAAGAAGCTGCTGGAGGCCTTCCTGGCTGCCTATCCCGGCGCCCACTATGGAGAGGGCGAGGGCCATCAGATTCCCTATATCCTCTCCGGGGAGAAGGGTGTTATCACGGTGCCCAACCCCACGGCCCAGCTGGAAGTGGGAACCCTCCAGTCCTTCCTGGATAAGTATCTGGAGGAAAATGGCGGTAAGATCGACTACATCCACGGCGCTGACGTGGTGGAGCAGCTGGCCAGCCAGCCCGATAGCATCGGCTTCCTGCTGCCTGCCATGGGCAAGGATCAGCTCTTCCCCACGGTGATCTTTGACGGCGCTCTGCCCCGGAAGACCTTCTCCATGGGCGAGGCCCACGACAAGCGCTTCTATCTGGAGGCTCGGAAGATCAAGTGAGTTCCCTCATCCTCCAGGCCCCGGCCAAGGTCAACCTGACCCTGGATATCCTGGGGAAGCGGCCCGACGGCTACCACGAGATGGAGATGGTCATGCAGTCGGTTTCCCTCTGCGACCAAATCCATCTGGACTTGGGGTTTCCCGGGGGCGTCCGGGCCGAGTCCGGCCTGCGGTTTCTCCCCAATGATAAAGGGAACCTGGCGGTTTCCGCAGCCCTGGCCTTTCGACGGGCCACGGGCCAGAGGTGGAGGGACCTGAAGATTTCCATCCAAAAGCACATTCCCGTCTGCGCCGGCACGGCCGGGGGCAGCAGCGACGCCGCAGCTGTGCTGCGCGGGCTAAACACCCTGACCCAGGCAGGTCTTTCCCTGGAGGAACTGGCCAAAATCGGGGAGGAAGTGGGCTCTGATGTGCCTTACTGCGTGCTGGGCTCCACGGCCCTGGCCAAGGGAAGGGGAGAGGTGCTCACACCGCTGCCTGCCCTGCCCTCCTGCTATATTCTTCTGTGCAAGCCGCGCTTTGCCATTTCCACACCCGCGTTGTTCCGGGAGTGGGATAAGAAAAAGCGGCGGCTTCGCCCAGACACCAAGGGAATCTTAGCGGCCTTGGAGCAAGGGGACCTGCTGGCGGTGGCCCGGCGGATGTTTAACGTCTTTGAGGAGGTCCTGCCCCCTCACCAGCGGCGGGAGATTGTGGAAATCAAAAATAGCCTGCTCCAAGCCGGAGCCCTGGGCGCTACCATGAGCGGCACGGGGCCCACGGTGCTGGGAGTCTTTCAGGAAGAGGCCTTGGCTCAGGCGGCTAGGGATCGGCTGAAAGAAACCTATGAGGAAGTATTTTTGACCCAACCGGTATAAAATGGAAAAACACCGTCCATACTTTCGGTACTACGAAAGAGGACGGTGTTTTTTATGCGTGCGATACATAGCTTTTCCTTTCCTTGGCGCCGTGTGGTGGCGCTCTTCTTTGCCTTTTTGGTATGCACTGCCCTGTGGGCAGAGGCAACCCAGGCCCAGTTGGCGGAGAAGGTCATCCGGCTTCATGTGCTGGCCAATTCCGATACGGAAGCTGACCAGACCCTAAAGCTTCAGGTTCGAGACAAGGTTTTGGCCCAGACCGACCAGCTCCTGGCAGGGCAGGAGAATGCGGCCCAGGCGGCAGCGGTTCTCCGGGAAAACCTGGAGCCCCTAGCCCAAACGGCTGCCCAGGAGATCGCTGCCCAGGGCTATGACTATCCGGTGACGGTAAGCCTGGAAGAGACCTGGTTTCCCACCCGGCAGTATAAGGACGTGGCCCTTCCTGCGGGGAACTATCAGGCCTTGCGGGTGGTCATCGGGGCAGGGGAGGGCCACAACTGGTGGTGCGT
>DBEYYM010000118.1:0-16738 GCA_048184675.1 Evtepia sp. | reverse complement strand
GGGCAGTGAATTGGACCAGCTGGCAAAGGCTGCTGGCAAGGAGTGGGTGGAAATCTCCCCCGAAACAGAAGACGTCCTCCGGCAGGCCAAAGCATATACGGAATCCTCAGCGGGTTATTTTGATGTGACCACCGGCCCCTTGGTGGACTTGTGGGGAATCCACGACGGGGAGGGACACGTCCCCTCCCAAGAGGAGCTGGACGCCGTGCTTCCCCTCATCGGCAGCGATGACCTGCTGGTAGAAGAAGGACGGGCCTACCTGGCCCGGGAAGGCATGGTTGCCAATCTGGGCGCCATTGCCAAGGGATACATTGCCGACAAGGTAAAGGACCTTTTGGTCGAGCAGGGGGTAGAGCACGCCGTGCTGAACCTGGGGCGGAACATCCTTCTCATCGGCGGCAAAACCCCAGAGCAGGACTTTACCGTGGGAATCCAGGATCCGAACACCCAAGAGGACGCCCTGGCGGACATCATCTCTGCCAACGATAAGAGCGTGGTCACCTCCGGCATTGACCAGCGGAATTTTACGTATGAAGGGAAGACCTATCACCACATTCTGGATCCCTTCACGGGGTACCCGGCAGATAACGGGCTGGCCTCTGTCACCATTATCTCTGATACCTCTACCCAAGGCGATGCCCTGTCCACCACATGCTTCCTGCTGGGCCCGGAAAAGGGGATGGCCCTGGTGGAACAGCTGGAAAATGTAGAAGCTCTTTTCATCACCACCGACGGGCAACAGATTCCCTCTTCGGGTTATGGGGCCTACCGCGTGGAACAATAAACCTTATAAGCGAAAGACGCAGGATTTCCTCCTGCGTCTTTTTTTGGGATTTCTTATGGAAATCTTGTGTTTCTAAAGAAAAAATAAAGGGAGAATTAAGGTTTCGGAAAATCCATTGACAGCGGAAATTTGCCTGGATATCATGGCAATATCAGATTTTTTCACCTCAAAACAAGAAAAAACAGAACCTTTCAATATTGTAAGATTTCCTCCCAAAATGTAAGGTGAAACGATGGATGTATCATTGTGTTAATCGTATAATACAAATGAAATCCAAACGATCAGGAGGAATTGTAATGACTCTGCTTGAAGTAAAAACATTAAAAAAGACATACAGCACCCGTCTGGGCGGCCACCTGGTCCCTGCTCTGACCAATGTAAGCTTTTCCGTGGAAAAGGGCGAGTATTTAGCCATCATGGGGGAGTCTGGTTCCGGCAAAACTACGCTGCTGAATATCGTGGCCTCCCTGGACCAACCCACTGGAGGGCAAGTTCTGCTAGAGGGGAAAGACATCGGCAAGATCCGCGAGCGGGATTTGGCAGATTTCCGGCGCCAAAACCTGGGTTTCGTCTTTCAAGACTTTAACCTGCTGGATACCTTTTCCCTCCGGGATAACATCTATCTCCCCCTGGTCTTATCCGGGATAAACCACGGGGAAATGGCCCGCCGGCTGGCCCCCCTGGCCAAAAAGCTGGCCATTGAAGACATTTTGGAAAAATACCCTTATGAGGTCTCTGGTGGCCAAAAGCAGCGGGCGGCGGTGGCCCGGGCCTGCATCACCAACCCCCGGCTCCTGCTGGCCGATGAACCCACTGGCGCCCTGGACTCCCGTGCAGCAGACCAGCTGCTGGATCTCTTCGGCCAGCTCAACCAAGAGGGGCAAACCATTCTTATGGTCACCCACTCAGCCAGGGCCGCCAGCCGGGCTGACCGGGTTTTGTTTATCAAGGATGGGGAGGTGTACCACCAGATCTATCGGGGCGGCCGCTCCAACGAAGCCATGTTTGGCCAGATCGCGGACACCCTCACCGCCCTGGCCACAGGAGGTGCTGACCGTGGGTAACCTCTTCTTTCCCAAAATGGCCGCCGGAAACTTGGTGCGCAACCGTCGCTTTTTCTTTCCTTATCTGCTCACTGGCTTGCTGACGGTGGCCATGTTCTATAACATCACCTTCCTCACCTGGAACGATGACCTGAAAGACCTGCCAGGCGGGAGTGTTCTTCCCACCATCATGTATTTAGGCACCATTGTTGTGGGGCTCTTTGCTGTTATCTTCCTGCTGTATACCAATAGCTTTCTCATTAAGCGCCGGCAAAAGGAAATCGGTCTGTATAATATTCTGGGTATGTCCAAACGGCATATTGCCGTGGTCCTGCTGTGGGAAACCCTTTATACCTGCCTCATCGCCATTGTAGGCGGCCTGCTCATTGGGATCCTGTTATCCAAGCTCTTTCTGCTCCTGCTATACAAGCTCCTTTTCTTCTCGGTGCACTTTGGGTTTTCGATCAATTACGTTTCCGTGGGCGTCACTGGGATTCTCTTTTTGGCCATCTATTTGATTGCCCTGGCCCGAAACCTGCTCCATGTGAGCATGGCCAAGCCGGTGGAGCTGCTGAAAGGGGGCAACGTAGGGGAGAAGGAGCCCAAGACGAAGGTTCTCCTGACCCTCTTGGGTCTGCTGACATTGGGGGCCGGCTACTACATTGCCATCACCACCGAGTCTCCTTTGGACGCATTGATGCTCTTCTTCCTGGCGGTGATTCTGGTCATCATTGGCACCTACTGTCTCTTTACCGCTGGTTCTATCGCTTTTCTGAAGTCCATGAAGAAGCGGAAGAACTATTACTACCACCCCAAGCACTTTATCAGCGTCTCCGGCATGCTTTACCGGATGAAGCAAAACGCTGTGGGGCTGGCCAATATCTGCATTCTCTCCACCATGGTGCTGGTGATGCTCTCCACCTGCGTGTGCATGTACATGGGCGTGGATAACGCCCTGAAGGTGGCCTATCCCCACGACATCACCTTTACCCAAACGCCCGGCCTGTCTGGAAATATCCCCGAGGACGAATACCGCACCCTGGTGCTAGACAAGGTGAAAACCTCCGGGATCACCCCATCCTCGGTGCAGGAATATAAAAGCTTGGCGCTGAACACCGTGCAAACGGGAGACCAGTTCAGACCAGCTACCCAGGACGATGGCCTTGACAGTCTGATCTGCACAGAAATCCTAACTGCCGAGGGTTACACCAACCTGACAGGGCAGTCCCTAAATTTGGCCGAAAACCAGGTGGCCATTTACACCACAGAAGACCTAAACACCCAGCAGTCGCTGAATCTGATGGACTCCTCTTTTCAGGTATCTCAGCGTTTGGAAGAGGCTCCCACCACCAGCGTCAGCGCCTATACAGAAAAAATACTGACCCTGGTGGTTGCCAATGACCAGGTGATGGAAGATCTTTTTCAGCAGCAGTTCCACTATGAGGACAAAGGAAGCAACATCTACTGGCTGCTCTGTTTGGATTTTGAAGGGGCCTCCGAAGAGGATGTCTTGTCCCTTTATGATGACCTGAAGGAAACGGTTCGGAGCTATCAAGTCCCCCAGTACGACGAAAATGGCCAGATCACCCAGGAAACCACAGGTGCCGATTGCGTCTCCGCCTGCCGGCAGGAGGGAAAGCAGGATCTATCCACCATGTACGGCGGCCTTCACTTCCTGGGGCTGTTCCTGGGAGCGCTCTGCCTGATGGCCACGGTCCTCATCATCTACTACAAGCAGATTTCTGAGGGCTATGAGGATAAGGAGCGCTTTACCATCATGGAAAAGGTCGGCATGAGCCAGGCCCAGATCCGCGCCTCCATTCGCAGCCAGGTCCGAGCGGTCTTTTTCCTGCCCCTGATTGGCGCAGTCATCCACCTGGCAGCAGCTTTTAAGCTCATCACCAAGCTGATGGCAGCTCTGTACCTTTACAATATCCCGCTTTTTGCCATGACTTGCATGGGAACTGTAGTGGTCTTTGCCGTGGGCTATTTTATCATTTACAACCTCACAGCTCGAACCTATTACAAGATCGTCCGCTGAACTATTTAAGAATATGACAACACATCAGCCAATCACGCCCCCCAAAGGCTTTAACGCCTTCCAAATCAAACTCTTCATGGCCATTCTCATGGTTTTGGATCATATCCCCCACATTCCAGGGCTGGTACCGCCAGCCCTGGAGGGGATTCTCCATGTGCTAACCCGCTGTGTAGCACCGTGGTTTGCCTATCTGACCGTGGAGGGCTTCCTCCACACCAGAAGCCGTCTCCGATACAACATTCGCCTTTTCTTCTGGGCAGCGGCGATGATCCTGGGAAACCTGATCTACAACCACTTTGGCGCGCCCTATGGCCTGACGTTGGACAATAACATCTTTCTGACCCTGGCCCTCGGCGTTCTTATGCTGAACATTCTCGTGGGAGACGACCCTGTCACAGAGATGGGGCGATGCTTCCGGTCAAACCGGGAATGGGCCCTTCGGATTTTGGGCACGGTGCTGGTGATGGTTGTCAGTCTGTTTTCCGAGGGCGGGATTCTCCTGCTTCCCTTTATTCTTATCACCTACCTGGGGCGGAATCGAATCAGGCTGCGCAACGGGCTGTATTTTCTGCTGTCCATTGCCCTGTTCCTGCTGGTATTCAGGCCCTATGCCACAGTAGAAGAGACCTTGCTGGCGCTGGTAGCCCAATCTGACTTTCTCTTTCTCTCTGTGTTGCCGGTACTCTCTCTTTACAACGGAACCCGAGGCCCCAACACCGATGGGTGCAAATACTTTTTCTATCTGTTTTACCCCTTGCACCTCTGGCTCATCGGCATTTTGGCGTTTTGGTTTCTTTGAGATCCTATATCCAGGTGACAGCCGTGGAGATCCTTGCGATTTCCACGGCTGTGGGGTATGATAGAGAAAAACACGGAAAGGGGAGAGGCAGTATGTACCGCATCTATTTGGTAGAGGATGATGAAGTGATTGCTGGAGCCATCGCCGCCAAACTGGAGGCATGGGGATTCACCGTGCAGCGCACAGAGGATTTTTCCAACATTATGGGGGAGTTTGCCGCCTTTCAGCCCCACCTGGTTCTTATGGACATCACCCTGCCCTTTTTCAATGGCTATCACTGGTGCCAGGAGATCCGAAGGGTCTCCCGGGTGCCCATTCTTTTTCTGTCCTCGGCAGCGGAAAATTTCAACATCGTCATGGCTATCAACCTGGGAGCGGATGACTTTATTGCCAAACCCTTTGATCTCTCCGTCCTCCTGGCAAAGGTCCAGGCTGTTCTTCGCCGAGCCTATGACTACCAGGGGCAAAGCCACCTAATCGAGCACAACGGCGCCATCTTCAACAATCTGGACTGCACCGTGGTTTACAACGGGCAGAGAGCAGAGCTGACCAAAAACGAAACCCGCCTGCTGCAGGTCCTGCTGGAAAATAAGCCTAACGTGGTCTCCCGAGATACCCTCATGGCGGCCCTGTGGGCTTGCGACGCCTATGTGGATGAAAACGCGCTGTATGTGAATATCACCCGCCTGCGAAAAAAACTGGAGAGCATCGGCCTTCGAGAGTTTATCGTCACGAAAAAAGGTCTGGGCTATATGGTGAAGTGAAATGAAAAACCACAGCCTTTTCCTGGCCTGGCTGGCCTCCCAGCGCCTGGTGGTCACCGCCGGACTTTTTTGCATCGGAATCGCTCTTCTGATTTTCTGGCTTTATGATCTGCCGAGAGAAGCCGTCCTCTACCTGCTCCTCCTGTGCCTGACCATCACAGCCTTCTTCGCCGCGCTGAGTTTTGTACGCTTTTGGCGTAAAGTTAACAGCCTGCGAAAAATGGAGGAGGAAATCCTGGTTACCACAGAGAATTTACCGGAGGCCACCACCCTCATCGAACAGGAGTATGAGCGGCTGATCCGGCGCCTGGTGGGGGAGAACCGCACACTCCAGGCCCGAACAGATGCCGCCCTGGCCGACTTGACCTCCTATTACACCCTCTGGGTCCATCAGATTAAAACTCCGATTGCTGCCCTGGATCTCCTGCTGCAATCTGGCCCGGGCCAAGAAACGGCCATGGAAATTGAACTACAAAAGATCTCCCAATATGTGGACATGGTGCTCCAGTATCTCCGCCTGGACAGCGACGCCAGGGATTTGGTTCTCCAGCACTGTAACCTGGATGAAATTGTCCGCCAAACGGTGCGAAAATACGCCAAGCAGTTCATCTTGAGAAAGATACATCTCAGCTTCCAGGAAACCAACCTGGATGTCCTCAGCGATGAAAAATGGCTCTGCTTTCTCCTGGAGCAGCTTTTGTCCAATGCCCTAAAGTATACCCCCGCCGGAGGCGAGATTTCCATTTTCTTGGAAGAGGACGAAACCTTGGTCATTGCCGACACAGGCATCGGCATTGCGCCTGAGGATCTCCCCCGGGTCTTTGACAAAGGTTTCACCGGCGGCAATGGCCGTCTGGACAAAAAGGCCACCGGCATCGGCCTGTATCTCTGCCGCCGGGTGACCGACCTGCTGGGTCATACCATTTCCATCACCTCTCAGCAAGGGGAGGGGACCCAGGTGCACCTTGGCCTGGGCCGTCCAAAGTTTGAGATTGAATAGAACCCCCAAGACGAGAAGGCTTGCCGGGACGCATCGGATAAAAAGCCGATCCCTTATGGGAACCGTTCCCATGGGGACCGGCTTTTTGCGCCTTTTGTCCTCCTTGTGAAACCGTTGCCTTCAAAAGGAAGATGGAATAGCCCTTCCAACAAAATGCCGTGATCTTCCGGAAAATCTATTGCACAAACCGGTTTTCTATGATACACTGTAGTCGAAGGTATTAGACAATATACTGATCCATCTCATCCCGCCCATCTTTCCCAAGAAAGGAGCGCAGCAAGATGACCTTAAACGAATTAGAACGCCGTTCCGGCCTATTCCAGTCTAGCATTCGTTTCTACGCCTCAGAAGGACTTCTATCCGCGTCCGGCCAGGATGACTATTCTGAGCAAGACCTGCAAACTCTGCAGCGGATCCACCTGCTTCGCTCCCTGTATGTCTCCCTGGAAGAGATCAAGGCCCTTCAGTCCGGCGCCGATCAGCTGGCGGATGTGCTGAGGCGGCAAATGGAGCAATGGGCCTCCGGCAAAACCGATCGCCAGCGGCACCAGCAGATCTGTCAGGAGATCCTGGCAGAAGGCGCTGCCTATGACACCCTGGATGCCCAGCGGTATCTGCCCCAGCTGGAGCAGCCACTCCCTCCGGCCGCCCTGGAAAACAACAGTGACCGAGTGCAGGCCCCTTGGCGTCGCTTTTTTGCCCGGACACTGGATATGGCCTTGTATACCGTCCTATGGATCGCCCTTTTGGTTCTTTTGGGCTTCCATGTAAATTTTCTTGACCAGGGCGTCATCATCAGCTATTTGAAAACCCTGGTATCCCTGGTGCTGATGGTCTTTCTGGAGCCCCTGTTCCTTTCCAAGCTGGGCACCACCCCGGGCAAGGCTATCTTAGGGCTGCGGGTCACGGATCTCTCTGGCCAGCGGCTTACCTACCGTGCGGCAGCGGCCCGGACGGGAACTGTAATTTCCCGTGGCATGGGCTTTGGGATTCCGATTTATAACTTGGTGCGGTATTACAAAAGCGCTTCCGCCTGCGGGAGAGGGGAGGTCCTACCCTGGGAGACAAAATCGCAACTCTCCCTGCGCACCAACAAAGTTCCCTTGCGCGTGCTGGGAGTTGCAGCTACCTATTGCGCTGTCGTAGCCCTGCTGGTTGTTTTTGCGCTGGTGGGGAGACTGCCTGACCACCGGGGCGACATTACCGTGGCTCAGTTTTGTGAAAATTATAACCAGATGGCTGGATACTATGGCGTCAGCACCAAACGCCTGAACCCCGACGGCAGCTGGATGGAAACCCCGCAAACCAACGATGACACCTACGTATTGGATGACTTATTGTCCCCGCCGCGCCAGCTCACCTTTACCGAAACAGATGGTGTGATGACCGGAATGCAAATGCTGGTTTTCAAGGAGGAGGGATCTCTTCTCATAGACATCGGGCAAACAGAAATGATGCTGGCCATCCAAGCCTTTGTCTGTGCCCAGGAGAACTATGACCTCTTCTCCGACAGCATCAGTGAGCTAACCAATTATATTGCAGCAAATGCCCTCTGTCCCTTTGACGAAACCCTGTTCGGGGTCAAGCTCACCTGCCAGGTGGATCAGGAAAATGTTGCGGACTTTTTCTCTGAAAAAGATCCATCTGAATCCCAGGAAGCAGGGGGCCAAGACGTCCTCCTCTCCTTCACCATGGAGAAAACCAAATAAGTCAAAAAAGTGGTTCACCTTACAGGGTGAACCACTTTTTCTATTTCTTAAAACCCATAGAGCAACCGGGCCAGGCCCATTTCATGGAACAGCAGGAAACGCCCCAGGAAGGTCACCCCGATGCAAAGGGACAGGCTGATCGGCGGAGGCGCCTGAGGACGTGACCGGCGATGCGTTATGTAGGCAAAGACTCGGTAGAGAAGAAACCCAATCAGCGCCCCGAAGGTGTTGAGAATCAAGTCGTCCACATCGGTGCTTCTGATGTTCAGCAGCTGGCTTGCCTCAATGAGCAGGGAAAACCCCAACCCAGCCCCTAACATGCTGGCAGCATGGTCCCATTTCTTCCAAAGCAAGGGAGCCAAAAACCCCAGCGGTAGGAACAGGAGGATATTCAGCAGATAGCCCACCCCATCAATCTCACGGGAAAAGGGAATCAGATTTACCTGCCAAAGGTTAATCTCCCACTGACGGCGCAGGCCATCATACAGGGTTCCCACCCCGGTGAAATGATAGACAGCAATGAGATAAAGGACAAACAGGATGAGGACGGCTCCTTGGCGTTTGGTATCAGGCGTGCCCTCCTGTTTTCGCCGGCACCGCAGGAGGGCAAACACAGCTAAAAAGGGGAGCAAAGAGACCAGAAGCTCGTATCCGTAGAATATTATGCTTTCCACCGCAATTCCTCCTTTTTATGATAAGGCCGCTGCCGGTGAGGAACCCGGAACATCCCTCGCAAGAAATAGAGTCCCAGGAAAAGGCCACTTACCAAAAGGGGCAGATAAAAACTCACCACCCGGCTGAGAACCATGGCCCCCGGGAGAATTCCCACAGGAAAAACCGCTTGATAAAGCAACAGAAAGCCTCCCTCGCTCAGCCCGACCGCACCGGGCAAAGGCAGAGAGGACACAGAAAGAAAGAGCACCGCTTGCAGCCCCAGCACAGCTGGCAGGGACCACCCCCTGAGCCCAAAGGCAAGGTAGATCCAGAAGGGAACGCTGTGGTAAGCAGCCAGCTGAAGAAGAGAGACCAAAAGCATCTGGCACAACGCCCGCTTATGGGTCTTGTAGCACTGGGTGCACCGGCGCAAATCGGCCCATTGGGCTTCCCCCCACCGGGCCCAGCCTTGGGCACGCCGGGGAAAGAACCGCCGGGCAGGGATCATCAGCCAACCCCACAAAGTCGGCAGCAGGCGCTCGGAAAACACAGCACCGCACAGGAGAAGGACCACGAAAAGGTTTAGCCCCGCTCCCACCAGGAAGCACACCAAAATTCCGCCCTTTAGAACCAGAAGCTCCTTCCAGCAAAGCAGGCATCCAAGGCAGGCCAGGGTAACCGCCGCAAACTGAAAGGAAATAAACTCTGTCAGCAAGGCCAGGGCGCTGGGGGCCGGCCCATGGCCATCCCGATACATGGCGTACAGCTGCATAGGCTGTCCCCCAGAGGCCGAGGGGGTTACGGAACTAAAGAAGAACCCGGTAAGCGCATAGAGAAAACAGGCCCGGTAGGGAGCCGGGGAGCCAAACAGGGAAAACCCAGTTTGCAAATTCCTGGCCTCACAGCAAAAATAAACCACCATGCAGGCGCCGCCCACTCCCAACCAAGGCAGCTGTGCCTGGCCCAGAGCAGCCCGCAGCTGCGTAGGATCCTGGTCCTTGAAGAGAAGATAGAAGGTCAGGCCCAGCAGCAGGAGAAATAGCCCGCCGCAGGCGACCCCTTTTTTCCAGCGTGTCTTATCCATAGTGCTCCATTGTCTGAAATTGATAGCCCTGGGCCAGCCACTGGGGTATCTGGATCCCAAGGGCCTGAATGGTGCGGCCGGGTGCCCCGTTGGTGCCGCGGCCGTCGTGGAGGCAGATCACCGCCCCCGGCCAGGTGCGCCGCCGCAGGCGGCAAGCAATCTCTTCGGCCGTGATATCCCCTTTCCAGTCTTGCGCCATCACGTCCCAAAGGACAGGACGCAGATGATGGATTTTAATCTGGCAAAGGGAGCTCCAATTTACCACCCCCCAAGGGGGACGGAAATCATGGGGTGTGATTCCCAACTTGGCAAGGCCTGCCAGGCCGTCTGTAAAATCTTGCTTGGTTTGGCTTGGTGTCATCAAATAGGCGCTGCGATGGTGCCCCGAATGAAAGCCGATCAGGTGTCCCTCTGCCTGCATCCGTTGGAGGAGCTGAGGATTTTCCAGGGCAAACTCTGTGACCACAAAGAAGGTCGCCCGGATATGATACCGGGCCAGCAGGTCCAGCAGGGCAGGGGTGTATGCCGGGCTGGGACCGTCGTCAAAGGTCAAGTAAAGCTTCCCAGCCTGCCGCCGGCTCCTCCGGCTCAGCCGGTTCCTGGCTTTGTTCCAGGTTGAGGGAATCAGCGCATACCCGCTGGCCACCGCACCGCTGCACAGCAGCAGGGGAATCAGCATGCCGCCAGCCTCGCTTCCCAAAAGCGGTCCAGGGCGGTGACCTGATCCAAGCTGCGCAGCGCCACTGCCATGCGCTGCCGTCTGTCTGCCAGCCCTTCCTCATCCCGCAAGAGGGCCAGGATTTCTTGGGCTTCTTCCCCTTTGTTCCACAGCACCTTGCCAAACCCCTGGCGCTGCACATAAGCCGCATTGGATTCCTCCTGCATTAGGAAGGGCCGGAGCAAGCACATAGGGGTGCCAGAGTGGATGGCCTCAAAGGTTGTGATTCCACCGGCTTTGGTGAGCAGAAGGTCTGCCCGCGCCATATACTCAGCCACTCGGTCTGTAAACCCGATGACATCAAAGGTTGGATACTGCTCCGACAGCGCCCGGCGCAAGCTCTCATTTTTTCCGGTAATCACAGTCACATGGATATCCGGGGCGCTGGCCATGGCCGACAAAAGGCTTTCCGCATGGGGAATCAGGCCCAGACCCCCGCCCATCACCAGCAGCTCCCTTGGGCCGCCCTGGCGGGGAAGGTGAAACCGAAAGGCCTGCCGGACAGGAATGCCGCTAACCACAATACGGTCTGCCGGAACCTTCCAGCGAAGCAGTTGAAGCCGGGTGGATTCGTCTCCCACAAAGTAGCAGTCGGTCTCTGGGGCAATCCACTCGCTGTGAGCATCAATATCTGTGATGTAGGTATAGAGGGGGAGGGTGCTCCCCGTGGTTTGTTTATATGCAGAGACATACTGTGAGCTCAGGGGCAGGGTGGAGATCACCAAATCTGCCTGGCTATCATAAAACACCTGATCCAGTTTTTGGACCATGGTCCGTTTCAGGGGGGCGCAGCCCCCGTGACCAGCCACCCGGTTGAGCAGGTTGTAAACCCCGGAAAAGTAATTAACCGTAAGGTCAAAACAGCCATACACCAGCCGGCGCAACTGGGGAAAACAGTCTTCTACAATATCGACAATCGTTACGGAAGCGGTGGGGTCCTGACGCAGGATCTCCTCCTGGACCGCCTGGGCTGCTGCGATATGTCCCATACCAAAACGCCCGGTGAAGATCAAAACGTTCATGGTCTTCCCTCCTTGTTTCTCTGTGGTATCCGGTTCTTCCGGTATGTTTAAGTATAGCAGGGGAATCTTTTGTCAGAATTAAGCACCGATGAAGATTTTCTTAAGAGATTGCGTAGAAATTATTACGCTCCCAGCGCCTGTAGTCTATTGCACTCCGGCCCGCCGTACTGGGAGATAATCAGGGCCGCCAGCTTCGGGTTGGTGTTCTTAATTCTGACGGGATACTGCAATTTTTTCTGATATACAAACATGCCTTACGCCTCCTCCTCGGTATACTGCCAGGGCCAGGGACCCTTGCCCCAGGTGTAAGTGCTGTCCATGGCAGCGTCATTCTGGGTTAGGGGACCGTGTTCCTCTACAAAGCTCTCCCGGGCGGTCTTTTCCAGCTCCACATAGTTCTGGAAAAGGGCGAAGGCTTCGCTATCGTTGGGATGGGTATCCAGGTAAAGGCCCAGCTCCTGGATGACAAAGTCTAGGGCCCGGAGCTGATTGAGGTCTGTGTCAGCCAGCTGGGGAGCGTTGACCTTCAGATGGAAGGGCAGGTCCAGGTCAGGGAAGAGGGTGCCGTTTTCCAGCGCTTTGGTCTTGGAATACCGCTGAGGCGACGCCCCCTGGCTGACAACAAAGGGAACAGCAAAGGGGCCACAGGCAGGGAGCGCCCCCTGCCCGGCAGGGCAAGTCTGGCGATTGCCAGAGCTTTGGTTTCCGGTGGAATTTACACAGGACAATGGAAGTACCTCCTTTTACAAAAGCAGCGCTGAATCGAAAGGATTCGCGTTCATTCCAGTCTATGCCCCACCCCTCGAAAGGGTGATCTGCCCGCTGTCAGCGGGGATGTAGCAAGAGATATCGTTGAGGAGGGTGGTTTTGCCCGAGCTCAAGGGGCCCAGACGGCCACAAACTCCCCCTTCCCAACTTCCAGGGAAATTCCTTTGAGAACCTCATAGGTGGTGGCCATCGGCCATGTCCCTTTCTGCTTTCACCATAGACCGAGATTACACCGGAAGCAACCGACCCTGTCATTTCGTGCGGCTTAGCAGTCAATTTTGGCAGGCTAGAAAAAGGGAATGTAAAAAATAGCAGGTCTGCTGCCATATTGGGGCGGCTTCTGTCAAGTTCTATTTGGCGGAAGCTGCCCTGTGTGGTACAAAGGAACCAGAAAATCCGGTGGGATTGCAGAACCTTCATCCATCTGCTATAATTTTTCCGAACCCAACTCCAAAAGACAGGTCTGTCCCTTTCTGCACCGGCATAGAGTGCCAAGGGAGGGATGTCTTTTGAAGGGATCGATCATCAAACACCGGAAACTCGTCTACTTGTTTGCCGCCATTTTTTGCGCGGCAATGCTAATCCAAGGCCCTTGGTTTCAAGAAACCCTACCGGCCTTTGCCCGGATGACCCAGCAGACCTTAATCATTGACCCCGGCCACGGAGGAGAGGACGGCGGTGCGGTTTCTGCCTCGGGCCAGCCAGAGAGCCAAATCAACCTGGCTATCGCCCTGGAGCTGGACCAACTGATGGGGTTTTACGGCGTGCCAACGGTTATGACCCGAAGCACTGATGTTTCCATCCATAACCCGGAAGCCAGCACCCTTCGGGAAAAGAAGGTTTCCGATCTTCACAACCGGGTGGATCTTATTAACAGCATCGAAAACGCCACGCTGATCAGCATCCACCAAAATTCCTCCCCCAGCCCCAGTCACCGGGGGATTCAGGTGTTTTACGGAGACGAAGCCCTCTCTATGCCCCTGGCGCAGCAGGTCCAGCAAACCCTAACGGAGGTTATGGCCCCGGAGAAAAAGCGGGAAGCCCAGCACATCGCCTCCTCAGTTTATCTGATGAATCATATTTCCTGCCGGGCCATTCTGGTGGAGTGCGGCTTTCTGTCCAACCCCGAGGAGGACCGCCTGCTCCAGGAGCGGGCTTATCAAATGAAACTGGCCATGTCTCTGGCCGCCTGCTATATCACCAGCGGAAATGCACAAGAAGGAGAATCCTTTGTATGAAGGCCAAAACCATTTTTTACTGCACCCAGTGCGGCAATGAAACCCCCAAATGGCAGGGACAATGCTCTGCCTGTGGGTCTTGGAACACCATTGTGGAGCAACCTGCCGCCCCAAAAAGCAAAGGCAGCAGCAAGGCTTCTATCCCCATGGGTCCCATCCGCAAGCCCAAGCTAGTCTCGGAAATGACCATCGACCAGGAAATCCGTTTCCCCACGGGGCTGGCAGAGTTGGACCGGGTTCTGGGCGGCGGCGCGGTCCAGGGCTCCCTGGTGCTCATTGGCGGCGCCCCTGGCATCGGCAAGTCCACCCTGATGCTGCAAATCTGTGACCAGTTGTGTAAGTTTGCGAAGGTCCTCTATGTCTCTGGCGAGGAATCCGAGCGGCAGCTGAAGCTGCGGGCTGAGCGGTTGGGCGTAGGGAGTATGGGGCTGTACTTATACGCCGAAAACAACCTGGAGCAAGTCACCGCCGCCGTAGAGGAAACCGCCCCGGAGATCCTCATTGTGGACTCCATCCAAACCATGTACAATGGCGACCAGACAACCTCTCCCGGCAGCATCTCTCAGGTGAAGGAGTGCACTATGGCTCTGATGCAGTTGGCCAAAGGGCAGGGGATCACCGTCTTTGTCATCGGCCACGTGAATAAAGAGGGTAATCTGGCTGGCCCCAAAGTCCTAGAGCATATGGTGGACTGCGTCCTCTATTTTGAGGGGGACCGGCACATGTCCTACCGGATTCTCCGCGCCGCCAAAAACCGCTATGGGGCCACCAACGAAATTGGCGTTTTCGAAATGGACGACACTGGCCTGCGGGAGGTCCCCAACCCCTCTCAGACCCTTTTGGAAGGGCGTCTGACAGATGAGCCTGGGACCTGTGTTACCTGTGTTATGGAGGGCGCCCGCCCTGTCCTGGCCGAGGTGCAAGCCCTGCTGACCCCTTCTGCCTTTGGCAATCCCCGCCGGAGCACCAACGGCTTTGACTATAACCGGGCCATGCTTCTCATGGCTGTGCTAGAAAAGCGGGGCGGCCTGGCGGTGAACACTTGCGACGCCTATCTAAACGTCATTGGCGGCCTCTATTTGGACGAGCCCGGCGCTGACCTGGCTGCTATTTTGGCGCTGGCTTCCAGCTTCCGGGATCGGCCGGTTCCGCCAGACCTTGTGGCCGTGGGAGAGGTGGGCCTCACCGGGGAGCTCCGTTCCGTCTCCGCCCTGAACCAGCGCCTGGCAGAGGTGCGCCGTTTGGGGTTTACCAAGTGCCTGGTCCCGCAGCGCCACGGCCGGCAAACCATCGTGCCCCCAAATGGATTACAACTGATCCCAGTGAAGAATATTCGAGAGGCTTTGGCCGTCCTTTTGTAACAGGCCAAACGAATCGATAGCGCAGAAGACAATGTCAACCATCTTAGGCGGCATCTCCCGCTGTCATTCTCCTCCCATCTTTCGATGGGAAACTGCATTGGAAGGTCCTCGCGGAACAGTCCTTTTGGGTAGAAAATGGACACAGCCTTCCTGTTTTGTGGGCACACCGCTGGACCCGGCCCGCGCCAAAGTGCAGCGGCCTTCCTGCTGATAGATACAGTCATCTGTACAGGGAATGAGGCTCATAAACTTCACCTTCTTCTCATTTTTGTGGTTGTAGTATTCTCTTGGATTGAAAAAATATAATCCTGTCCTAGCGCATAAAAAAGCGCCCAAGAGCATGGCTCTTGGGCGCTTTCCAGCTGCTATGTTATTTTTCTTCTGATTCTGGGATCACAGCAACACGAATTTCCAAAATTCTGCGGTGATCCAGCTGGGTGACGGTAACGTCCAGGTTTTCATAGACAAAGTGATCTCCCTCCACCGGCAGACGGCCCAGCTGGTCCAGGACCCACCCGCTGATCGAGGCAGAGTCAATATCTGTGGCACGAATGGAGAACCGGTCGAAGAGATCGTCCAAGTTGGCCGAGCAGGAGATCAGATAGCTGCCATCCTCCTGGGGCTTAAACTCCTCAATGATCTCATCGTGTTCATCCCAAATCTCACCCACCAGTTCCTCTAGGATATCCTCCATGGTGACAATGCCCATGGTGCCGCCGTAGTCATCCACCACCACGGCCATATGGCTTTTCCTTCGCTGCAGCAGGCGCAGAAGATCGGAAATCTGGGCAGAGCCTGTGGTGTAAAAGACCTTGGAAATCAGGCTGGTAATATCCGTGTGGTTGTGATACCGGGCGGAAAAGAAGTCCTTTTCATGGACCAGGCCAATGATGTTATCAATGGAACTATGGTAAATGGGAATCCGGGAATAGCCGCTTTCTGCAAAGAGCACGGCAAGGTCCTCCATGGTGGCGGTATCTGGCGCAGCCACGATGTCCACCCGGGGAGTAAGGATTTCCTCCACCTCCATATCGTTAAACTCAATGGCTGCGCGGATCAGCTCACTCTCGTGGTGCTCCAGACCACCCTCACTCTCCGCTTCCTCCACCATGGTGATGAGCTCTTCCTCGGTAATTCCCTCCTCCTCATGGGAGTGGAAGAGCTTGACCATCAGTTTCTGGAACAGCCCGAAGAACAGATGCAGGGGGGTTAGCACCACCATGCAGACGCGCAGGGGAACAGCAGCACGCATGCAAAAGAGCTCCGCCTGGTCCTTGGCCAGGGTCTTTGGGGTGATCTCACCAAAAATCAGCACAATCACGGTCAAAACGATGGTCGACACCGCCGGGCCGTAAACCGGCAGGAGCTTGGTAAAGAGCACCGTGCTCAAAGTAGCTGACGTCAGGTTTACAATATTGTTGCCAATGAGAATACAGGAGAGGAGCTTATCATAGTCCTCCAACAGGTCCAGCGCCTTTTGTGCCCGCTGGTTGCCGTCCTCAGCTTTGCTTTTCAGCCGCACTTTATTCACAGAGGAGTAAGCCGTCTCTGTGGAGGAACACCAGGCAGACAGAGCCACCAGAATGATTAGGATTACAATAATTCCTATACAGGTACTGTCCATAAGGGACGCATCATCTCAGCTTTCCATTCAATATTCATGTACACAAGGCGGATTGGCATCTGGGAGTTCCAGCCAGATACAACAACTCCACATTACTACATCTGCTTGTAGACTACCACCTTGCCCGTG
>DBEYYM010000117.1:0-28238 GCA_048184675.1 Evtepia sp. | reverse complement strand
GGTGGGGCAGCCGGCAGCTCCGGCACCCCGAACTCCTGCTCCAGAGCTGCCCCCAGATAGCTGCCCAGGGTAGAGCAGGTCATCGCCCAGAAAAAGGAAGAATACCTGCCTAAAATCGCCGCCTTGCGGGAAAAGCTCCAGGGAAAGAGCGCTTATGTAACGGCGGGCGCCGCCCACGGCCACGCCCTGCTGGATATCCTGGGAGAGCTGGGCATGAAAGCCACCGGCGCTGCCATCTTCCACCACGACGCGGTCTATGACTCCGAGCGGCCAGAAAACGACCAGCTGGCTCAGCGGGTGCAGGACTATGGCAACGTGAAGAACTTCAACGTGTGCAACAAGCAGGAGTTTGAGCTGGTCAATGCCCTGCACAAGCTGCAGCCGGATGTCCTTCTGGCTCGGCACGGGGGCATGACTCTCTGGGGGGCTAAGTTCGGCATCCCCAGCCTGCTCATCGGGGATGAGCACTACGGCATGGGCTATGAGGGCATCGTCCACTATGGAGAGCGGATTTTAGAAACCATGGAAAACGACGAATTTGTGAAGAACCTGGCCAAGCACGCCGTGAACCCTTACACCAAGTGGTGGCTGGATCAGGAGACCCATTATTTCCTCCAGGGAGGTGCGGACAAATGAGCAAGAACAACAGCTTCATTGAGCAGGAGCGTTTCATCTGCGCCATCGGTGCGCTGCAAAGCGTAGTGGCCATCCCGCGGGCGGTTCCCATCCTTCACTCAGGGCCGGGCTGCGGCACCATGGTGGCCGGATTCTTTGAGCGGAGCACAGGCTATGCCGGCGGAAATACCTCCCCCTGCACCAACTTCACAGAAAAAGAAGTGGTCTTTGGCGGCGTGGACCGCCTGCGGCAGATCATTCGGAACACCTATAAGGTGCTGGATACAGACCTCCAGGTGGTCCTCACCGGCTGCACAGCTGGCATTGTGGGGGACGACGTGGACAGCGTGGTCCAGGAGTTTGCTGACGAGGGAAAGCCCATTGTCTCTGTGGAGACCGCCGGGTTCAAGGCTACAAACTTTGAGTCCCACAGCCTGGTGGTCAACGCCATCCTGGACCAGTATGTCAGCCTGTTTGATGAAGAAAACCCGCCCAGAACCGAGAAAAACACCGTAAACCTCTTTGCCAGCCTGCCTTACCAGGATCCCTTCTGGAAGGGAAATCTGCTGGAATACAAGCGGCTGCTGGCGGGGATCGGCCTAAAGGCCAACGTGCTTTTTGGCCCAGAGTCAGGCGGGGTGCCCGAGTGGCGGTCCATCCCCAGGGCAAATTTCAATGTTTTGGTGTCGCCCTGGTACGGAAAACCCATTGTGGACCACTTGAAGGATCTCTACGGCCAGGAGTACACCTGGTTTCATCATATTCCCATCGGGGCCAACGAGACCGAAAAGTTCCTGGAGCAGGGGGCGGAGATCGACGTGACCAAGGCCCGGGCGTTTATCCAGCATGAGTCTGACGCCTTTTATGAGGAGATCGATAACCTAGCCACCTTCCTGCTGGAGTTCCGGTACGGCTTACCCAGCCACGTGCACATCCTCCATGACGGGGGATATGTGGTGGGACTGTCCAAGTTCCTGCTCCATGAGGTGGGCATTGTGCCCCGAGAGCAGTTCATTGTGGACGGCACCCCGGAGAATTTCCAGCCGATCATCCGGGAGGACCTGGCCAGCATCAGCGACAAGCGGGAGATCCCCCTCTACTTTGAGCCCGACGCAGGCAAGGCCCAGAACATCATCCGGGACCTGCCCGACCGGGGCCGGGGGCTCATCATCGGGGCCGGCTGGGACCGGGCCCTGGCCAAAGAAAAGAATTACGACTTCCTCTCCGCTGCCGTTCCTTCCAACTACCGCTTGGTGATGACCACCAATTATGTGGGGTTCACAGGCGGCCTGCGGGTGATTGAGGATATCTATCATAACGTCCTTGCCACCTATCGCTGAGCGGCAGACGGGGCAAGGAAGAGAAAGGAAGGTGTGATATGGGATATCGAATTGGCTTTGCCAGCATCAGCGGGGAAGTGGTAGATGAGCATTTTGGCTCTGCCCGCTACTGGCAGATATACGATGTGGATGACTTGAACGGCGGCGAGTTTGTAGAGTCACGCAAGACTGACGCCAGATGCAAAGGGCATTGTGAGGGTGGCTTTGAGCACCTGCTTACGGTGCTGAATGACTGCGACGCCCTGGTGGTCAGCCGGATTGGAGAGAGCGCGGCAGCTGTGATGATCGCCAATGGAAAGCGCGTGTTTGAGGCGGAAGGAGAGATCGAAGATTTGATCTTTTACCTGACGGAGCAAAACCTATTAGAGGAGGGATGAGACCATGGCAATTCCCTTGGAAGAATTGGCGCGCAGCCACCCCTGTTTTGCAGTGGGGGCGAAAAATAACAAGGGCCGGGTGCATTTGCCGGTAAGCCCTGGCTGCAACATCTTCTGCAATTTCTGCCAGCGAGATGTCAACGACGATATGGAGGGCGATCAGCGCCCCGGCGTGGCCCATGGCATCATCACCCCCGATGAAGCTGTGGAGGTAGTGCGCAAGGCCGTGGCCCTATGTCCTGATATCACGGTGGTAGGGGTGGCGGGGCCCGGCGACACATTGGCCACGCCCTATGCCCTGGAGACCTTCCGAAAGATCAAGAAGGAGTTCCCCAATATCATAAAGTGCATGAGCACCAATGGGCTCCGCCTGCTAGACCGGGCAGAGGAAATCATTGAAGTGGGGATTGACACCCTGACGGTCACCGTCAATGCGGTGGACCCGGACATCCAGGCGCAGATCTGCAAGGGCATCGTGTGGCGGGGAAAACGCTACACTGGCCGGGAGGGGGCAGAGATTCTCATTGAGAACCAGCTCTCTGGCATTGAAAAGGTGGCCAAGGCAGGGGTGACGGTCAAGGTGAACACCGTCCTGATCCCAGAGATCAACGCAGACCATGTGCCGGAGGTGGCCAAGGCGGTTTCCGCCCGGGGGGCACAGATGTATAACCTCATCCCCCTGATCCCCCAGCATGAGCTGGACTGGTGCAGTGCTCCAAGCTGCTCCCTCATTGACGGCACCCGGCAGCAGGTGGAGCAGTACATCAAGGTGTTCCGGCACTGCCAGCGGTGCCGGGCCGATGCGGCGGGAATTCCCGGCGGACCGGATGTGTCGAAGAAGCTCTATATTCGGCCGGTGCAGCTGGAGAACACGTTCTCCCACGGCTAAGGCAAGTTGCCTCACAGGCAGACTTGCAGCAGGAAAGGCATCCCGTCGGCGCTTGCCGGCTGGGTTTATATAGAATTTGACGTGTTTTATGCAGAAAGGTGGTGATTATACAGTATGAGAAGTGAGTGCGACATGGGAGACATGAGCATGAAGTATCACGGTGTGCAAACCAATTATTTTGAAAGTAAAGGAGACTACTTACGATGTCGAATACCATTGAAACGCCAAAATACCGATTTGATACGCAGAAGGTGCGAGCAGGCTATGACCCAACAGAGCATCACTATGCTGTATCACCCCCGATTTACCAAACCGCAGCCTTCGAACTGGAGAGCGTAGAATACACCCGGGAACTGGTGGGCTACCGCGAAGCAGGGTTTATCTATACCCGGCTGGGCAATCCCACAACAGCGGTGCTTGAGGAGCGGGTCCGCATTCTGGACGACGCTGCCGGCGCCATTGCGGTGGCCTCCGGCATGGCCGCCATCAGTTACACCCTGCTGAACTTAGCCGAGGGTGGCGGCCGGATTCTCACCTCCCCCTACCTTTACGGCGGCAGCACAGATGCCTTTAAGAAAATTTTCCCCCGCTATGGGATTCAGATTGACTACGCCAAGAACATCGAAACGCCCGAGAAGCTGGCAGAGGAGATTCAACCTGATACCAAGGCCATTTATATCGAGAGCATCGGCAACCCCAGCGCCACCCTGCTGGATGTAGATGCCATTGCCAAGGTGGCCCACGACCACGGCATCCCCCTGGTGGTGGATAACACCGTGGCCACGCCCTACCTCTATAACCCCATCGCCCACGGGGCAGACATTGTGATCTATTCTGCCACCAAGGGTCTCAACGGCCACGGCAATGTCATTGCCGGCCTGATCCTGGAGAGCGGAAAGTTTGACTATAGCACGGAGAAATTCCCCCAGTTTTCGGAGAAGTATTACACTCTGCGGGACCAGGACGGCAAATACCGCAGCGTGCTGGAGGTTTTCCCCGACGCTCCCTTCACCACGCGGGTCCGCATCAATTACCTGACCTACTTGGGAGCAGCCCTGTCTCCCTTTGACGCCTATCTGGCCCTTATCGGGCTGGATACCCTTTCCGAGCGGCTGTCCAAACAGTCGCACACGGCCCACACCATTGCCGAGTATCTGTCCAGCCACGAAAGCGTGGAATGGGTGCGGTACCCTGCCCTGGAGAGCAGCCCCTATCACGAGTTGTATCAGCGAGATTTCCCCCGCGGCGTGGGTGGCCTTCTCACCTTTGGCTTCCGCGGCACCTCTGCACAGCGGGACCGGTTTATTAACAGCTTGAACCTCTTCCACTACCAGGCCAACCTGGGCGATGCCCGGTCCCTGATTGTGAACTCCCCAGAGGTGACCCATGGGGAGCTGGATCCGGAGGAAAAGCTTGTGGCGGACATTCCAGAGAATCTGATCCGCATTTCCACCGGCCTAGAGGACCCGGCGGATCTGATCGCCGATTTGGAGCAGGCCTTCCAAAAGGCCCTGGCAGAATGAAAGGAAAGGGGAAACTTGTGATGAAAACTTCAAAATTGATTGCTGGCGCCCTGGCGCTGGCCCTGAGCCTGTCTCTGTTATCCGCCTGTGGTACTACCACTACCACAGACACGGACCCCGCCGAAGGAGGCAACACGTCCTCTGGGGAGACAACGGACTATCGGTACGGCACCGTTGACATTCCCGGCAAAGATGGCTCCCTCTGCGGTGCGCCCATCTACATTGCCTATGAGAATGGCTACTTTGCAGAAGAAGGCTTTGACGTGAACCTGATTAGCGCAGATGCAGAGACCAAGAAGATCGGACTGAACAACGGCACCATTCCCATTGTCAACGGTGACTTTCAGTTCTTCCCTTCCATTGAGGAAGGGGTAAACGTCTCTGTGGTGGATGGCCTTCACAACGGCTGCATCAAGCTGGTGGTCCTGCCCGACTCTGATATCAACACGGTGGAGGACCTGAAGGGCAAGAAGATCGGCGTGGATGAGATCGGCGGCACCCCCTATCAGGTGACCAGCGTCTGGCTGGAGAACGCCGGCATCTCTGCTGCCGCTGCCGACGGGGAAGTGACCTTCCTGCCTTACTCTGACGGCAACCTGGAGCTGGCCGCCCTGCAGAGCGGCGAGATCGACGTGGCAGCCGTGTGGGATCCCTTCGGCTCTGTGGCAGAGAAGGAGGGCACCGGCCGGGTGATCTTTGACCTGACCACCGCCGAGGGCTTTGCAGAGAAGTACTGCTGCTTCCTCTACGCTTCTGACAAAATCCTGGAGGAAAACCCGGAAGAGATCGCAGCCCTGCTGCGGGCCTATCAGAAGGCCCAGGACTGGATCGCCAAGAACCCCGAAGAGGCCGTGCAGATCATCATTGACGGCAAGTACTCCTCCATTGAGGATGAGGAGCTGGCCGTGGAGCTCATCAAGAGCTATTGCTACCCCACCTATGAGGACCGGGAGGCCGACACCCATAACGTGAAGGAAGAGGTGCAGTACTTCGCCCAAGCCTTGTACGATATTGGCTATCTGAGCACCGATCCAGCCGAATTTGCGAACCTTGCCTACGCTGAGGTCGATCTGACCCTGGGTCAGTAAGGGTGCAAGGAGGCAGATCCCATTGAAACAATTGTTTACCCATCGCGGCGTGTCCCTGCAAAAGCAGGGACGCCCGCTGAAAAACGTCTCCGACCGTGCGTATTTCCGCGCTTTCTTGTTTACGCTCTTGGGATTTGCCTTGGCCATTGTGGTCAATGTATGGGTTCCCCAGGTATCTGACGGCGTTGTATTTAAGGATTATACGTTCGGCAGTGTGACGCTGACCATAAACTCTACCTACCGCCTGGTGCTGGTGGCGCTGATCCTCGTCTATGGCCTGCTGGGGCTGTATGCCTTCCGAACCGAAAAGGCCAGGCTGCACTATGTGGACCGGGCCAAGTTTCGCTTTGCAGTGGGCATCGCTTTGGCGGCTTGGGACATCGCTGGAACCAAGCTCCAGGTGCTGCCCCAGCCCTTCTTCCCCGGCCCGGCGGGAATTCTGGAGTCCTTCCTGGTGGAAGGCGGGTATATCTGGCAGAACACCCTGTATTCCCTGCGGCTGTTCGCTGTGGGCTTTGTCATTGGCGTTCTCTTCGGCGTTAGCACGGGGATCCTCATTGGATGGTTTCCCAAGGCGTACTACTGGGTCTCTCCGGTGCTGAATGTGGCCGGTGTCATCCCGGCGGTGGCCTGGATGCCCTTCGCCCTGACCCTCTTCCCCACGCCCTTTTCCGCTGCGGCATTTCTCATTGTCATCTGCTCCTGGTTCCCCATTGCGTCTTTGACGGCCCAAGGGGTAAAGAGCACGCCGAAAGCCCAGTTTGAAGCGGCCAGGACGCTGGGGGGCGGAACGGGGTACCTGGTGTTCCGAGTGGCCATTCCCCACGCCATGCCCCAGATTTTTACCGGCATTGTGACCGCCAACGCCTTTACCTTTACCACCCTGGTCATGGCAGAGATGATGGGCCAGCCCGGCGGGCTGGGGTACTACATCAATGCATCCAAGGTCTGGAGCGCTTACTACAAGGTGTTCGCAGCAATCCTGGTGATGGCAATTTTGTTTAGCCTCATTATGAAGCTGGTTGCCATTGTGCAGGGCCGCGTGCTCCGCTGGCAAAGGGGGACGGTAAAATGAACGAGCAGATCGTGCTAGAGATCCAGGGGGTCAGCCGCATTTATACAGACGAAAGTGACGGCAGCGCAGTCCAGGCCCTGGAGAACATCAACCTGCAGGTAAAAAAAGGGGAGTTTGTCTCTATCATCGGGGCCTCTGGCTGCGGAAAAACGACCCTTTTGCGCCTCATTGCCGGCCTAGACCGGCCCCAGGCAGGGCAGCTTTTGCTGGACGGAGCCGATATCGCCGGGCCGGATCCCCGGCGGGGCTACGTGTTTCAGCAGGGCAGCCTGTTCCCCTGGCTGACCGTGGAACAAAACATCGCCGCCGGCCTAAAGGCCCGCCATGTCTACCGGCAGAACAAGGACCGGGTGGGGCATTTTATCCAGCTGATCGGCCTGGAGGGCTTTGAAACGTCTTATCCTCACCAGATCAGCGGCGGCATGGCCCAGCGGGTGGCCATCGCCCGGGCGCTCATTAACGACCCGGAGGTCCTTTTGCTGGATGAGCCCATGGGCGCGCTGGATTCCTTTACCCGGGCGGATATCCAGGATAAGCTGCTGGAGTTACGGCGGGAGAATGACGTGACCATGGTTTTGGTCACCCACGATGTGGATGAGGCCATTTACCTCTCCGACCGCATTGTGGTGATGACGCCCCGGCCTGGCCGGGTCAGCCAGATCATGGAGATCGACATGAAGCACCCCCGGGACCGGGGCGGGGTAAAATTTACGGAGATCCGGCGGGAGATTCTGGACCAATTCCATTTGGCCATCGCCCAGCCTCAGCCGGAGTATTCCATATAAATTACTACCATATAGGAGACAACGACCATGAGCAAAGAAATTAGACAAATCGCAATCTATGGCAAGGGCGGCATCGGCAAGTCTACCACCACCCAGAACCTAACGGCTGGCCTTGCGGAACTGGGAAAGAAGATTATGGTGGTGGGGTGTGACCCCAAAGCCGACTCCACCCGCCTGCTGCTGGGCACGCTGGCCCAGCGCACCGTGCTGGACACCGTGCGGGAGAGTGGGGATGAGGTAGATCTCCCCAGCATTCTGAAAGAGGGCTTCGGCGGTATTCGCTGCGTGGAATCCGGCGGCCCGGAACCTGGCGTGGGCTGTGCCGGCCGGGGAATCATCACCTCCATCGGGCTGCTGGAGCAGCTGGGCGCCTACACCGACGATTTGGACTATGTGTTCTACGACGTGCTCGGGGACGTTGTCTGCGGCGGCTTTGCCATGCCCATGCGGGAGGGCAAGGCCAAGGAGATCTACATTGTGGCCTCCGGGGAGATGATGGCGCTGTATGCGGCCAACAACATCTCCAAGGGCATTGCCAAATATGCCAAAAAGACCGGTGTGCGTCTAGGTGGCATCATCTGCAACAGCCGGAATGTGGACCGGGAGGGAGAGCTGCTGCGGGCCTTTTCTGCAGAGCTCAACACCCAGCTCATCTACTTTGTTCCCCGGAACAACGTGGTCCAGCGGGCGGAGATCAACCGGAAGACGGTGATTGAGTATGAGCCGGGGGCCAGACAGGCGGAGGAATACCGAAACCTGGCCCGGGCCATCGACGAAAACACAAAATTCACCATTCCCACCCCCATGACCCAGGAGCGCCTGGAGGAGATTCTGCTGGAATTTGGCCTCATGGACTCCATCAAGGATGACTACCGCATTTAAGGCCCACAAGCTGCCCACGGGGCAGACAATAAGGAGGTTACCTGTATGGCAAACTATCAAAACCTGGAGTCTGCGCTGATCCATGGAGGGATCTATGGCGACGCGCTGACGGGGGCGGTGAACGTTCCCATTTACCAGACCTCTACCTATGAACAAGAGAGACTGGGCAAGCACAAAGGCTATGAGTACTCCCGCACCGGGAACCCCACCCGGGCGGCCCTGGAGGCGCTCATTGCGGAGCTGGAGGGGGGCGTGGCCGGGTTCGCCTTTGCCTCTGGCATGGCGGCCATTTCCACGGTGCTCAGCCTGTTCCAAACGGGGGATAAGATTATCCTTTCCAGCAACGTCTATGGGGGGACCTTCCGGGTGCTGGACAAAGTGTTCCAGAATTTTGGCATTACCTATGCCATTGAGGATACCACAGACCTGGAGACCCTGGATCAAAAGATCACCCCGGAGGTTAAGGCCATTTTGGTGGAAAGTCCCGCCAACCCGCTTCTGACGGTGACCGACCTGGCCGGAGTGGCGGCACTGGCCAAAAAACACGGCATCTTGTCCATTGTGGACAACACCTTTATGACCCCCTATCTCCAGCGGCCCATTGAACTGGGGGCCAATATTGTCCTCCACAGCGCAACCAAGTACCTGGGGGGCCACAGCGACCTGGTGGCCGGCCTGGTGGTGGTGGACTCCCAGGAGCTGGCAGAGCGGCTGGCCTTTTTGCAGAACGCCACCGGCGGCATCCTGCAGCCCTTCGACTCCTTCCTGCTGATTCGGGGAATCAAAACCCTGGGAGTGCGGATGGACCGGCATGTGGAAAATGCTGTTCGGGCTGCGGAGCACCTGCAAGGGCACCCAGCGGTGCAGCAAGTATACTACCCCGGCCTGCCCGACGCCCAGGGCTATGCGATCAACCAGAAACAGGCCAAAAATGGCGGGGCAATGGTCTCCTTTGCGCTGAAGGAGGGGTATGACATTGCAACCTTCTTTGCCTCTTTGAAGCTCATCGCCTTGGCAGAGAGCTTGGGGGGTGTGGAGTCTCTGGTGTGCCATCCGGCCAGCATGACCCATGCCTCCATCCCCTATGAAACCCGGCAAAAGGTGGGGATCACCGATGGGCTCATTCGTCTGTCCATCGGCATCGAGCACATTGAGGACCTTCTGGCCGATTTGGACCAGGCCATTGCAAAAAGTGGAGTGAAGTGATATGTCATACACTTACTATACTTCTATGCAGGAGCTGATTGGACACACCCCCCTGGTGGAGCTGACCCATTGGGAGCTTCCCGAGGGCGTCCGGCTCTTTGCCAAGTTAGAGCTTTACAACCCCGCCGGCAGCGTTAAGGACCGGGTGGGACACTATATGGTGGTCGACGCGGAGCGAAGCGGCCGCCTGCAGCCAGGGGGCACCATTGTGGAGGCAACGGCGGGCAACACGGGCCTGGGCATTGCCTTTGCGGCCCTGAACAAAGGCTACCACATCCTCTTTGTGGTGCCGGACAAATTCTCCCAGGAAAAGCAAACCCTCATGCGAGCTTTGGGGGCAGAGATCATCAATACCCCCCGCGAGGGCGGGATGCTGGGGGCGGCGGCCAAGGCAGAGGAGCTGCGGGCGACCATCCCCGGGGCCATTTCCTTAGAGCAGTTCAAGAACCCCAGCAACCCCCAGGCCCACTACGAGACCACGGGGCCAGAGATCTATCACGATCTGGATGGGAAGGTAGATTACCTGGTGGCCGGCGCGGGCAGCGGAGGGACCTATGCCGGGATCCTGCGCTATCTGAAGGAACAGTCTCCCGCCACCCAGGGCATTCTGGCAGATCCAGAGGGCTCTGTCATCGGCGGCGGGGCCCATGGGGACTATGACATCGAGGGAATCGGCAACGATTTTATTCCCGACACCATGGACCTGACTCTGGTGGACCAGGTGATCAAGGTAACCGACGACGAGGCCTTTGCGGCCTCCCGGTCTTTGGCCAGGCGTGAGGGGATCTTTGCCGGCTCCTCCTCAGGGGCGGCCCTAAGCGGAGCCCTGAAGCTCATCGCAGCCGGGGCCAAGGGCAACGTGGTGGTGGTGCTGCCTGACCGGGGCGACCGCTATTTCAGCCAAGGCCTTTATGAGGAATAACGGGGCTTTCCATCGCACAAAAAGCGGGGGAAGTCACAGCAGAAGGCGCCGCCCAGCCGGAAAAGAAGGGCAATCTGTTTCATAACATTCCGTTTTTCATGCCAAGGGAAAGGGCCTGGAACCAGTGGGTTCTGGGCCCTTTTCGCGGCCGCCCAAAAGGGCGGGGCTGGGGAGAAATCGTGGTGGGGATGCCTATTTTGGTCTGCTGCTCGGTACCTGCGCCAGGGCTGCAGCATACACTGGGGAGAAAGGAGCGATCCACAATGAAAGAGCCAGGTGTGCTCAGCAATGTGACAAAGCAATACCTTTGCCGGTTCTATGAGATTCTGGACGAGATGATTCTAGGCATGACAGGGGCAGAGCTGACAGACAGTATTTCCCACAATTTTATTGTGCAGATGATCCCCCACCACCGGGCGGCCATTGAGATGTCGCAGAATCTGCTGCAGTATACAACGTTAGTGCCCCTGCAGGAGATCGCCCTGAACATCATCGCCTCTCAGACCAAGAGCATTGAGGACATGGAGAAGGCACTGGACTGCTGCAGTCAGCTGGAAAACACCCCGCAGGAACGGTGCCTTTATAGCCGGCGGGTGCAGCAAATCACCCAAACCATGTTCGCGGCCATGAACGCTGCCCCGGCAAACAACTGCGTAAATGCCAACTTCATGCGGGAGATGATTCCCCACCATAAAGGGGCCATCGCCATGTCGGAAAATGCCCTGGACTTTCCCATCTGCGCAGAGCTCAAACCCATTCTGCAGGCCATCATCACGTCTCAGCGGGAGGGCGTCAAGAAAATGGAGCATCTGTTGCGGTGCCTTTGAGCGGGCTGTAAAGAGGGGGAGAAACAGGTCAGGCAGGATTCGCCTCTGTAAAGAGCGGCGGCAGATGGGGCAGCGTCTGCCGGGCCAGAGGGGGAGCGGCGAATAAAACCGCCGGGGGAGACCGGGGTTGCCCGGTCCGAGGGGATGACGGGGGAAGTTAAGCGTTGCAATCCACCAGGCGGCACGCTATAATGGAACTGCTCGGGCCCATCCTGCCTAGGAATGGTTCTAGGTTCAGGCAACGGAAGGGGGCCTGGGTTGCTTGGAAGTTCGCAAAAAAACGGAAGTTGAAGCTTGGAGGTCTTATGAAAGCGCCATCACCATCCCGGAGTGGGCTGTTTGACAACATAAAATGTCTCCTGATCTTTCTGGTGGTCTTTGGCCATATGCTGGAGCCGCAGACCGGCGGAGGGGTCAATTTTATTTACCTGAACATCTATTCTTTTCATATGCCCGCCTTTATTTTTGTCAGCGGGTGGTTTTCCCGGGGCAGCACCCTGAAAAAGACCGTGACCAAAGTGCTGCTGCCCTATCTGGTTTTTCAGCTGATTTACCTGCTGTATGCGGGGCTGCCGGTGCAGTTTTACTCACCCTACTGGATCTTATGGTATCTGTTTGCCCTGTTTGTCTGGCGGCTGTTTTTGCCGCTGCTGCGGGGGCGAAAAGGCCTTGCGGTCTGCCTTTGGCCCGTGGCGGTGGTGGTCTCCCTGCTGTGCGGCTACACGGATAAGGTGGGGTACGACTTTGCCCTGTCCCGGGTGCTGGTGTTCCTTCCGTATTTCCTGCTGGGCTATTGCCTGGCAGAGTATCAGCAGGATCTGCTGAAAAGGGTGCGCACCCGCCTGAGCCGGGTGCTGTCCCTGGTGGGCGTTTTGGCCTGTGCCGGCTTTTTCTATCATGTCCGGTTTGTGTTCCAGCGCCAGTGGACCTTTGGGGCCTTTACCTATGAGTTCACCGGCTCTTCCCCTAAAATTCGCCTGCTGCTTTTGGGGGTGGCGCTGATTTGGATCTGGTTTTTGCTGTCCTGGGCGCCGGAGCGCCCTCTGTTCGCCCTGTCTGCCGTGGGGAGGAACACGCTATTTGTCTATCTTCTGCACGGCTTTGTGAAGCTTCAGGTGGATGCCCACGCCGCTGCAATTTATCGCTTTGGCTCCCTGGGGAACCTGGCGCTGGCCCTTGGGCTGGCGGTGGCCTTGGTGGCGCTGTTTGGAAATGCCTGGCTGGCTGGCGCCTGGAGGAAGGGGAAAGGCTGGCTGCGTGCCCAGGTCTTAAAAGAATAGCGTGAAAAATCCCCGGACGGGTTGGAGGGGTTCCAACTGGTCCGGGGATTTTTTATGGTTCAAAGCTGGTTCGGTACAGGGGGATGACGTTGACCACCGGCTCCTCATAGGGGTGGACGGCTTTGATGGCCGCGACCGTCTGGTCCACCTGCTCTGTCCGGCAGGTGACCTCCACCTTCAGCTCTGGCTCTTGGCTCAGCTGGCCTTGGCAGCCCAGGTAAGGGTGGGTTCCCGCTAGGGGACGCCAGCAGCTGGTCACAGGGGAATAGGACAAGCAGCTGTCATAGCTGCCGATGTGCCCGGCGTCCACCTCCTGGAGGGCTTGGCGCAGGGGCTCCAGATGGGTTTCCGGGATGAAGATTTCCAGCTTACAATAGGGGAACATGGCGACAGCTCCTTTTCTTAGGCCTTTTGTTTAGCATACACCAGGGCCCGCGGAATGTCCACTTAATAAGCTTTTACATCGGCCAAAAACTGTTCCCAGGCGTCGGGGTGCTCCACAAAGTACAGGGGGCAGAGCTTCCCGGTGACGTCATAATGGCGGATGACCCGGTCCCGGCCGATGCCGGCGGTGTCACACAGCCAGGCGGTGAGCTTGACTAGGGAATCGTAGCTGGCCTGGGTGAACTGGCCGGTGGCATCGGGGTGACAGACCTCAATGGAGATGGTGTCCCGGTTGCGGTCATTGGTGGCGGAGGATTTCTCATTGAGGGGGATACACTGGATAACCTCCCCCTCCAGGCCGATGAGGAAGTGGGCGCTGACCTGGGTGTCGGGCTGGGCAAAGTAGTCCCGGTTGGCCTGGGCGGAGGTGCCGGGGTTACCCACATAGTGGATGGCGATGTCTGTGACCTCTTTCATGGTCTCTCCCCGCCGGGCCGAGCCGTTGACGGCGATGATCTGGCTGTCCACCCAATCTGGGAGGGTGGCGGTTTTCAGGTGGTGCATCTGGCCAAAACCCAAACGGGGCAGAATCACAACGGCCAGAATGACCGCCAGCAGAAAAAAGAGGGGCCAGCGGCGTCTCCTCCGCCGCCGGTACCGGGCAGGGGCCCGTTTTGTCTGTGTGTACATGGGGTGTCTCCTTAGATTATTTTAGCTGCTTGCGGCGGTAGCTTTGGTAGAGAAGGGGGAGCAGCAGGAGGGAAAGCAGGGTGTAAAGAACCAGCAGGATGGGCAGGGCACCCACGGTTTTGCTACCAAAGGAATAGAGGTCAAAGTAACCCAGCACCCGGTTGATCTGGAGCAGCCGGTCGGGCAGCAGACCCAGGATATTGCTGACCAGGGCGCCGATGTCCCCCGTCAGCAGCAGAGTGGGCAGAAAAATGAGGGCAAAGGGGAAGACGGCCGCCAGCACGGTGGAGCTGCTTTTGGCCGAGATCCACATGGCAACCAGGCCCAGGAAGAGGGTGCCCAGATAGCCGCCCAAGGCGATGAGCAGAGCGCCCTGGGCCAGGGTGAGGTTGTAGAAGGACTTCCAAAGGTTCACCTGGAGGGGGCAGCCCGCCCCGTCGGTCCCCAGAAACAGAAGGGTGACGGCGGCAAAGAGGAGGAAGGACGCCCAATAGATCGCCGTCAGCAGAAGAACCCCCGCCTTGACCTTGGCGGCAGTGGCTTTCCTTCGGCCGTGGAGGGAGGAGAAGAAAATGGCATCGGTTTTCCACTGGGTCTCCGAGGAGAAGATCCCTGCCACCAGGTAACAGGCGATGAGGGCGGTCAGCATGGCGACAGAAGGGGAGTATTCGCAAAACTGGGTCCAGCCCGTTGTGTAGTCCACGGTTATGGGGGTGTCAAGAGCGTCGTATTGGGCCAGCAGATAGGCTTTCTCTTGATCCGAGAAGGACAGGTCGGCCTCGTCATAGAGCCAGGTCTGGAGAAGCTCCACCCGGTTGGAATAAAACCGGGCGGCATCCTCGGGGGTCAAAGTGTCGACGGCGAAATAATCGTAGGACCGAAAAGCCGGGGCAAAGGATTCGTTCAGCAGATCCCGCACCGGTTCCAAGGCCAGCTGCCGGTGGTAGGCGATCTCATTTTGCACCAAGTCTTCCGACTGATACTCTGGGGAGTTTACCACGTGCTGAATGGCTTGGATGGCCTGCCGGAGCTTCTCCTCGTCCAGGACCCCTGCCCAGGCCTTTTGGTCCTCCCGAAGCTGGCGGACGGCCGTGAGACCATACTGGCCCTGGCCCGCTTCATCCACATACTTTACGTGGCAGGCAAAATAGGTGGTCACTCCCACCACCAGCAGCAGGAGGATCAGGGCCACCTTGCTGCTGGGCCGGGAAAAGATCTTTTGCAGCTCATAGCGTATCATTGGCTTCACCTGTCCTTTCGCCAAAGTAGTAGAGGAAGAGGTCCTCCAGCGTCATGGCCTCCGGATGGGCCTCTGGCAGGGGAGGATCCTGGGAGAGAATGCGAAGCTGGGTCCCCTGGGGCAGGGACTTCAGGTTGGAAATGGGATAGCGGTGGAGCAGCGCGCCGGCCTGCTCCCGGGGCACCGTGCAGGTCCACACCCGGGTGGGGGCGGCAGACAGCAGAGACTGGGTGGAGCCGTGGTGGATCAGGGAGCCCTCCTTCATCAGCAGGATCTGACCGGCGATGTACTCCACGTCAGAGACGATGTGGGTGGACAGGAGGACCAGCCGGTCCTCAGCCAGCTCGCTGATTAGATTTCGGAAGCGGATGCGCTCCTTGGGGTCCAGGCCGGCGGTGGGCTCGTCCAGAATGAGAATCTTGGGGTTATTGAGCATGGCCTGGGCAATACCTGCCCGGCGCTTCATGCCCCCGGAGAGCCGTTTCATCTTTTGTTTTCGGACCTCCGCCAGGCCCACCTGGCGGAGGAGGGCTTCTGTCCGGGTTTTGGCAGTGGCGGGACGCAGGCCCTTGAGGGTGGAGATATAGAGCAAGTAGTCCTGGACGGAGAAATCCGGGTAATAGCCAAAGTCCTGGGGCAGATAGCCCAGCAGGTTCCGGTAGGCGCTGCCCAGGGCGAAGATGTCCCGGCCGTCCCAGGTGATGGTGCCGGAAGTGGGGGTGAGCAGGGTGCAGAGCATCCGCATAAGGGTGGTTTTGCCGGCGCCGTTGACGCCCAGCAGGCCGTACACCCCGGTGTCCATGGTATAGGTCAGGTTGTTCACGGCAGTGTGGGTTTGAAAGGTCTTGGTCAGACCGGTTAGGGTTAGTTCCATGAGGGGGATACCTCCCAAAGTGTTTCACAGGTGGTTTGGAGTTTGTAGAGTGCGTACAGGAAATAGACCGCTGCCAGCCCCAGCAGCCCCAGCCACACGGGCAGGGTGATGAGGGCATAGACTGCGCTGTCCAGGACGATCAGCACCCATACCGCCGTCCAAAGCAGGCACAGGGGAAGGGCGGTGTACAGGGCGGCGTCCCGGCGGAAGGAGAGGGTCCGTAGGCAGATGCAGCCGGTCACCAGGAAGGGGAGCAGGAAGTGGATGATGAGATCCTGAAGCCCCGCCCGCCCGGCCAGCAGGGCGGCGAAAAAGAACAGGGTGAGCAGCACCAGATCTACCATACCAAAGAGAACCATCCGAGCGGCATAGACTTGCCGCAGGGAGTAATAGGCGGTGCACTCGATTTCTAGGGCGCCGCTGACCCGGTTTTTCCACAGCTCAGGCAGCACCAGCACCACAAACAGGGGCGTCAGGGTGCCCATGGCCCGCTGGACCTCATAGGTGCTGCCCGCGTGCTGCAGCAGCCACCAGAGCAGGAGGAGAACCCCGGCCTGGAGGACCCACCAGCGTTTGTGGATGAGTTTCCCCTGCTGGTGAATGAACTCCAACTGGGACAGGGGGCGAGAGGCCTCCCGCCGGTGGAAGGCCTGGGTGGCGGCCAGGACCGTGGCCTGAATGGCTTCCTCCCGAGGCTGGGGGGAGGGAATAGGGGGAAGGGAAGAATTCATAGGGGAGCCTCCTTTTCTATGGCTTGGGCCAGGAGCTCTCTGGCCTTGCGGATGCGGTACTTTACCAGAGGGAGCCCAATGCCCAGGATTTTGGCAATTTCCCGTTGTTTCCGCTCCTGGAGGAAATAAAGGACCGCCACGGCTTGGAGCTCCTGAGGCAGCGCCCGGAAGGCGCGCTCCAGATCCAGGCGGGTGTCCAGATCCGGCTGGACAGGGGCATCGGGAAGGGTCTCCAAGGGGAGCTCCTGGTGTTTTCGGTGGTAATCCCGGCAAAGGTTGGCGGCGATGACATAGAGATAGTTTCCTGCCTTGCCATAGTGCCGGTACCGGTCCAGAGAGGCGAAAAAACGGGCAAAGACTTCCTGGGTGGCATCTTCGGCGTGCTGGACGTCTTGGATGTGATAGTGGCAGTAGGTTAAAATTTGGGGATAGTATTTTCGGACAAAAGCCTCGATGGCTGCATCGTCCCCCTGCTTCATCTGCTGGAGCAGCCGAAGATCGGGATCCATGGGAAGCCCTCCTTTCTGGCAAAGTGGAAAGCGCTTTCTATTTAGTATAACGACGGAAGGGGACAAAAAGATAGTGGGTCCCGATTTTTTCCTCAAAAGAAGCCTGCCGGACCGGGGTTTTGGCGGAAAGGAGAAAAGAACCCCCTCCTCCCTTTTCAAGGAGGAGGGGGTCGAGGCGTCGAAGTGTGTCGCAAAAAGTCGTTTTGATTATATTTGTTAAAATATATCGTATTATATCAGCAAAGATCAAAAAAGGAGGAAATGTTGATGAATACTGTGTTACAAGACACCTTGCAAAGCCTGGGCATCACCGAAAAATATGCGGGATTCTTCCTGACTGACACGGCCGTTGCACTTTGCTTGGAGCGGCCGAGCCGGTTTCGCTCGGTGATCAAAGAGGTCTATTGGGAGACCGCAGAGATTCACGGCTGTGCCCGGGCCGATGTGGAGCGGAACATCCGCACCATCATTCTCCGGGCCTGGCGGGTCAACCGAAAGGGCTTGCAGGAGCTGGCGGGGTATCCCCTGGAGGGGCCGCCACCGGTGTCTGACTTTTTGCAGATATTGGTCAGCTATTTAAGAAGGCATGCTTTGGTCGGGTGCTGAAAAGCGGCGGCCTACCTGGCCTCTGGTCATGGCGCCAGGGGCCAGGGAAGGGAGGGCAATTACAGCATACCGCTGACCCGACGGTGCATCTCATAGAGCTCCGTGATCATGTCTTGGACGATTTGAGCGGCGGGCTTTACGTCATGGATGCGGCCCAGCACCTGGCCCATGGCGATTTGGGCGGCCTGGGGTTCATCCTTGTCAAAGGCGGCCTTGGTGACGGTGCCCCGGATCATGGGGTAGAGTTCGTCAAAGGTGGGGCCGCTTTTTTCAAACTCGATGATGTCCAGGGCTCCCTGGGTTTTCAGGGAGCGCAGGGCGTTGCGGATGCTGGTTTGGGTGAGAACAGTGTCGGTCTCCTTGGCGTCGATGACGGTTTGGCGCAGACGGGGGCCGATTTCGGTTTCCTGGGCCATCATAAACCGGGTGCCCACCATGACCCCGTCCAGGCCGGCAGCCAGGGCGGCATACATGGTGCGGCCATCGCAGACGCCGCCAGCACCCACAACAGGCAGGGTGCAGCGCTCGGTGGTGAGGGGCCACTGGACCATGGAGCCTACACCGGCCATGCCGGGGTGGCCGCCGCCCTCGTAACCCACAATGCAAACGGCATCGCAGCCCACCTCTTGGGCGGTGTGGGCAAAGCGGGAGTCGGGGATCTTGTGCATCACCACGCAGCCGGCTCCCTTGAGAATGTCCATAAAGGGCTTGGGAGAGCTGCCGGCGGTTTCCACAATGCGGACCTTTTCCTCCACAATGGCCTGGAGAAAGCCCTTGATGGGTCCGTCGGGCTTGGTGTCGGGCAGGAGGGAGAGGTTTACGCAGAAGGGCTTGTCGGTGAGGCGTTTCAGCAGCTGGATGTCCTCCTGAAAGGCCTCCGGGGTGTCGTAGGTGGTCATGTTGATGGTGCCCAGGCCCCCGGCGTTGGAGACGGCGGCGGCCAGCTTGGGTTTCGAGAGCCACTGCATGGCGCCCTGGATGATGGGGTATTCAATGCCAAAAAGTTCAGTAATGCGTGTTTTCATAATCCGTTCCTCTTTGTGCAAAAATTCTTTATTATTATATAGTAACAAGTTTCAAGAGGGAGGTCAATGCGATTTCAAGCTTTTCTCACAGAATTGTCACTTTCCGGGGAAGGACTTTCCGGTGTCCCTTTGTGATATTCACCAAGGGGCAGGGAAAGGACGGCAGAAACCATGGGAATTATGGCGAAGATAGGTTTGACAGACAGAGGAAGCAGGACTATAATAAAAGAACCATCTGAACCTGCGAAAGGGAGGACACAATTATGGAATTCAAAACCGCTACAATGGCCGATTTCGACGTGGCTTTTGACTACATCGAAAAACTGTGGACCTACAACACTTATGACAAGGAAGTGATTCGCAAGGTATATGCCGACGTGCTGGCCGATGAGAATAGCTTTGCCTTCTTTTTGATGGACGGCGAGGAATATCACGGCTTCTGCCATGGTGCGTATTTTAATACGTTCTGGCTTTCTGGCATGACCTGCTACGTCTCCAGCATCATCACCAATGAAGACGAGCGGGGGAAGGGCAACGGTGTGAAGCTCATGGACCACGCCAAGGAGCTGGCCAAGGAGAGAGGCTGCAAGGCCCTGGTGCTGGACTCTGGCATGCCCCGGACCCAGGCCCACCGTTTCTACGAAATTTATGGATTTGAAAAGAGCTGCTACGGCTTCGACTACTATCTGGAGCCCTGAGGGGGTCTATGACAGAAGAGAAATTAGCACCTTCCCAAGGGAAGGTGCTGATTTTTTGCTCCCTTTTGATACAGGTTTTGTGAGTTTTACTCTTTACAAGAAAAAGAAACCTTATAGAATAAAAGAAAACAGATGTGGAAACCCTCTGGAAAGGAGATCGGGATGAGCTTTCGCAGGATTGAATATTTTTTAGCGGTGGCCAAACACCTGAATTTCACCAAAGCCGCCCGGGAATGCTACGTGGCTCAGGCCGCCATCAGCCAGCAGATTAAGCAGCTGGAGGAGGAGCTGGGGCTGACCCTTTTTGATCGAGGGAGCAAGGGCGTAACCCTCACGCCGGCGGGCGCCTATTTTTCCCAGCAATGTCGGAGTATTCTGGACCAGTATAATGGGGCGGTGAAGCAGGCGCGGGCCATTGCCGACGGAGCCAAGCAGGAGCTCCGGCTGGGAATCAGCGGCCTCTACGCCCAGGATGCATTCCCCGAATATCTCCGCCAATACCGCCAGCGGTATCCTGAGGCAGCCATCACGCTCCAGGAACGGGGCTATCAAGAGCTGCTGGAGGCCCTTATGCGGGAGGAACTGGACGTGGTTGTCCTTCCCGACTATGGTCTGGACCTGGGAGAGGACGTAGAGGTCCTAGAGCTAAGCAGCGAACAGGCTAAGTTTATGACGGGCCCCCACACCCCTCTGGCCGGGCGGCATTATGTTTCCCACGAGGAACTGGCCGGGCAGACCATCTTCCGCATTGAAGGAAACGACCAGGAGACGGAGGGCCAGAACCTTCCCGATTACTTTGTCCGGTTGGGGCTGGGCGAGAACCCCATTCAGCGGGTGAAAACCCTGCTGGAAGCCACCATTCTGGTTCAGGCCGGCCTGGGCATTGCTGCCCTTCCGGTGGGGATGGAGGGGAACCTGGCCCGAGACGTGAGCATTTTTTCCATCGAGGGAGACTCCTTCCGCATTCGCACCGTGGCCCTGCGCCGGACAGCACCGGGAAATGTGGCCGCCCGACACTTCTTTCAGGTGATCCGGCAGGACCTGGAGAAGATCAAAAAGAGGTCATAAGTTTTGCTTATGGCTCCATCAGTTTTCGGTGTTTCCCAAATTCCGGCGGATGTGGTATAACAATAGCAGGAAGAAAACTTCCGTAAAAAATTTACCAAACCAATAAACAGAGGCTTTTGAATAACCTTCTGAAAGAATTGAAAGGAGCGCCAATTATGAGCATTAAGCTGGACGCAAGATATGACCTTTACATCAACGGGAAGTGGGTTCCCGCCTCCGATGGAAGAGTCTTCACCACCACCAACCCCGCCACCGGCGAAAAGCTGGCCGAGTGTGCCGAAGCTACCCGGGAGGATGTAGATGCCGCCGTCCAGGCTGCCTGGGCCGCCTTCCCTGCCTGGCGTGATCTGGGGATTGCCCAGCGGGCTGAGATCCTGGAGAAGATCGCCGATATCATCGACGAGAACGCAGAGCACCTGGCTACCGTAGAGTCTATGGATAACGGCAAGCCCATCCGGGAGACCAAGGCCATTGACGTGCCCCTTTCCTCTGACCACTTCCGTTATTTCGCCGGCGCCATCCGCGTGGAAGAGGGCTCTGCTTCCGTTCTGGACGGCAATATGCTCAGCTTGATCCTCCGGGAGCCCATCGGCGTTGTGGGCCAGATTGTTCCCTGGAACTTCCCCTTCCTGATGGCCGCTTGGAAGCTGGCTCCCGCCCTGGCAGCTGGTAACTGTATCGTCTTTAAGCCCTCCTCCACCACGCCTCTGAGCGTTCTGGAGCTGGTAAAGCTCATCGGCCACCTGCTGCCCCCCGGCGTGCTGAACGTGGTCACCGGCGGCGGCTCCCGCTCTGGCCAGTATATGCTGGATCACCCCGGCTTCCGCAAGCTGGCCTTCACCGGCTCCACCGAAGTTGGTCTGGACGTGGCCAAGGCTGCAGCCGATAAGCTCATCCCCGCCACCCTGGAGCTGGGCGGCAAGAGCGCCAACATTTACTTTGACGACTGCAAGTGGGATATGGCCATCGACGGCCTCCAGCTGGGCATCCTGTTCAACCAGGGCCAGGTCTGCTGCGCTGGCTCCCGTGTCTTCGTTCAGGAAGGCATCTATGATAAATTTGTGGAAGCTGCCATCAAGGCTTTCAACAGTGTGAATGTGGGTGATCCTCTGAACCCCAACACCCAGATGGGCGCCCAGGTGGATCAGAACCAGATGCGCAAGATCCTCTCCTATGTGGAGCTGGCCAAGGAAGAGGGCGCTACCGTAGCTTGCGGCGGCGTGGCCAATTTGGACGGCGAGTGCGCCAAGGGCTGCTTTATGAAGCCTACTCTGATCGTCAATGCCACCAACGACATGCGGGTTGCCCAGGAAGAGATCTTTGGGCCTGTGGCCGTGGTCATTAAGTTCAAGACCGAGGAAGAGGTCATTGCCATGGCCAACGACTCCGTCTATGGTCTGGGCGGCGCTGTCTGGACCCGCGATATCAACCGGGCCATCCGTGTGGCACGGGGCGTGGAAACCGGCCGTATGTGGGTGAACACCTACAACCAGATCCCCTCTGGCGCTCCCTTCGGCGGCTATAAGCAGTCCGGTATCGGCCGTGAGACCCACAAGGTTATCCTGGAGCACTACACCCAGCAGAAGAATATCATGATTAACCTCAACGAGGGCCCCTCCGGCTTCTATCCCGAAAAGTAAATTCAGTTTGAGTTTTTCATCCTTTTGGAGGGCGGGGAAGGAAATACTCCCCGTCCTCCTTCCATAAAAAATGGCCTTCCGGCAGAACGGCCGGATAGGCCTCGCAGAATCAAGGTAGAAAGGAAAGAAAGTTATGTCCACCTATTATTTCGTACCCAGCAGAAACGTTTTTGGAGAAGGTTCTGTGGCCGAGACTGGCCACCTGATGCAAAGTTTGGGCGGCACCAAGGCCATGATCGTCACCGATGAGTTTTTGGCAACCCATCCTATGACCGAGCGGATTCAGACCATCCTGAAGGAAGCAGGCGTGGATTCTGTCGTCTTCGGTAAGGCCGAGCCCAACCCCAAGGATACCAACGTGGTAGAGGGCGAGACCTTCTTCCATGAAAACAAATGTGACTGTATCCTCTCCCTGGGCGGCGGCTCCTCCCACGACTGCGCCAAGGGCATCGGCCTGGTGGCCAGCAACGGCGGCAAGATCTCTGACTATGAGGGCGTTGACCAGGCCCATGAGTCTCTGCCCCCCCTGGTGGCTGTGAACACCACCGCCGGCACTGCCTCTGAGATCACCCGGTTCTGCATCATCACCGACACCACCCGGAAGGTGAAGATGTGCATCGTGGACTGGCGCGTCACCCCTGCCATCGCCATCAACGACCCCGAGCTGATGGTTGGTATGCCCCCCGCACTGACCGCAGCCACCGGTATGGACGCCCTGACCCACGCCGTGGAAGCCTATGTTTCCACCGCTGCCAACCCCCTGACCGACGCTGCTGCCATTAAGGCCATCGATAAGATTGTCCACTACCTGCCTCAGGCTGTGGCCAATGGCGACTATATGAAGGCACGGTCTGAGATGGCCTATGCCCAGTACCTGGCCGGTGTTGCCTTCAACAACGCCTCCCTGGGTTACGTTCACGCCATGGCTCACCAGCTGGGCGGCTACTATAACCTGCCCCACGGTGTCTGCAACGCCATCCTGCTGCCCTATGTTCAGGAGTTTAACCTCATCGGCAACCTGGAGCGGTTTGCTGTGATCGCAGAGACCATGGATATCAATGTGAGCGGCATGTCTCCCTTTGAGGCCGGCGAGGCTTGCGTTTATGGCCTGAAGACCTTCGGCCGTTACCTGGGCATCCCTCAGAACCTGCGCTCTCTGGGCGTGAACCCCGAGGACTTTGAGATCATGGCAGAAAACGCCATGAAGGACGCCTGCGCCGCCACCAACCCCAGAAAGGCAACCAAGGAGCAGATCATCGCCATCTTCCAGAAAGCTTACGACGGAGACTGAGGTTTCCGATTCCTCCCAAGATACACAGGCTCCCCCAGGGTTTAAGCCCTGGGGGAGTTTTGCTGCAAACCAAAGAACTCCCCTGTGCGTCAGTGGGCACGGGGGAGTTCTTATTAAAAGCGCTTAAAACACACCGTCATAGCCGTCGATGTAGTACGCTAAGGTCACCAGTTCCTTCACCACGGTTCCATCGGGAAGCGTTCCGGTGCAGTGGAGCTTAAAGGTGATCACGGGGTAGGAAAGTTGGTTGGCAGTGACCATTTCCGTGGCCGCCTGCTTGGCGGCGGACTCGTCATAGCCCAGAGAAACCAAGCTGAAGGCGTTGGGCAGGGTGACGGTGGTGCCCTCCTTGCGGCTAATCTGCTGGCACTGCGCCTTGACCTGAGCGGGGGTCGTGTATTGCGTAATCTGACAGGGCAGCCCGTTGGCAGTGGCGGAGGTCACCTGAAAAGAGGTGTACGCCTCCTGGCTCTCCGCTGTGGGGGAGAAGGAAAAGACAATGCGGTCTTTTTGGCTGGTAACACAGTCCTCTTCCCAGAGGCAGCGGCCGGCGTCGTACCGGATCCCCTGGTCAGCCAGCATGGCCTCCAGGGTTGTGTCCGAGTCCTTCCCTTTGGCGGAGAGTGCGCTGGCAGAGATCCACGCCACGTCCCCCCGGTCAAAGGCAGTGGTGGCGGCGTTGTATGCTCCCTTGGTGATGCCCAGCTTGTCAGAGAGGGTCCAAGCGGAATCCCAGGCGAAGTCCGTGCTGGAGTCATAACCCAAGGCCCGGAGAACAAAGGTCAGGTATTCCGAGGCGGAGATGGAGCTCTGGGGGGAAAATTGGGTGGGGCTGGTTCCATTGGTCAGGCCCTTTGCATAGGCGTAGCCCACATAGGGAGCGGCCCAGGCGGGAACATCCCGGAAGGGCGTGGTCCAGTTGCCTTCCAGGGCGGCCTTTTCCTGGCCGATGAGACGGACCAGCATCGTGACCCCCTGAGCTCGGGTGGGAGTCTCCTCCAGGGAGAAGACAGGAAAGCCCTCCTCGTCCGTGGAGGTCCCCAGGAAGAGGCCCATGTAGTAAAGCTGCCAAGCGGCGGCCTCTGCTTCCTCTGCCGGTGCGGCCAGGGTGGGGACAGCCAGAGAAAGGCCCAGGACCAAGGTGAAAAAGAAGGTTGCGATTTTTTTCATAGCGTTCTCCTTTGTGTGTCCGCCCGTTCCCGGGGCGGGATGGGGAGGATCACAGGATCCCCAGATGTTCCAACAGAATCTTGACCCCCAGGAGGATCAGGATCAGTCCACCCAGCCCTTCGGCCCTGGCCTGAAACCGGGCCCCACAGAGGTGGCCAAGCCGCACGCCAATGGCAGAGAGCAAAAAGGTGGTCAGGGCGATGAAGGATACCGCCGGCAGGATTTCCACGTCTAAAAAGGCGAAGGTGATGCCCACAGCCAGGGCATCAATGCTGGTGGCCACCGCCATGGCCAGCATGACCCGGGCGCCCAGGGAAGCGTCTGCCCCCTCTTTTTCTCCCCGCTGGGCTTCCCGGAGCATGTTCAGCCCCAGAACCACCAGCAGCACGAAGGCAATCCAGTGGTCCACAGCGGTGATGTAAACAGAGAAACGAGAGCCCAAAAACCACCCCGCCAAAGGCATCAGCCCCTGGAAGCCTCCAAACCACAGCCCCACCACCCCAGCGTTTCCCAGGGTGACCCGGTCCATGGCCAGGCCTTTGCAGATGGAGACGGCAAAGGCGTCCATGGAAAGGCCGATGGCCAGCAATGTCAGTTCCCAAAATCCCATAGCGTTTCCACCCTCCTGGTTTACAATATGCGTTGAAACCGAGGATATACCCCAAAGGCAAACGTGTCAGAAAAGGCCAACGGCCTTTTCTGACACGAAAGTGGATGCTGAGGGAAGAACCCTTCCGGAAACAGGGGAGTGCTTACTGCTTAAGGGCCTCCCAAGCGTTGTCCAGGAAGCTCTCGTCATAGATCTGGTCTTCGGTGAAGTCCTGGGTGATGCCGCCGGCCAGTTTGGTCAGGGCCAGGCCTGCTGCGAAGCCAGAGGCGGTGTGATAGCCAGTGTAGTTGGCCACGCCGTGCTCCTTATCGTACTGGGCGTCATACAGGAGCTCTTCGTCGGTGCACTCGAAGATCTGAGACAGCTGCTCAGCAATCTCTTCGGGGGAGGCGGTCTCCATCCACTGCATGGCCTTGGCCATGGCGTTGACGGCCTTCTGCACCAGCTCGGGGTCGGACTCGATCAGGTCATCGGAAGTGATGACGGCAAAGAGCTCATAGCTGGCGGAGCCGATGATATCCTGGATGACCTCGTCGTCGGTGCCATCCACGATGACCACGCCGCCCAGGTCCAACAGCTGCTTCGCAGACCAGGGGTTGGCAGAGACAGCGCCCTGGAGCTCACCGTTGGCAATGGCGGCGGCATAGCCGGCGCTGGCCATGGTGGAGATTTCCACGTCGGTGCCGGGGGTCAGGCCAGCTTTGTTCAGGCAGGCCATGGCGAAAGAGTAGGGACCGCTGTTGGTGCTCAGACCGCCGGCCACCAGGCCGCCCTTCAGGGAGTCGATGGTGGTGTATTCCTCCCCGCAGCCGATGAGGGAATAGGGATACTTCTGGGTGGCAGACAGGACGATTTTGCAGTTCTGGCCGGCCTCGGTCACCATGAGGGCGGACTCAATACCCTTCAGGCAGAACTGGGCGTCGCCAGAGAGGACAGGGGAGGTGGCGTCGCCACCCTGCATGGTCTGGAACTCGGCGTCCAGGCCTTCCTCGGCAAAGTAGCCCAGGGTCTGAGCCAGATAGGCGGGGGCCCAGTGATAGCCGCGAACCTGCTCGGTGAAGATGATCTTCTGCAGATCGCCAGTTTCAGTCTGGCTGGCGGAAGGATCTTCCTCAGAGGCGGGATCGGTTTCGGTCTGTCCGCAGCCGGCCAGCAGCCCCAAACAAAGGGTCAGGGTCAGCAGCAAGGCGAGTAGTTTTTTCATTGCGATACTCCTTTTCTTCTTATTTTATTGTGTCCTTTATCATAACTGCCGGAGCAGGTACGACCAGGAAAGAGGGGGGGTCACTGCCAGCGCAGCAAATGCTTTTCCAGAAAATGAATTACCCCATCCAGCAGGATGATGATAATCACCAGGACCAGCACGCAGCAAAGGACCCGCTGGGTGTTAAAGCTATCTCCTGCCGAAGAGAGAAGCCAGCCCATCCCCCGGGTGGAGCCCAGGTACTCCCCCACAATGGCACCAGACAGGGAGAGACCCAGCCCAGTGCGCAAGCTGGTGAGGACCCAGGGCAGGCAAGCGGGCCAAAGAACCTTTTGAAGAATCTGCCGCCGGGAACCGCCCAACAGTCGAACAGCGCCCACAAGCTGGGGATCCACATTGCGGACCCCAGAATAGAGGTTAAAGGCGAAGACGAAAAAGACCATCATGGCCGAAATCAGAACCTTGGATTTCAGCCCCAGGCCGAACCAGATGATAAACAAAGGGCCCAAAGCCAGTTTTGGCAGGCCATTCAGACCGGTCATCAGGGGCATCAAAGCCCGGCTTACTCGGGGAAAACTCCCCAGAGCTAACCCGGCCAGCGTGCCCAGCACGCCCCCAAAGAGAAGGCCGAGTCCGGCCTCTTTGGCGGTGGTGGAGAGATGGCGAGCCAGCATTCCGCTGGCGATCATATCCCAAAATTCCTGCCAAAGATGGCTGGGCCGGCTGAAAAAGAATTCGTTGACATGGCCGCCGGCTGCAGCGGCCTCCCAAGCACCCAGGGCCAGAACCAGAATCAGCGCGGTCCAGACGCCGGGGCTGATTTCCCATCGTTGCTTTTTCATGGCGTGCCCTCCCAGGCGGGAAGCTGGGCCTCCAGCTCCTGCCAGATATCCCGCTCCAGCTCCACAAAGTGAGGGGAGAACTTCACGTCCATCACCCGCCGGGGGCGGGGCAGATCAATGGAATACTCTTTCACCAGCCGGCCAGGCCGGGTTCCCATCAGGATCACCCGATCTGCCAGGGTAATGGCCTCGGTAAGGTCGTGGGTCACATAGAGAATGGTGGAGCCAGTGGCCTCCCACACCGAAAGCATATCGTCCTGAAGCCGCTGGCGGGTGAAGGCGTCCAGGGGAGCGAAGGGCTCGTCCAGCAGCAAAATAGAGGGGTCCACCGCCAAAACCCGGGCGATGGCTGCCCTCTTTTTCATGCCGCCGGAAAGCTCCCGGGGATAGCTAAGTTCAAAGCCTTTCAGGCCCATTTTTTCCATGAGGGCCCGGGCGGTCTCCTGGCGCTGGGGTTTGGGAATGCCCCGCAGCTCCATGGCTAGGGCCACGTTGTCCAGCACCGTCCTCCAAGGCAGAAGGGTGTCTGCCTGGGAAATGTAGCCCAGGGAGGGGAGGAGCCCCTTTACAGGTGCCCCGGCCAAGCGAACCTGCCCCTCGGTGGGGGTAATCTGCCCGGCCAATAGGTTGAGCACCGTGGTCTTACCGCAGCCGGAGGGGCCCACCAGGGCCACCAACTGACCCTTTTCCACCGCCAGGTTCATGTTATGTAGGGCCAAAAGGGGGGGCTGGCCATTGCGGGAGGCAAAGGATACCGATACATTCTCCAATTCCAGCAATGCCATGGAAGCCCTCCTTTCCGTTACGCCGGCTGTCCGCGGTACCACTTGAGCGCCCGCGCTTCCAG
>DBEYYM010000116.1:0-8817 GCA_048184675.1 Evtepia sp. | reverse complement strand
ACAAAGAATAGCGCCCGGCGCTATTTTTTGTTGCGGTAATTTGGAGGTGGTCTTTTCATGTCCCGTCCCATCAACCCAAAGCACACCCAGGTCCTGATGGACCTGCTCAACCACGCGCCCTACTTCTCCCTGCTGGGGATGGAGTTCCAGGCCATGGAGCCGGGGTACTGCCGCCTGCTTCTTCCCCTGTCCTATCCCCGCCACGGCAACGCCTTTGGCAGCATCCACGGGGGCGTCTATTCCTCCCTTATCGACACAGTGGCTTACTGGGCTGCCTATTGCCAGATGGAGGAGGACCAGGGCTACACCTCTCTGGATCTCTCGGTCACCAACCTGGGGATGGTCCAGTCTGGGCAGCTGGTGGCAGAGGGCCGGGTTCTGCGGGCCGGCCGCTCCATCTGCCTGGCTGAGGCCACGATAAAAGCGGAGACGGGAAAACTTTTGGCCCACGGCACCTCTAAGCTGATGCTTTTGGAGGGAAAGCAATCCCTGCAGACCCTGCTGGCCGCAGAGGGCGCCCCGCCCCTGCCCTCCAAATTTCTCTAAGCCCATCCATAATGATTGCAAAAAGAGGCGTATTACCATGCATGACGAACTGACCCAAGTTGATATCGACAAAATGAAAGAGGAGCTCCAGCACCGGATTCAGGTCCTCCGCCCCCAGTTGATCGAGGAGGTCAAGGTGGCCCGGTCCTTTGGCGACCTCAGTGAAAATTTTGAGTACAAGGCCGCCAAGCGGGAGAAAAACCGCAACGACAGCCGCATCCGTTACCTGGAAAACATGATCAAAACCGCCGTGGTGATCGACAGTATCTCCGCCGGCGAAGGCATTGCCCTTTTCGACAAGGTCACCTTCTACCTGGAGGATGACGACCTGGAAGAGACCATCCAACTGGTCACCACCCTCCGCCAGGACGCGCTGAAAGGCCTAATCAGCAAGGAGTCCCCGGTGGGCAAGGCCCTTCTGGGCCACAAAGTGGGGGACCGGGTGCGAATCCAGGTCAACGACAGCTACGCTTACTATGTCCAGATCCGCAAGGTAGAAAAAACCGGCGAGGATCCCGACATTCCCATCAGCACCTTCTAAGAAGGCTTGTCCTTTGGGCAGACCGCTGCAAAGCCACCGGCTTCGCTTGCGGCCTGCTTTTTTAGACCCATTTTGCAGGAAACTCTTTTTCTCTTGCAACCTTTTGCAAGCCTCTTTGTTTTTTATTCACGTCTTTTAGTATTTTAAGGCATTATATCCACTTTCCCCTCTTGATTTTGCAAGTTATTTGATGTATCATTTCATCAAGAGGTGATGATTATGATCTTCCAGGACAAGATTTGCACAACATATTCCTGCGCTGTTCCCCTGGAGCAACGGCAGATTCCCAGTTTTCACGATTACTCCTCCGCCGAGTCTTATCTCGCTTTCCTGAAAGGGCAGATTCAGGCCCAGCTTCAGGCCTCTCCCGCCGGCTGCCACCACGCCGCCGGGTACACCACCCTGGAGAGCGGCTCTGCCGCCGCTGTGAAACGGGATCCCTCTTCTTGTCTGCTTCTGATCGACGGCATCTATCCTGAATTGGCAGACCCCGGCTTTGTCCGACAGTATCTGGGCATCCTGCTTACGAAAAAGGGTTACGTTTTTCTTCACGACCTTCAGGAGCTGGCCGCCCAGGAAGGCATTGGCCTCTCCTTCTCTCTGGACTATCAGGATCAGCTCCTCCCGCTGCCCTTGGACGCCCACGCCCTTCAGCACAGATTTCTGATCCTGCACAATGCCTGCCCCGGCGATCCCATTCCCAAGGTACGCATCTCTTACGATTTCAAGGCGGCTTAAACCGCTGCCCTCCCTTTCTGATTGCTCCTCATTTCTCTTCTTATTGTGTTCTGTCTCGTTTTGCTTCCTCTGACGAGACGAAGCAGCTCCCCAGACTTCACTTCGTCTGGGGAGCTGCTTTCTCTCTCCCTTTCTTTCACATACTTTCTCTTGCAAGTTTTCCTGCCATTTTTCCGAATTTCGCCGGGATTTTCCCCGGAATATGGTGGTTTTTCCCCTTGATTTTGCAAGTCAAAAGGTGTATTCTTTCATCAGAGGTGATCGATATGAGCTTCCAAGATGAAATGCGTACCGCCTATCACATGTCCCATTCCCCCGCCGCCTTAGAGGCGCGCCAGGTTCCCGGCGACCATGACTACCAGGCTGCCGGCCAGTATCTGGACTTTTTGAAGCGGCAGATTCGGAACCAGCTGCGGCGCAACCCGCCCAACTGCTTCACCGCCACAGGCTCCGTCATTTTGGCAGGTCCCAAGGGCTATGAGCAACCCTCTGACTTTCTGCTGCTGGACGGGATCTCCTCCACGTCGCCTTTCCGGCAGTCGTTCACGGTTTACCTCACCAAAAAGGGATATGTCTTTCTCCAGGATCTCCTGGAGCTGGCTCACCAGGAGGGCATCAGCCTTTCCTTCTCCCTGGACTACCAGGGCCGCCAGTATCCCCTCCCCATCGAAGCCCGTTCCCTGCAAACCCGCCATCAGCTGCCCCACACCAACCGGCTCACCGAGACCCGGCCCAAGATCCGCGTCTCCTACGCCTTCCGGGTGGCCTGAACCTTGCCACACTCACTTACCTTCTTGATAAACCCTTTCTTGTGTCCTTGTCCCTCTAGCCTCCCTTGGGACAGAGAACTCCCCTCCAGGATACCTGGAGGGGAGTTCTTTCTCTTATCCTCGAAACCGATAACCCACACCCCAGACGGTTTCAATGTATTGGGTGCGGTCAGGGTTCAGTTCAATTTTATCCCGGATGTGCTTGATATGGACGGTAACGGTGGAAACGTCCCCATAGGCGTCCACCCCCCATACGCTGTCGAAGAGGCGGTCCTTGGAGAAAACCGTATCCGGGTGCTCGGCCAGGAAGAGGAGCAGGTCATACTCCTTGCTGGTCATGTTGGTCTCCTTCTCATTGACCCACACCCGGCGGCTCTCCCGGTCAATTTCCAGGCCGCGAATTTTTAGAATCTCCGGCCGGGGCTTCTCCCGGCTGCCCACCAGGCGCTCATACCGCTGGATGTGTCCCTTGACCCGGGCCACCAGCTCACTGGGGGAGAAAGGCTTGGTCATATAGTCATCGGCCCCCAGGCCCAGACCCCGGACCTTGTCAATGTCATCAGCCAAAGCGGAGATGATGATGACGGGGGTGTCCTTCACCTCCCGCAGACGGCGGCAGATTTCAAAGCCGCTGAGCCCCGGGAGCATCACGTCCACAATCACCAGGGCATAGTCCCCCGCCAGGGCGGCCTGAAGGCCCTGGGTGCCGTCGCTGTATAAGTCACACTGAAAACCGCCGTTGATCTCCAGGTAGTCCCGCTCCAGCTCGGCCACGCTCTGGTCATCTTCGATAATCAAAATCTTCATAACAGCAACCCCTCGTCTTTCTGCAACGGAAGATAGATAAAGGCACGGGTCCCCTCCCCCTCCTCGCTGGTCAGCCAAATCTTACCATGGTGGCTGTCCACAATGCTCCGGCAGATGGCCAGCCCCAGGCCGCTGCCCGGCACAGAGCTGGACCGGGCACTGTCCGCCCGGAAAAAGCTGTCGAAGACGTGGTGGAGGGCTTGGGTGCTAATCCCCTTGCCGTTGTCGGAAACCTGAATCACCAGGCCCTTCTCATATTCCTCAGCCGCCAGGATGATCTCTCCTCCCGGCCGGCCGTACTTGATGGCGTTGGAGATCAGGTTGTCCAGCACCCGTTTGAGTTTACTCCGGTCCGCCGTGACCACATAGCACCCGCGGGGAATTTGGCAGGTGAAAGACATGCCGTTGTTCTGAACGTCCTCCCGGTACTCCTCTCCCAAATCCCGCAGGAAGGGGCCCATCTCCACATATTCAAAGTGATACTGCATCCGCCCCAGCTCATACTCGGAGAAGTCAGACATGTTGCGCACCAGCTTTTCCAGCACCACGGACTTATTGTAGACGATGTCCAGGTAGTGGCGCTGCTTCTCCGGGGTGTTGGCGATGCCGTCTTGGATTCCCTCCACATATCCCTTGATGGCGGTGATGGGGGTGCGCAGATCGTGGGAGAGGTTGGCCATCAGCAGGCCCCGCTCCTCCTGGGCAGCGGCCTCTGCCACAGCGGCGGCCTTCAGCCGCTGGCGGACACTCTCCAGGGACTGGCTCAGCTCGTCCAGTTCCTGCGCATCGCAGGCCAGAATCTGGAAGTCCAAATCCCCCTCCCGCAGGTTATCGGCTGCCTGACGGAGGGTTTTCAAGGTGGCTGTAATCCGCCCCGTGAGCCGGGAGGTCACCAAAATGCACACCCCGGCCACCAGCAAGCACAGCAAAACCCCCGCCAGCACCAGAACAGGGACCATTCCACTGGGCCCCATGGTCTCCTTCCCAAAGAGGAAGGCAAAACTGGACACCAGGAACTTATCCCCCTCAGGCACCCGCCGGGCAAAAATGGCCATGACCACCACAATGACAGCCACCCCCACCAGCAGGGAGAGAGCCACCATCACCAGCGTGGCCCGAAGAAATTGCCCCCGAAGGGTGGTTTTTTTGCGCATGGAGCAGGCCTCCTTCCCGGTTGATTACCCGCGCGATATCATCAGGCTTCCTTTCTGTCAAACAGGAGATAGCCGCAGCAGCCAAAGATCAGACCATACCCTGCCAGCAGGCCAATGCGTGGCAGCAGAGAGAGGAAGGGAAGGGTAATCCCAATCCACAGGTTATGCCACCGGAGGTAGCCAGTAAAGACCAGACCGCCCACGGCGGGCAGATAAGTACCCAAAAGCAAAAGCGCAATGTAACACACCACGCACAGCAGCACAGTCAGGCTGGAGCCCTTCACCAGCTGGTTAATGAGGGAGAAGAAGAGGATCAGCACCGCTATGGGAACCAGGTCCAGCAGGCAGGCCCCCAGGCTGGTCAGGATTCCCTCCGTGCCGCCCCCCATACAAACCTGGGCCAGGGTGGACGCCACATACATCACCGCCAGGTCAAAGGCGCACAGCACAAAAACCGCTGCAGCCTTGGAGAAGAAAATCTTTCCCTTCCCCACCGGGCGCATCAGGGAAAAGCGAACGGTGTGGTCCACCTGCTCCCCCACAAAAAGGTCACAGGTGGCCATAATGGCCATAAGGGGCAGAAACAGCAGGAGGACGAAGGGCAGGTTGGAGGACATCAAGCCCCCCAAAATGGCCTGCCGAGACACGCCGCCGTCGGTAATATAGTTCACAATGAGCACCCGCAGGGCGCTGAACACGCAGATGGCCGCGCCGATGATGAGAAAAACCAGATACTTCTTCCGCCTGCGGAGCTTAAAGAGCTCGTTGCTCAGGTTGGCAAGAAATCGTTCCATTGTAACCTCCCCTTACAAAACCACAGAGCCCTTTTTGTCCCGAACCTTGGCCAGGAAGTAATCCTCCAGGGAGGGGTTCAGGCGGAGGGCCTCCTCCTTGGTGTCGAAGGAGAGCATCTCTCCCTCGTGAAGCACCAAAACCTTATCGCACATTTTTTCAATCTCCGAGGCCAAGTGGCTGGCCACCAGGAAGGTGACCCCCTTTTCCTTGGATAGGCGGATGATAATCTCTCGGATCTCCACCGTGGCCTCAATGTCCAGGCCGTTGGTGGGCTCGTCCAGGATCATAAGCTCCGGCTCAGACAGCAAAGCCAGGGCCAGGCCCATCCGCTGCTTCATGCCCAGGGAAAACTTGCCGCAGCGCTCCTTTCGGTAAGGGGCCATGCCCACAATCTCCAAAACCTTGTCCATCCGGGCCTGGTCTACGTTGGGATAATACCGGGCGGCCATGCGCAGATGGTCCTGGGCAGTGAGGTTTTCATACAGGGCGGGCTGCTCAATGAGGGCCCCCACCTTGCGCAGGGACTGCTCCCGGTCGGCCACGTCGGCGCCAAAGATGGTGATCTTTCCCTCGGTGGGCTGGGCCAGGCCGGTGATGGACTTCATAATGGTGGTCTTTCCCGAGCCGTTGGGGCCCAGCAGCCCCACCACCTGTCCCCGCTCCACGGAAAAGGTGATGTTCCGGGCCCCCCGGCCGTTGGAATATACTTTGGAAAAATGATCTAAGGTCAAAACGGTATCCAAGCTTTTTGCTCCTTTCCAGAGGGCGGTAAGGCCCGCTAGGTTGGGACGACCCCGAAGGCCAAAGGGCCCCCGGGGTTTCGCCCGCAATGCTGTTCTTCGTCAAAAAAACAGATTCGTCCGTTTTTGTTGTGCTTAGCTGTCTGAGCTGGACGCTGATTCATACCGCTCCCGGCCGCCTACATCCAGAGGCTGGACGGTGGTGGTGCCGTAGTTGGTCACGGTCACATCGCCGGTAATCACCAGGGTGTGCTGGCCGCCGTCGGCGTCCACTGTGGTGAAGGTAACCTCAATGGAGTTGGAGGTCAGGTTGCCCTGGTCGTCCACGCCGAAGTTACACAGGACCTTTTCCAGGGTCATGTCTTCTCCCACGTAGTTCTCCATCTCCGTGGACACTTCCTCGGGATGGGCCTGCTTGTAGGCAGCATAATCGGGGTAATAGTCGTAGGAGCCGTCGGCCTTCACATAGACAACCCCGGTGCCCGAGGTGTTCTTCTCATTGAGCACATCCCAGTAGGGCTCTTCCCAGTTCTGGCAGCTAAATTCGTCCACCTTATCCACCAGCGCCTGGTTGGCTTCGTACCAGCTTTCGGTGTAGCCGTCGGTGTAATTTTCCTTAAATTCCTCCGACAGGGTCTCGCCGGTGGCCTTCTCATACAGGTTAAACATCAGGGCCTCATAGTCTTCATAGGTCACCATGCAGTAATCCCTGCTGTGGCCCACGCTGTAAGCGAAGAGGGACAGGCCGGCGTTCACCAAAGAGGGCACCTGGTTCTTGGCGATCTCCACCTGATACAGGGTGGAGCCATTCTCCTTGCCCACCTGGACGAAGTTGTTCTTCAGCTCGCCCACCACGGTGTCGGCGGCAATCTCGGTGAAGTTCACCAGGCGGTTCATCATTTCGTCGTCGGCGTCGATGCCCAGCAGGTTGGCCGCCGCGGTGCTGTCGGTGTCGTAATCGTCGTACTTATAGTAGACATCCGAGTCTGCCGAGAAGGAGATCCGTTCGCCGTTAAGAGTCGCCATGTAGTCCTCGCTGCTGTTCCCATTGGGCTCCGTAGTGACATGGTGGGAGTACATATTGTGACCGTCCATGGCGTACTCTTCCTGGATGCTGAAGATCTCTTTTCCATCGTAGGTTCCCTTCATGGTGCCATTGGCGGTAAAGTTATCGCTCTCCAGCGCTAGGGATTTCACTGCTTCCTTGTATTTGCTGTACCCATTGACGCTGCCAAAGGCTGCCGTAGCGGACACCGCCAGGATCAGCACACCGGCCACCAAACAGACAAACAGTCGGTTGCGTTTTTTCATAGGAATTCCTCCTTTTGGAATCGTGGGATGGTATCTGCCAGGATATCCCGTGGAACCCGAAACCGGAACGGGGTTCTTTCATGGTGCTATTATACCGCAGATCTCTAAAAAAAGAATGGGAAAAGTCTTAAAATTTCATTAAAAATCCGCCTTGGCCTCCGGCTCCAAAGGCACTGCACCCCCTGGGGGACAGGAACCTCAGGGGGTGCGTGCGTTTGATTGGATCAAACAAGAGAAAGAGAGAAGGTATCTTTAGGTCTGTTCCACCCGGTCCCCCACATCCAGGGGGGCCACGGTGGTCGTGCCAAAGTTGGTAAAGGTTCCATCCACGGCCATTTGCATGGTGTGATAGCCGCCGGCGCTGTCGATGGTTTTCAAATTGATCTGAAACTGGTTGGCCGTGAGTTTTCCCTCCTCGTCTATGCGGAAGGTGCAAACCACATCCTCCAGGGCGATGTCGCCGCCCAGATAGAAGTCCAGATACTCCTGCCGGCGCTGGGGGAAGTCGGCCAAAAATTCACTGACGGTGTCGTAGTCCACATAGCTGCCGTCGTTTTTCACATAGAGGACCCCTGCCTCCTTTTGCTCCGTGCGGGTTACGACCTCACGGTTCCACTCGGTGCTGGAAAAGGCTTCGATGCGGGTGATGAGGTCCTGGTGGCTCTTTTGCCAAGCCCCGTCGTAATCCCCTTGGCAATACCGGTCTTTGAACTCCTGGGATAGGGTTTCTCCGGTGACCGCCTCAAAGCGGGAGAGCAGGAAGGTGGTGTAGCTCTCCTCATAGGCCACGTACCGCTGCACGGGCTCCCCCACATCGTAATAAACCAGGGCAGACAGCCCCGCGTTGAGCAGGCTGGGGATCTGACTCCGGGACACCCGCACCTGATAGAGGTCCTCCCCCTCTTCGGTGCCCAGTTGGACCACGTTGTTTTTCAGCTCACCCACCACCAGGTCCACGGCGTCCTCTGCGAAGTCTACAATACGGTCCTCCATTTCGGGGTCCACCGAGCTGCCCAGGAGCATAAACAGGAGGTCTCGATCCTCCACAGGGTAGGTGGAGTAGACCTTGCTGTTTTCAGAAAAATAGGTGCACACCCCATCCAGAACCGTGCGGTACTCCCGGTAAACCGTTCCACCGGCCTGTTCCTGGGTGCTTCGGGCGTTGTTGGCGCCGTCCTTGGCGTAGTCCATTTGGACCGAGCCCAGCGCCTCCCCGTCCACGCTGAGCCAGCCCTTGGCCTGGGCGGTAAAATTGTCTTCCGTCAGCAGCAGGTCTTTGACTGCCTGCTTGTACCGGGCGTAGCCATTGACGCTGCCAAAGGCCGCCGAGGCCGAGATCGCCAGCATCAGCACGCCAGCCACCAGGCAGGCTGCCACTCTTCGTCTTCGCTTCATCGGGTTCCCCTCCTCTTACA
>DBEYYM010000115.1:0-8321 GCA_048184675.1 Evtepia sp. | reverse complement strand
TCCCAGTAATCCTCCACGCTGTCGATCATGTGGGTAGAGATGAGAAGGGAGGCTCCCTGGGCTTTCTGCTCCCGGAACAGGTTTTTTAGCTCTTTGATGGCGTGGGGATCCAGGCCCACCATGGGCTCATCGAACACAATGAGCTTGGGGTGATGGACCAGGCCGCAGCAGATGGAGAGTTTCTGCTGCATGCCCTTGGAGAGGTCCCGGCCCAGTTTATCCCGTTTGTCGGCCAATTCAAACCGTTCCAGCAGGGCATCCCCGTAGCCGTCATCTGTAAGCCGATAAGCCCGGCGAATAAACTCCAGATGCTCCGAAACCGTGAGCATGTCATAGACAGCCGGGGTCTCTGGGATATAGGCTAGCAGGCGTTTGGCTTCTGCAGTCTTGTTTCCATATCCGCCAATGGTGATCTCCCCTTGGAAACGGAGCAGGCCGGCGATACACTTAATGATGGTGGATTTCCCGGCCCCGTTAGGGCCCAGGAGAATGGCGATTTGCCCGCCATCCACCTGAAAACTGATGTCGTCGTTGGCTAAGTTTTTTCCGTAGTATTTGGTAACGTGGTCTAGTTTTAGCATGTGGGTCTCCTTTGATCTCTATATTGGGGAACTTATTTTTGGGCGAGAGAGCCGACACGAATATTGGTTCGGCGAATGAGCAGCCAGCTAATGAGGGAGAACACGAGGGCGACGATGAGCAGAAGTCCCATAGCAATCCAGGGGGAAGCCATAAATGAGTTCATCACCCGATAGAAGAAGGCAATGACCGGTGCAAGCGCCCACTGGAACAGGGTGACCAGAGCGGGAACCCCCGTAAGGACAACTGGAATAGCCAGGGCGGCAATAATGCACCCGACTTTATTCAGCCGCCAGAACAGGAAGGTGAAGAAAAGGCCCAGGGTAAACAGGGTTAGCATTGCCACTGTAGTGTAAAGAATGGGCATGGTGTGCTGTGACAGACCCGTGCTGTAATCCGGGTAGACCAGGTTGAACAGGCCAAAAAACTGCTCGCTAAAGTGAAGGGCGCGGGCTGCCATTCTGGAGACGACCAAAAGGAGGTCTCCTGCCACAGAAAGGCAGAGGGAACCCAGCACTGTGGTGAGAAACATGCTCAGGAAGGTTGTGCGGCGGGACACACCCATTTGGGCGCAAAGCCGCATGGCCTGCCGGGGAAGAACGATGCCGTACACAAAAGCAAAGACGGCGGAAGCAATGCCATAGCCGTTGTAACTGATGATCCCATCGCCTGCCGGGCCAAAGGCAAGGAAACCAGTAAAGCAAAGGGCAATGACTACGGCGTTGACCGCCCAAAATACGAAGCCGCCGATGAGGTACTCCCGTATTTGATACCGAATAGCAGGTTTAAGATTCATACTCACAGAAACCATCCTTTCTCTCTGTTTTGCGGTCCTCTGCTTCCTGGAGGCAAATAAAGTAATCTTGCAGGCTGATATGGTTTTGCTCCAGCCCCACAGGCAGGGGCTCTGTGATTTCACCTTGCAGGGTGACCGTTTTGAGCCCGCCCAAGTTGTGCGCGGTGAGGATTTCTTTGCCTGCCGCATACTGGTCCACCAAGCTGGCAGGGCCGGAAAGGGAGTAGGCTGTGGAAACCAGTTCCTCTGTGGGAGCATCTCGCAGAATTTTTCCCTCCCGAAGGATAATGGTGTGGTCGATGAGGTTTTCCACCTCATCGATGAGATGGGTGGAGATGATAAAGGTAGCCCCTTGATCCATGAAGTTTTCCACCAGGAGACGGTAAAACAGCTCTCGGTGCTGGGCATCCAGGCCCAACACAGGCTCGTCAAAAACCACATAGGGGGTGTTGACACTAAGACCCAGGATCAGCCGAAAGATGGAAGCGTATCCAGTGGACAGGGCGGTAATCTTCTTCTTCGTAGAGAGCCCAAACTGTTGGGCCAAGTTTTGGGCATAGTCTAAGTCGAATTCAGGATAGAAATAGGCCATGGTGCGAAAGGCACGCTTTACCTTCATGTCTTCAGGGAAGAAGTTTTGCTCTCCCACCAAGAAGACCTTGTGCAGGGCGTGGTCGTTGTTTTTCACAGGTTGGCCGTCTACCAGGACAGAACCACGGTCAGGGCGCTGCCGGTCTGTGAGGATGCTCAGCAAGGTGCTCTTGCCAGCACCGTTGTTGCCTAAGAGACCATAGATGTGGCCGGGTTCCAGGGTAAGGGTCACTTCGTCCAGGGCACAGGTGCTGCCAAACTGCTTGGTAATGGCGTTGAATTCAATTGACATCGTGGAATCCTCTCCTTACAAGATCGGTGAGCTGCTCTAAGGTCAGTCCAAGTCCCTTGGCCTCTCGAACCAGCTTCTCAATATAGTTGTGATAGAAATCCTCTGACCGCTGCTTGCGCAGGGTCTCCCGTGCCCCTTCAGACACAAACATGCCAATGCCGCGCTTTTTATATAGCAGGCCGGCGTTTACCAGCAGGTTAATGCCCTTGAGTGCAGTGGCGGGGTTGATCTTATAGGTGGTGGCGTACTCTGTGATGGATGGCACTTGACTTCCCTCTGGGTAGGCCCCAGAGAGAATGCCGTCCTCCAGTTGCTCTGCCAACTGGAGGAAAATTGGCTTTTCGCCTTGAAATTGCAAGGAGACACCTCCTTTTCTATGTTGGTTAGTTAGTTGAGTAATTAACTATGTGCCTAATATACCAGCAAGCGATGGTTTTGTCAAGGCCCATTTCCAGTTTTTTGGAAGAAGCGAGTCGTTGACAAGGGAGATAATATAGGGTAGAGTGAAACCATCGGCAAGGCCGAAGTATCAATGAGAAAGGAAGGAACCCAACATGACGTGGCTGAGACGAGTTGCTGCAGCGGGCATGACGGCAGTGATGCTGCTTTTCTGTGTGCCCATGGCTGGCGCTGCCCAGCAGGAAGGGGATTTGACCCGAGGGGAGACCGCGGCGATCCTTCTGGAGGCGGCAAAGGATTATAATGAAGCGGTGTCCTATGGGGATATTTTGAAAGGATATCCCAATGGAGAGCTGCGGGAGGAGGAGCCGGTGACCCGTGTGCAGGCACTGGTGATGCTCCAGCGGGCCTTTGGGGGCCTTCCCGAGCCTGTGGGCGACAACGCTCGAAGCGGGTATCCCGCCTTTTATTTTACGGATATCCCGGCCTGGGCGGAAGAGGAGCTGGAGAGCGTTCTGGCCGCAGGCATTGTGGCAGGCACCAGCGCCACCACCCTTTCTCCCGACGAAACGGTGACAAAGGAGCAGCTGGACCTCCTCCTCCGGCGAACCTATGCGCTGGAAGGCAGTAACTTAAAGGATGATTTTTACGCCACGGTGAATAAAGAGGCCCTGGACAGCAGCGTCGTGCAGCCTGGCTATCTTGGGACGGGGACTATTTACGACTTGGATGCCACTGTGGACCAGGAGGTGGCCGGCCTGATTCGGGATTTGGTCGACAACGGCGCCCAAACAGAAGGGGAGCAGAAGATTGTGACCTTCTACCAGAATATTCTGGACACCGAAGGGCGAAATCAGGCGGGCATCGCCCCCATCCAGCCCTACCTGGATGCCATTGACCAGGCCCAAACCATAGGCGAGCTGATGGACGTGCAGAACATGTTTTATGAGGACACCGGGAGTGCCCCGCTTCTGTACTTTGACATCACGGTCGATGCCAAAGACAGCAGGTCGTATATCCTTCTGTTTGACAGCATTTATCCCGGCCTGGGGCAGGGAGGCTACAGCACGGCTACGGCAGAGCAGAAGCAGGCCTATCAAACCTATGTGCGCACACTGATGACGTTGATTGGCCAGAGCGAACTGGCAGCCGCTGCTACGGCGGATACCATCTGGCGGGTGGATTCCAAGCTGGCTGCAGCATCCCTGACCAACCAAGAGCTGGACGATGTGGACAAGACCTATAACCTTTACACCATGGAAGAGCTCCAGGAGATGTTCCCCAACGTGGATTTGGAGACGATCTTTGGGCTGACTGGTCTTCGGCAAACGGATCAGATCCAGGTGACGGATCCCGGCAGGCTGCAGGCTGTTGCGGCGCTTTTTGATGAGACCAAGACCCCCGACGCCCTGGACATTCTCAAGGCCTATTTCCGGATGTACTTGGCCGATGGCTTTGGAGGCACTCTGAATGAAGAATTTACAGAGGCCGGCAATGCCTATAGAGAGGCCTATTTCGGCTCCTCCGGTGCGTTGTCCATAGAGGACCTGGCGGCCCAGTATGTTCAGAATATTATGAGTGACTATCTGAGCCAGGCCTATGTGGCCCGTTACTTCTCAGAGGAAGCGAAAACGAACGTGGAAAAGATGGTTCAGGACATCCTGGCCGTGTACCGCGAGCGGATTGAAAACCTGGATTGGATGAGCCAGGCCACCAAGGAAATGGCCATCCGCAAGCTGGACACCATGAAGGTGAACATCGGGTATCCCGATACCTGGGATGACGCCCTGAGCGGGGCGGAGATTCGTTCCGCAGACCAGGGGGGCAGCTTCTATGACAACCTGATAGCCATCAACAAATGGTTGGCCTCGTGCCTGCCGAAGTATCAGGCGGAAGGGGTGGACGAAAATGCGTGGGACATGGCCGCCTATACCGTCAATGCCGCTTATGGCTTATCTGACAACTCTATTACCTTCCCGGCGGCCATCCTCCAGGCGCCCCTCTATGATGTGGATGCAACCTACGAGGAGAATCTGGGAAAAATCGGTTACGTCATTGCCCATGAAATCAGCCATGCCTTTGACAACAACGGCGCCAAATACGACGAAAACGGCAATGACACCGACTGGTGGAGTGCAGAGGACTATGCCGCCTTCCAAGCCTTGTGCGATAAAGTGGTTGCCCTTTATGACGGCCGGGAGATTGCCCCCGGTATTACCTGTGATGGCAATCTCACCCTCTCAGAAAACATTGCGGACCTGGGGGCTGCAGCCTGCTTGACAGAAATCGAGAGCCGGCAGGAAAACCCTGATTACGCCGGGCTGTACACCGCGATGGCGAAAATTTGGTATGCCAGCTATTCCCGGGAGACCAAGCTTTATCTGTCCCAATTTGACGTCCATGCCCCGGCAAAGCTGCGGGGAAGCTTGGTTCTTCAGAACTTTGCAGAGTTCTACCAGGCCTTTGGAATTACGGAGGATGACGCCATGTGGCTGGCGCCGGAAGACCGCGTGGTCATTTGGTAAGGAGGGTGGAACATGGAAGAAAACCTGTGCTGTCTGCAAGAAAAATTTGTGAAAGACCTCTTTGTTTCCGAGGGTTTGGGTGCCGTGATTGACGAGGCCTCCTATGGCTATGCCAGCTGCTCTATGGAGATTGAACCCCGGCACTGTAACGCCCTGGGAATTCCCATGGGGGGCACAATCTTTACGCTGGCGGACTTTGCTTTTGCGGTGGCTGCCAACCAAAGGGGGAGAGATGTGGTAACGCAGGCCTCTCAAATTACCTTTCTAAAATCTGCACAGGGAAAACACTTGACAGCTGTTGCAAAACAAGTGAAAGATGGAAAACGAATCTGTTTTTATGAGGTAAAAGTCACCGATGAGTTGGGCACAGAGGTTGCCTTTGTGACCATCAATGGCTACGTGGTGCGCAATAGGGGGGAGGCATAAGCTTTCCGCAAAAACAGGGCCCTCCGGCACAAAGTATTTCTGTGCTGGAGGGCCCTGTCTGGTGGTATTATGGAAGCAGCCCGAAGGCGGCCAAGGTATTTTGCAGCTCTTTTAGCGGCTTTTTGTCCATTGTCCACAGAGGACGCCGGAGATTGCCGCTGTCTAGCTCCAGTTCCGCCATGGCGGCTTTGATGGGGATGGGATTGACCTGAGAGAAGAGGGCTTTCATCAGGGGAAAATAGGAAAGCTGAATCTCTTGGGCCTTTTCTATTTCGCCCCGGAAGTAGCTGTGGGTCAGCTCTGCCATGGGTTCGGGGACCAGGTTGGAGACAACGGAAATCAGTCCCTTGGCCCCCAAGGCTAACATGGGGAGGGTTTGGTCATCGTTGCCAGACCAGATGTTTAGCTCGTCACCACAGAAGGCCATGGTTTCGGCCAAAAGGGAAAAATCCCCAGAGGCTTCTTTGGTGCCATTGATACGAGGATGTTGGCTTAAAATTCGGTATGTCTCCGCCGTGAAAGACATCCCCGTGCGAGAGGGGACATTGTAGAGGATGATCGGCAAATCGGTTTTGTCCGCCAGATATTCATAATGGTGGAGAAGGCCGGTTTGGGTGGTCTTATTATAATAGGGGGTGACCAAAAGCAAGGCATCTGCCCCAGAATCCTGGGCGTGCTGGCAGAGGTAGAGCGCGGCAGCGGTGTCGTTGCTGCCAGACCCAGCCAGGACCTTACAGCGCCCTGCCACGTGAGAAACGCAGTAGTCCACCAGGTGGATGTGCTCCTGAACCGTAAGTGCCGAGCTCTCTCCAGTGGTGCCACAGACGCAGAGGGCATCGACGCCAGACTCCAGCTGACGGTCCATCTGCCGGGCAAAAGCGGCATAGTCAATAGAACCTGAAGACTGAAAGGGGGTAATTAGAGCGGTGCAGGTGCCGGTAAAAACAGGTGTTTTCATAAAACTCCTTTCCAGATCCCAAAAAGGGCGCAAAAAAACACGGCTCGGGCCAATTTCTGTGCTATCTCTTTCGTAACAGAAATCGGTCTAAGCCGTGCTTTACTCAATTAGAAACCTCAGCGGGGGAGAATGTAACCTTCTGCACACAGGAGCTCGGCCAGCAGAACGCCGCCGCCAGCTGCCCCACGAAGGGTATTGTGAGAGAGCCCCACAAACTTATAATCATACTGGGTGTCGGGACGCAGACGGCCCAAAGTGACTGCCATGCCGCCTTCCAGATCCCGGTCCAGCTTAGCCTGGGGCCGGTCATTCTCCTCAAAATACTGCAGGAACTGCTTGGGAGCACTGGGAAGTGCCAGTTCCTGGGCGCGGCCCTGGAAGTTTTTCCAAAGGGTTTTAATTTCTTCCTCAGTGGGCTTATTGCGGAAGGTGACAAAAACAGCAGCAGTGTGGCCATCAGAGACGGGAACCCGCAGGCACTGGGCGGTAATAGAAGGAGTAGCGGCGGGGACAATCTCGCCGTTTTCCACGGTGCCCCAGACCTTCAGGGGTTCCTTCTCAGACTTCTCCTCTTCGCCGCCAATGTAGGGGATGACGTTATCCACCATCTCCGGCCAGGTCTCAAAGGTTTTGCCGGCGCCAGAAATGGCCTGATAGGTGCACACCAACACCTGCTCGATGCCAAAGGAACGCAGAGGATGAAGGGCAGGGGCATAGGACTGAATAGAGCAGTTGGACTTTACGGCAATGAAGCCACGCTGGGTTCCCAGGCGGGCCTTTTGTGCCTCGATGACCTTGAGGTGCTCGGGGTTTACCTCGGGGATGACCATGGGGACATCGGGGGTCCAGCGATGGGCGCTGTTGTTGGAGATCACCGGGCACTCCAGCTTAGCATAGGCCTCCTCCAGGGCACGGATCTCCTCTTTTTTCATGTCCACAGCGCAGAAGATAAAGTCCACGCTGGCGGCGATTTTTTTCTGGTCTGCTTGAGCATCCAGAACCACCAGGGACTTGGCTTCCTCGGGCATGGGGCTTGGCATGGCCCAGCGGGCGCCGACAGCTTCCTCATAGGTTTTTCCTGCGGACCGAGCGCTGGCTGCCACCGCAGTCAACTGGAACCAAGGATGGTTTTCCAGCAGCGTAACAAAACGCTGGCCTACCATTCCCGTGGCGCCAACCACACCCACAGCGTACTTTTTCATGTGAAGGACCTCCTGACATTGTTCAAAATACCGGAAAAGGGCGATTCCTGCCGAGGATTGGAAAACAGCAGTTGAAAAGCCGGTGGTATTTGTACTATAATAAATTAGATTTCGTCTCTTCAAAAACTTTGTGTTTCTCGGAAAGAGACAAATGTTCATTTAGTAAAGATAGCACAGTTTTTTTTTGATGTCAACGCCAAAAGTCCTTGTGCCAGAAAAAAGAAGGATAGTTTTTGCAAGGCATGTTTCCAGTGCCCTTTGCAGAGCTTCTTTTTTATCGTTGTCAGATTTCCCGCATAGGTTTCCGATACATACTATGTAAAAACGGGGCCTTGTGCCACCGGGAAATGATAGGTATGGGTAGCGCTGAACGGTGTCGAAAAGGCTGTAAAGGTAATACCTTTACAGATATTTTTGAGAATGTTTGAACCTTTGATCAGGGAAGCAAGGCACACAATAGCCGTAAAGCTTTTTTACTTTACTATTACTGGCTATCTAGAAGAGTGACGTAAATTTTACAATATGGGGATTGATTTTCATTAAAACACATGAT
>DBEYYM010000114.1:0-28994 GCA_048184675.1 Evtepia sp. | reverse complement strand
AAGTTTTCATAAAATTTTGGAAAAAAAGCCCCTCCCGGGCAGGCGGGAGGGGCGGGGAGCCAGTTACTTCATGGGGGAGCTGCTGTAATAGAAGCCGTATTTGTCATATTGGTATTCCATGGCCTCGGTGATGCGCTCCACCAGGTAGAGGAACCGGGCGAATTTTTTTCGGGGGTCCAGGCTCAGCTGGTGGACATAATAGGTGGCCAGCCGCAGGTGCCAGAGGCCGTCCTCCCCGGGCTTGTGGCCGGCCAGGAGAGCGTCGGTGGGCAGGAAGTAGAGGCCCTTCAAAAAGGCCTGGCCCTCTGGGGAGACTCCGTAGCCCAGAACGGCGGCGTAGTCAAAGTCCACGGTGGAAAACTCGTTGGCGGCCTTCTCGTCCCACGGGCTCTTGGCCATGGGGAGGAAGAAGGGGCGGATGACCACCCTTTGGCCCGGCAGGTGGGCCAGCTTCTGGTCCAGGGGATCGGTGCTCTCGGGAATGGGGGTGCCGTCGGTGCGAGTTACGTGGCCGATTATCCGGTCGCCCTCCAGGGTAAAGGTCACTTGGCGCTGGGCGGCGTAGGGGGTGTAGAGGTTCAGGGTTTTGGTGGCCTCTTCCAGGAGGCTGGCGTGGTGGGGATAGGTGGGTTGAGACATGGGTAGGTCCTCCTTGGTGATGTGAGATCATGTTGATTGGTGCAAGAAAAGCAGACGCCGTCAGCGGTGGTACAGCAGATTTCGTTCTATGGCGGCGTATTGGTCCAGCAGGGCTTGGTCTTCCGCTGAAATTGTGTAGGTCGGCTGCTCAGCCTCGTCGACGAAAAAGCGGCCTCGGGAGAAGAGCATGTGGGAGGCGACTTCCTGGTCCAGCCAGGTGAAATACTGGTTCAAGGGCAGCCCTGCCCGCTGGAGGGTGTGCAGACCCAGGAAGGTGCAGCTTTCCGCGTGGTCTGGCTGGGGCTGGGTCTCGTAGTTGGTCCAGATGAGGTAGTCGGTGGAGAGGATGCGGGCCAGGGTCTCGGCGTCCCAGTCTGCAGCCTCCTCGGTGGGGGAGTAACCCAGGCGGCAATAGAGGGAGGTGCCGTCGTCCAGGTTCAGGGAGGGGAGGTGGTCCCCCACAAAGACCAGGATCACCGGCCGGTCCACCTGGGAGAAGTAGTCCACGAGCATTCCCAGGGAGGCGTCGGCGTGGTTGAGCCCTGTGACCAGGGAGTCCAGAATGGCCAGGTCCTGGTCAGAGAGCAGGTCGCTTTGGGCGGGGAAGGCCGAGGGGGTGTTGTATTTTTCCGGGTAGTAGGTCTGGTGGTTCTCCATGGTCATGCCGTAGAGGAAGAGGGGCTTGGCGGGGTTCCGGTTCTCGTACCGGGCGATGATCTCCCGAGCAAAGGTGGCGTCGGAGAGGTACTTGCCCGCCGTCTCCACGGGGGTGATGAAATCCTCCGAAAAGTCCACGGTGTCAAAGCCGATGGCGGGATAATTGGTGGCCCGGTTATACAGCTCGCTGGTGTGGCCGTGGAGGGAGACGGTGGCATAGCCCGCCTTGCTCAGCAGTCGGACGGTGGTGGGCAGCTCCTGGTAGACGGTGGGTTTCAGGGTGGTCAGGGCGTCCCCCTCCTTCAGGAAGGTGTTGGTCAGGCCGGTGAACATGGCCATTTCCACATTCCCTGTGCCCCCGCCGTAGGTGTTGGAGAGGAAGGGGCCGTTGGTGCAGGTCTCCGACAGGGCGTGAAAGACGGGAAGGGGATCGGTTTCAAAGGTGAGCCCGGGCAGGCGGGTGATGTCGAAAAAACTCTCGGAGGTGATAAAGATGATGTCGGGGACCTCCTCCAACGCCACGGGAGAAGACCGGGTCGCGTCCTCTTTGAATTCCTCTACCAGGGCAGTGGTGGCGGGATCGGTGGTGCCGCTTTCCACCTGGAGCCGCTGGGCCCAGGCGGTGTAGATGCCCAGCACCACCCCCACCCGTTGGTTTCGGGTTTCCTGGTCCGGGCTGCTGTCGTCCAGGGCGATGGCGGCCGACTGGAGGGTGCCGGGGGAAAGGGACGAGAGGAAAAGGGTCAGGCAAAGACTGCCCAAGACAAAGCCGCCGGTCAGGGAGGGCCGCCAGGTCTCCTTGCGGCGCAGGGTTTCGGTGAGAATGGCGGCCACGGCGATGGCCAGCACAGTGGTGACGGTGGGGATCAGTTGGGCAGCGGCATAGCCGGTGATGTCCCCCAGGTTGCCGAGGAAGGCAAAGTCGCTGAGCTCCAGGGGGGCTCCGTTGATGTCGAACTTATACCGGCTGGCGACGGCCACCCCCATAAAGAGGGCCACCTCAGGCAGGTAGGCGGGGAAGAGGTGGCGGCAGAAGCCGTACAGGGTGAGGCTCAGGCTGGAAAAGAGCACCCAAAACAGGGCCACGGCCCCGCCATGGGTGGCCATCCAGGGCAGGGGCTCCCACAGGCTTTGCAGCCATGCAGCCTGGGTAGCGTAGAGGGTGATAAGAGGCGCCAGAAGCAGGCTGCCCAGCACAAAGGCCAGCTGCCGGCGGGTGGGTGATCGAGGCATGGAGGTGGGCTCCTTCCTATTAGGATGCGGCCAGAGCCGCAACGGAAACATATTTATTATACAGGAAAACCGCTTGGGGCGCAATGGAAAGGGGCGGAGTTCTCCCCTTTGCCGCCTTGCATCTGGGGAGAAAATGTGGTACAGTCAAAGAAAACAGAGGCCCCGGCCCCCTTCCTTGGGCCGGAAACAGAAAGGAGCCTGCCCATGGAGATTCAATTAGGACTGTGCCAGATGAAGGTGACCGGCGACAAGAGGGAGAATCTCCGCCGGGCAGAAGCCTGTCTCCGCCAGGCCGCAGACCAGGGTGCCAACCTGGCCGTGCTGCCGGAAATGTTTAACTGCCCTTATGAAAATGCCTGTTTCCCCGTGTACGCAGAGCCTGCTGGGGGAGAAACCTGGCAGTTTTTGTCCCGGATGGCGAAGGAGCTGGGGATCTACCTGGTGGGGGGCTCCGTGCCCGAGCTGGAGGAGGGCAAGATTTATAACACTTGCTATATCTTCTCTCCCCAAGGGGAAGAACTGGCCCGCCACCGGAAGGTCCACCTCTTCGACATCGACGTGCCCGGCGGGCAGCGGTTTATGGAGTCAGATACCCTCACCGCCGGGGACCAGATCACCGTGGTGGACACCCCCCTGGGGAAGCTGGGGGTGGCCATCTGCTTCGACATCCGCTTTGCCGAGCTCTTCCGGGTGATGGGGGATCTGGGGGCCCAGCTCATCCTTGTCCCCGCTGCCTTTAATATGACCACCGGGCCCATCCACTGGAGCCTGGCTTTCCGCATGCGGGCCCTGGACCAGCAATGCTTTGTGGCCGGCTGCTCCCCGGCCCGGGATGAGAACGCCTCCTATGTGGCTTACGGCCACTCCCTGGTGGTAAACCCCTGGGGAGAGATCCTGGAGGAGTTTGACGAGAAGGAAGGGGTCCGGGTGGTGAAGCTCCACCTGGCGGACCTGGAGAAGTACCGGGGGCAAATCCCCATCCTAACCGGGCGGCGCACCGACCTGTATCGAACGGAAAAGCTGTGATAACCGGCCCCCAAAAGAGAAAGGAAGGATACGATGTATCGTTATGGTTACTATAGCAGCGCCTATTTTGCCATTGCCGGGGTCGTGGTGCTGGCGGTGGCCCTGACCGCCCTGCTGGTGGTGCTGGTGACGCCCAAAGAAAAGGACGGGAAGTTGCCCTATTTTTTCCAGCTCCTTCACGATTTATTTAATCCCAAGAAGTTGGTCATAGAAAAGATCATCCAGGTAATCGACGTGTTTTTCACCTGCCTGTCGGTGCTAATTGGGATCTACTTCCTGCTGGTAGGGTTCTTTAACCTGAACCTTATGACGGTTCTGACGGGGCTGTTCCTGATCCTGATTGTGCCGGCTCTGGTGCGCCTGGTCTATGAGCTGATTATGCTGCTGGTGATCCAGGTGAAAACCACCCGGGAGATCAGCCGCAAGCTCAGCCGGCTGCTTCCCCCGGAACCAGAGGAGCCCGAGGAGGCCCCGCCGGAGCCGGAGAAAACCCCGTCAGCCCCCGTGATGGTCGCAGGATCTGACGGCAAGCCAGTGGCCATGCCCTCCCAGTATATCGTCTGGAAGAAGGATTCCATGACCCACTGCCCGTCCTGCGGCACCTGGTACCGGAAGTCCCAGGAAACCTGCCCCATTTGTGGCAAGGGGGAGCCGGAGGAATAAAAACCAGAAACAAGAAGACGCGCGGTCGACTCGACCGCGCGTTTTTGCTGGATATTATGATCTTGTCTCAAACCGGGAGGAACAGGAGCGGCAGGTGATTTCCACCTTGCCCAGGCCCCGGGGCAGGCGCATAGACTGGCCGCAGGTGGGGCACTTGAAATAGTAATACTCCTTGTCGGTTTGCAGAACCCTCCGCCCCCGGATGCGCCGGAGGATGGATCGGAAGAGGGCGATAAACCGGGCGTTTTCCACCTGGCGCTTTTCCTGGTTTTTAGACAGCAGGCGGGAGATCAGATAGATCAGCACCACCACAGCCGGGATGAGCAGGGGAAGGTAAAACCGCCCCACAGCCATCAGAACCAGGAAGATAAGAAACCAAAATAGGCTGTAGATATCAAACCCAGGGTGCTTCTGCCAAAAACTTTTCTTGGGCGCTTCCATAGGCGTGCCTCCCCAATCAAACGTAGGATTAAATGCGCTTTATCCTTCATTATACCCTGCATAGAGAAGCAGTCAAGGGAGCAAATGTAAACAATCCTGGGGCAGGGGGAATTTTTCCAGGGAAATGGGGGTCAGGGCGCCGTGGGGCGGACCCGAACCTCTCCAGAGGAGAGGGAGCGGATGGTGCCGTCAGCCTCTCGCACCCGCAGGGAGAAATCGTCCTCCAGATCCAGGGCGAAGGCGGTGCGGGTGTGGTCCCCCTCAAGAACGGTGACCTCCTGGCCCAGGACCAGGGAGCGGCTGCGATAGGCGTCAAAAAAGGGTTTCTCTGCCAGGCGGGGATAAAAGGAGAAGAAATGGTTGAGGATGGCCCCGGCCAGCTGGCTGCGGCTCTCCAGCCCCTGGGGACGGGCGGGGAAGACTGCGCCGGCCTCGGTGAGCTCCGGCGGGAAGCCCCCCTCTGGGGGGAAGAGGTTTACGCCAATGCCCACAATGGCATATTGCAGGCCGCCGGTCTCCAGGTCCAGGGCGGCCTCGGTGAGGATGCCGCAGACCTTTTTGCCGCGGCAGAAAACGTCGTTGACCCACTTGATCTTTGCCTCCACCCCGGCGCATTCCTCAATGGCCAGGGCCACAGAGGCCGCGGCGCAGGTGGTTAGGGAGAGGGCGTCCCGGGCGGAGAGATTGGGGCGCAGGAGAAAGCTCAGGTACAGCCCCGAGTCCGGCGGGGAGAAAAAGCCGTGGTCCCGCCGGCCCTTTCCGGCGGTCTGGGTGACGGCGGCCAGGGCCAGGCCCTCGGGCTCCCCCTCCTCTGCCCGCTGGCGCAGGACAGTGTTGGTGGAGGTGACCACCGGCTGGACCTCCAGCCGCAGGCCGGGAACAGCCAGGTACTGGGCGATGCTCTGGGGGGAGAGGATGGCGCTGTCCGGGGCCAGACAATAGCCCCGGTTGGAGACGGCGGTGATGGGGTAGCCGCTCTCCCGCAGCTGGCCAATGGCCTTCCAGACGGCGCTGCGGCTGACCTGGAGCCGTTGGGCCAGGGCTTCGCCGGAGAAATAGGTGCCCCGGTTGGCTTCCAGGGCCTCCAGAACGCGGTCTTTTACTTGCATTGTGGTCAACTCCTTGCAGAGAGGATCAGGGGGCAATGTGCTTGCCCACCCGGCGGGTGAGGATGAGGGCCAGGGCGATTTTGACCAGGTCGGGCAGGATGTAGGGAAACACGCACAGGGCCAGGGCCCCCAGAAGGGTTCCCTTCTCGCCGCCGCCGGTGTAAACCTGAAGGAACCAGAAGGTACCAAAGGCATAGCACACCGCAAGGGCCAGAATCATGGTGGGCAGGAGAACCTTGCGCCCGGTGCCCAACCGGGCTGTGATGGCCCAGTAAAGCAGGGCAGAGACCAAAAAGCCCACCAGATACCCACCAGTGGGACCCAAGAGCGCGGACAGACCGCTGTTAAACCCCGAAAAAACAGGCAGACCCACTGCCCCCAGCAGCAAATAGACCACCACAGCCAGGGTGCCCCGGCGGCCCCCCAGCAGCCCCAAAGCGGCAAAGACCGCAAAGGTCTGCATGGTAAAAGGCACCGGCCCAATGGGCAGGGTGATCCAGGCGCAGATGGCCATGAGGGCGACCATAAGGGCGATGTAGGCCAAATCCAGAACCTTGGTGTGGGAGGGGGCTTGGGTGGACATAGGAGAAACACCTCATTTCCGAAGAGATGAGGTGAGTATAGCATGGAATTTGTTAATTGTCAACCGAACCAAAAAGGAGGGTTAACGGTTATCCCTTGCCCTTGAGTTTATCCATATGGTTCAGCACCAGCTGGGCGCACTGGCCGGTGAAGAAGCCGGTGATGATCCCCGCCAGAATGAGAACAGGGGCGTAAAAGGCGATGGAAGGGGTGCCTGAGACAAAGACCGCCACGGCCAACTGGCCGGCGTTGTGACCCAGGGCCCCGAAGATGCTCATCACCCAAATGTGCTTGCGGCTGATAAAGGGCTTGAGCAGGCACATAATCAGCCAGCACAGCACCCCGCCGGCCAGGCTGTAAAGCATGCCCATAACGTTACCCACAATGAGGTTGCCCAGGACAATGCGGATAAGCAGGATGGCCCCGGCTTCCCGGCGGCCCAGGGTCCAGATGGCAAAGAGGGTGATGACATTGGCCACCCCCAGCTTCACCCCGGGGATGGCGATGGGCAGGGGGATTTGGGCCTCGATGAGGAAAACGATCATGGAAATGGCCGTCAGCATGGCCATGGTGGTGAGTTTTTTGACGTTCATTTAGGATACTCCATCTAACTGGGTTGGGTCTCCCTCCTGGGCCAGGACCTTGATAATGAGCTTGTGGGGCAGACAGGCAATGGTTTGCGCGGTCTGGTCCGTGGCCCCCATGCGGACGCAGGTTTGATCGGGGCAGTCGGCCTCAGACACCCGGACCTTGCCGTCTTGGATGACCACAATGTTATAGCCGCCGTCGGGGCTGTCATAGCGCAGGGTACGGTCTTCTTGGAGGGGATAGGTTCCCACCACCTGGTCATTTTGAACAATTTGGACCAGCTGGCCAGTTTGGCGGTAAAAATGCAGGGCCACGATGCCCGCCACGCACAGGGCGGCGATGAGGACCAGGAGAACCAACCAGAAGCGCAGGGGCTTGGCGGTGGGTTGTTCAGCCATGGGAATTGCCTCCAAAGGGTGAAATAGATACAAATATCTTACTGCATTCAGGGGAGAATAGCAAGTGTTTTTCAGGGGACCACCGGCAGGCAGGGTTCTCCCGCCGCCGGCGCAGGCCCGCAGGGGGCGTACCCTCTTGACAAATACCGGAAAATAGGATATGATGCCCCATAGTCAAAAGGGAGTAGCTGGCACAAGAAATTGTGGAGCCGCGGCGTCAATACACGGGCAAACCTGCCCCGCTTCGGTTTGAAATGGCGAGACTTTTGCGTAAGTGCAGGGAGCATTGACGCAAAAGGACTCGCTTTTTTGCATTCCTGAGCTTCCATGCAGATAGAAAGGAAGAAACGGCATGAACACACCCGATCAAATCTGGCAGCGGTCCGGGAAGGACCTGCTGGACACCCTTCAGAGCGGCCCAGGGGGCCTCACCAGCCGGGAGGCTGCCCAGCGCCTGAAAAAATATGGCCCCAACGAGCTGCAGGAGGGGGGCAAGAAATCCGCCCTGCGCATCTTTCTGGAGCAGTTTGCCGACTTTTTGGTGATTATCCTGATCCTGGCGGCGGTGATCTCCGCTGTGGTGGGGGATGTGGAGAGCATGGTGGTTATTCTGGCGGTGATCACCATGAACGCCATTTTGGGCACCGTCCAAACGGTGAAGGCGGAGGCCTCCCTGGAGAGCTTAAAACAAATGTCCGCCCCCACGGCCAAGGTGCTTCGGGACGGGAAGCCCGTGCAAATCCCCGGCCGGGAGGTGGTCCCCGGGGACATCGTCCTGCTGGAGGCGGGAGACGCCGTCTGCGCCGACGGCCGCCTGCTGGAATGCGCCAGCTTGAAAACCGCCGAGAGTGCCCTAACCGGCGAGAGCCTGCCGGTGGAAAAATCCGAGCAGGCCATCCAGGGGGAGGTCCCGCTGGGAGACCGGAAGAACATGGTCTTTTCAGGGACCTTTGTCACCTATGGCCGGGGCCGTTTCCTGGTTACCGGCACGGGGATGGAGACGGAAATGGGCAAGATCGCCACCCTGCTGAAAACCACCTCGGAGAAAAAGACCCCCCTGCAGGTGAGCCTGGATCAGTTTGGCCGGAAGCTCTCCCTTGGCATCCTGGTCCTTTGCGCGGTGCTCTTTGCCGTGAGCGTGCTGGTGCGGCATGAGAATGTGATGAGCGCCTTCCTCTTTGCCATCGCCCTGGCGGTGGCGGCCATTCCAGAGGCCCTCAGCTCCATTGTCACCATTGTGCTGTCCTTTGGCACCCGGAAAATGGCCCGGGAGAATGCCGTTATCCGAAAGCTGCAGGCGGTGGAGGGGCTGGGCAGCGTCTCCGTTATCTGCTCGGACAAAACGGGGACCCTCACCCAGAACAAGATGACCGTCCGGCAGCTCTATGTGGGCGGGCGGATCATCCCGGCGGCAGAGGCAGACTTCCGTGACCCGGTGCAGGAGCCCCTGCTCCGGGCGGCCCTGCTGTGCAGCGACGCCACGGTGAACGAAAAGGGAGAGGTGGGGGATCCCACCGAAACCGCCCTGGTCCGGCTGGGAGAGGACTTTGGCTTTGACGAGCAGGACGTGCGGGAGAAATGGCCCCGGCTGGGGGAGCTCCCCTTTGACTCTGACCGGAAGCTTATGTCCACCGTCCACCGGTTTTCCGGGGGCTATCTGCTTATGACCAAGGGGGCGGTGGATGTCCTTTTGGACCGGACCCTCCTGGGCCCCGGGGAGCGGGAGGAGATTGAGCGGGTGAACCAAGACCTCTCCAACCAGGGCCTGCGGGTGCTGGCCTTCGCCTGCCGGCGGCTGGAGGAGACCACCGTCTCCCTGGCCGACGAGAACCACATGCTGTTTTTGGGCCTCATCGCCATGATGGATCCCCCCAGAGAGGAGTCTAAGCAGGCCGTAGCCCAATGTATTGCCGCCGGCATCCGGCCCATTATGATTACCGGGGACCATGTGGTCACCGCCTCGGCCATTGCCCGGGAAATCGGGATCCTCACCCCCGGCACCAAGGCCGTGGAGGGCGCTGTGGTAGAGGGCATGAGCGATGCAGAGCTTCAGGAATTTGTCCCCCAGGTGTCGGTGTATGCCCGGGTGTCTCCAGAGCACAAGATCCGTATTGTCCGGGCCTGGCAGGACCGGGGCGCCCTGGTGGCCATGACCGGCGACGGGGTGAACGACGCCCCCGCCCTGAAGCAGGCGGACATTGGCGTGGCCATGGGGATCACCGGCACCGAGGTGGCCAAAGACGCCGCCGGCATGGTTCTCACCGACGATAACTTTGCCACCATTGTCCAGGCGGTGAAGAACGGGCGGAATGTCTATGCCAATATCCGCCGGTCTATCCAGTTTCTGCTGTCGGGAAACATGGCGGGGATTCTCACGGTGCTTTACGCCTCCCTGATGGCCCTGCCGGTGCCCTTTGCGGCGGTCCACCTGCTGTTTATTAACCTTCTCACCGACTCCCTTCCCGCCATTGCCCTGGGGCTGGAGCCCCACACTGACCGGGTGATGGGGGAGAAACCCCGGCCCCGGAAGGAGGGGATACTCACCAAGTCCTTCCTCCTCAGCGTGGGGGTGGAGGGCCTGGTCATTGCGGCGGCCACCATTGGGGCCTTTTACCTGGGCCTGATCTATGGGGGGCAGCCGGCGGGGGCCACCATGGCCTTTGCCACCCTATGTCTGTCCCGGCTCTTCCACGGCTTTAACTGCAAGGCGGCGGAACCGGTGCTCTTTACCCGGCGGTTTTGGAACAATCTTTCCCTGCTGGGGGCCTTCCTGGTGGGGGCCCTGCTGCTGGGAGTGGTGCTGCTGGTTCCCGGGCTGGCAAGGCTGATGCAGGCGGTGCTCCTGCCCTGGCCCTTGAAACTGGCCATTGTCGGGCTGGCCTTTGGCAGCATGGTGGTCATTCAGGGGCTGAAAGCCCTGCGGACCCGGAACACATAACCCGGGGGAAGTTCCCCGTTCCTAGTAGAACCCAAACGGGTGGCTGGCAACTTGCCAGCCACCCGTTTTGCGGTGCAAACAGCTTAGGAGCAACAGGAGTTGGAGGAACAGGAGCAGGAATTGCTGGAACAGGAGCTGATACGACGAATGCAGGTGGCGGTAATCTGAGGAGGCAGGCTGTTGGTCATGGTGCCGTTGTACTGAATCTGCAGGCGGTCGCCGGCTTCGTAGGAGCAGGCGTCGTCGGTGTTCACCTGGACCTGCTGAGAATTCTCACAGTCACAGACCAGCAGGGCGCCGCAGCGGACGTCCAGAACCTGGGCGGTGAGGGTGGAGGTGCGGTCGCAGTCGCAATCGCAGCTGCAGGAATTGGTCCAGGTGTTGTTGCAAGAGTTGCTCCAGCAGTTGTTCCAAGAAGTGTTACACATGGTGATGAATCTCCTCTCAAAATTTTGGGACCCATGTCAGTTTATGGGGAAACCGGGAAAAGGGTGACGAAGGAGAGGCAGATCGACGCAGGGGCAGCAGGCCAAAAACAACCCCCGTCATTCCCAAAAGGGCTTTGGGAATGACGGGGGTTTGTGCATTTAGAAGGGATCTGGGTTCTGGGGTGGCTCCGGTTCCTCCGGGGGCTTGCCGTGCAGGATTTCGTCTGCCTGCCGCAGCCGGCGGGCGATCTCTGCCTCCTGCTCGGCCTGAAGGCGGGCCTGCTCGGCGGCTGCCTCCTGGGCCTTCCGCTGGCGCTGGGCCCGTTCCTGGGCCTTGCGGTCCTCCAGGGCCTGGGGATCGTCAAAGACCAGCTTAAAGTCATCTGCGGACATGGTTTCAAACTCCAGCAGGTACTGGGCGGTGGCGTCCAGCTGCTCCATGTGGCTGGAGAGAATCTCCCGACAGCGGGTGTAGGCGGCGTCTAGGATGGATTTGATCTCCTCGTCGATCTGGCCGGCCACCTCTTCCGAGTAGGCCCGGGCCTGGGACATGCTGCGGCCGATGAAGACCTCCTGGTCGCTGTCGTAGGAAATGGCCCCCAGGCGGTCGCTCATGCCGTATTTCATCACCATGCTCCGGGCGATGGAGGTGGCCGTTTGCAGGTCGTTGGAGGCGCCGGTGGAGATGTCGCCCAATACCAGCTCCTCGGCCACCCGGCCGCCCAGGCAGGTGCAGATGCGCTCCTGGAGCTCCCGGCGGGACTGGTACATGCGGTCCTCTTCGGGCAGGGAGATGGTCAGGCCGCCGGCGGGGCCCCGGGGGATGATGGTGATCTGGTGCACGGGGTCCTGGGTGGCCAGCTCGTGGATGACCACGGCGTGGCCGGCCTCGTGGTAAGCGGTGAGCTTTTTGGCCAGGGGGGGCACCACCCGGCTCTTTTTCTCGGGGCCAGCGATGACCTTCAGCATGGCCTCGTGGAGGACGTCCATGCGGATGAAGGGGCGCTTTTCCCGGGCAGAGAGGAGGGCGGCCTCGTTGAGGAGGTTTTCCAAGTCGGCGCCGGTAAAGCCCACAGTGGCCTGGGCCACAGTGTGCAGGTCCACATCCTCGGCCAGGGGCTTGTTCCGGGCGTGGACCCGGAGAATTTCCTCCCGGCCCTTGATGTCGGGCAGGCCCACGTAGATCTGCCGGTCAAACCGGCCGGGGCGCAGCAGGGCGGGGTCCAGAATGTCCGCCCGGTTGGTGGCGGCCAGGACGATGACGCCCTCGTTGGAGGCGAAGCCGTCCATTTCCACCAGCAGCTGGTTCAGGGTCTGCTCCCGTTCGTCGTGCCCGCCGCCCAGACCGGTGCCGCGCTGGCGGCCCACGGCGTCGATTTCGTCAATGAAGACGATGGCGGGGGAATTTTTCTTGGCCTGCTCAAAGAGATCCCGGACCCGGGAGGCGCCCACGCCCACATAGAGCTCCACAAAGTCAGAGCCCGAGATGGACAGGTATTGGCAGCCGGCCTCCCCGGCTACGGCCCGGGCCAGAAGGGTTTTACCGGTGCCCGGCGGGCCCACTAAGAGGACCCCCTTGGGGATCCGAGCCCCCAGCTGGGTGTACTGGGCGGGCTGGCGGAGGAAGTCCACTACTTCGGCCAGTTCCTCCTTCTCCTCGTCGGCGCCGGCCACGTCGGCAAAGGTCACGGTGCGGCCGGTTTCGGCCAGGGTGCGGGCCTTGACCTTGCCAAACTGGGCGGCGGAGGGGCCGCCTCCGCCCTGGACCCGGCGAAGGAAGAGGAAGTACCACAGAATGCCCATCACCACCAGGACAATCACCCAGATGAGGATGTTGCTAATCCAAGCGGGGGAGGGGCTGTCGGGGTACTCATAGTCAGAGAGGATGCCGTCTTCGTACTGCTGGACCACAATGTCGTTAAAGTCATCGTAGAAGAGCTGGAAGCTATACAGGGAGTAGGTGACCACTTTGACGCCGTCCTGGGGCTCTTTGAGGGTGAGGGTCAAGGTGTTGTCGTTTACCAGGACCTTATCCACCTTCTCTTCCTCAAAAAGGGTGCGGATGTCGCCATAGGAGTATTCGGTCTGGTGGTTGGTGGTGCGGAAAAAGCTGGTGGCGCAGAAGATCAGGGCCAGGATGCAGAGCATCAAGGCCAGGCCACGGAAGGGGTTCGTCGTTTGTTTCAAAGAGAGGTCACTCCTTTGCTGGGCGGGGGTGGGTCACCTGCCGCAGGATTCCCTCGGGCAGAGGGGGGATTTATTCATAGACGCTGGGCTTGAGCACGCCAATGTAAGGCAGCTGGCGGTATTTCTGGTCAAAGTCCAGGCCGCAGCCCACCACGAAGGCGTCGGGGATGGTGAAGCCCACATAGTCGGCTTGGATGGGGGCTGTGCGGCGGTCGGGTTTATCCAGCAGGACGCAAAGCTTCAGGGAGGCGGGATTGCGGCCCTTGAGCTCGGTGACCAGCTTGGAGAGGGTGTTGCCGGTGTCCAGGATGTCCTCCACCAGCAGCACATCCCGGCCGGCGATGTCGTCGTGAAGGTCCAGGCGGATATCCACCAGACCAGAGCTGACGGTGCCCGCGCCGTAAGAGGAGGCGGACATGAAGTCCAGGGTCAGGGGAAGTTTCAGCTGGCGCACCAGGTCGGCCATAAAGATGAAGCAGCCCCGGAGGACGCCCACCACCAGGGGGGCCTTTCCGGCGTAGTCACGGTTGATTTCGGCGGCCATCTCTTGGATCCGGGCGGCGACCTCTTCCTGGGTGAATAGGATCTGCTGCATATCCTGTTCCATCATATCTCTTTAGTTCCTTTCCTCTTTTGTCTCTTTTGTTTTGGGGATAAGCTGAATGTGCAGCGCGGGGCGGCCGGGGAAGGCCACCCGGGGCGCGTTGGGGCCCAGGCCGGCAGCGCCCAAAAGACCTGCAGCGTCTGCCAGCACCGGGAGAATTTCCCGGCGCTGCCGGGGAATCTTTTCGTCAATGTACCACTTTTTCAAGGTTTTGGTCCTACGGCCCGGCAGGCGGAGCTGATCGCCAGTCTGGCGGGGGCGGAGGATCAGGGGATAGGTAACGGTGTCCTGGTCAATGTGCCACGCATACTCCCCCGTGGCGGGGGGATCGGGGCAGAGGGTCTCTTCCAACTGGATGGTCCAGCCGTTATCCAGCGCAAAGGTCCCTGGCCCGGTGAGCAGGCGCAGGGAGAAGGCCGGGGGCATGGCGGAAGCCGGGCAGAGGAATAGCCGCTCATACTCCCGCCAGACGAACAGGTCGTCAGGCAGGCGGAGGGAGGCCGAGGGGGACGCCCCTGCCGCCAGGGCCAAGATCTGGTCCAGGTGGACAGTAGAGATCTGGTAGCGCTCGATCTTAGCCAAAAGCTGCTTCACCACCCGAACGGCCACGGGATGCGGCAGCGAGGAGAGGGCCTGGGCGGTGAGAGAGACCTGGCCGTCTTCCACCTGGGCAGTTCGGGTCACTTTTTCCGCCATGGTGTGGAGAAGGTCACGGTCTTCCCGCAGGTGGTCTAAGTTGGCTGTCAGGGTGGAGACAAAGGAGGGGTTTATGGACCGGAGCACCGGCATGACCTCCTGGCGCAAGCGGTTGCGGGCATAGGCGTTGCTGTCGTTAGAGCTGTCCTCCACATGGGGGACGTCTTCCTGGGTTAGATAGGCTTCTATCTCTGCCCGGGAGGAAGACAGAAGGGGGCGGATTAGAATGCCCCGGACGGGAGGGATTCCCGTCAGGCCGTCCAAGCCAGTGCCCCGGACCAGGTGGAGGAGAACGGTCTCAGCGTTGTCGTCGGCGTTGTGGGCGGTGGCAATTTTATCGGCGCCCAACTCCTGGGCCAGTTCCGTCAGAAAGCCATAGCGCATGGCCCGGGCGGTTTCCTCAATGCCCTTGCCCTGGTCCTGGGCCTCTTGGGCCACGTCCCCTTGGCCGATGGTCAGGGGGATGCCCCGCTTTTCGCACCACTGGGTGACGAAGTCCTCGTCCCGCTGGGATTCCTCCCCCCGCAGCTGGTGGTTGTAGTGGGCGGCGTAGAGGGTGAGCTCCCGCTCCTTGGCCAGGGTCTCCAGCACGGTGAGCAGGGCCATGGAGTCGGTGCCCCCGGACAGGGCGCAGAGGATGGTGCTCCCCGGGGGGAGCATATTGTGTTGGTCGGCAAAGGCCGCCGCCTGGGCGGCCAGATCCATGGATTCAATAGGGTTCTTCATAATTACGCTCCACTGAGGAGAAGGCAGTGAACTCCGGCAGCCACTGGAGGGGGATGGTGGTGGTCTCGCCCCGCCGGTTTTTGGCGATGATGCACTCGGCCTGGTTGCGCTTGTCACTGTCCTTGTTATAATAGTCGTCTCGATAGAGGAACATGACCACGTCGGCGTCCTGCTCGATGGCCCCGGACTCTCGCAGATCGGAGAGCATGGGGCGCTTGTCCGAGCGGCTCTCGTTGGCACGGGAGAGCTGGGACAGGCAGAGGACGGGGACATGAAGTTCCTTGGCCATGATTTTTAGGGCGCGGCTGATGTCCGCCACCACCTGCTGGCGGTTTTCCCCGGCGTATTTGGTGCCGCTGCCCGAAGACTGCATGAGCTGGAGGTAGTCGATGACCACCATGCCCAAATCGTCAATGCGGCGGCACTTGGCATTCATGTCGGCAACAGACAAAGTGGGGTTATCGTCGATGTAGATCTTGGTATGGGCCAGCGCCGTAGAGGCCAGGGTCACCTTGTCCCAGTCGTCGGGGGAGAGCTTGCCGGTCATAAGTTTTTTGTTGTCCAAAAAGGCCTCGCTGGAGATCAGACGGGTGGCCAGCTGCTCCCGGCTCATTTCCAGGGAAAAGAAGACCACGCTCTTGCCGGAGAACTTGCCTGCGTGAAGCAGGACGTTCAGGGCGAAGGAGGTCTTACCCATGCCCGGCCGGGCGGCCAGGAGAATGAGCTCAGAGGCATGAAAACCGGTGAGGGTCCGGTCCAGGTCCCCAAAGCCGGTGGCCATACCGGGGACCTCGGAGCCTGACATGGACAGCTCCTGAAGCTGGTCGAAGACATCCACCAGGATCTTGGACAGGGGTTCCAGCCCCTGGGCAGAGCGCCCCTGGCGGATGGCGTAAATCCGCTGCTCGGCCAGGTCCAGCACCGCCTGAGCGGTTTCGCCCCCCTCTTGGACCAGGGTGGTCAGCTCCCCGGCGGTTTCGGAAATCCGGCGCAGGAGGGCTTTGTCTTTGACGATGCGGACGTATTCCTTTACGTTGGCAGCGGTGGGGGTGATCTCCATAAGCTGGAGAATGTAGTTGCGGGAGGTGTTTTCGTCATAAACCCCGGTGAGCTTCATCTGGTCCAGCACCGTCACCGGGTCGATGGTGGCGGAGAAGTTGAACATGGTGTAGATGGTCTCGTAGATCTCCCGGTTGGTTTTCAGGTAGAAATCCTCGCCGGTGAGGGCCTCAATGACATCAGGAATGCACCGGGCGTCGATGAGCATGGCGCCCAGGACTGACTGCTCGGCTTCTACACTGTGGGGGATTTGACGGAGGAGTAGGGATTCGTCCATAAAAACACCGCTTTCGGGGAGTTTGGGGTGGGGGTCCGGCCCTTTGGGCCGGGGACGGAAAGTGGTTGCGGCCCTGCCACGTGGGGGGCTTGCCCTTGGGGGGTGGGGTCGGCCCCAGGGCCGGTACGGGGCGTCGGCGCACACTGCGCCGTGGTCTGCCCTCGCCGGGCGGGCAGGCGCCCTCACGGAGCAGGGTGCTCCAATGCCGGTACCCGGCCCCCAGGGCCGGATCACCCAGTGACAGGTTACGGCACCAATCCAAAAGGAGGAAGAGGACCTTACTTCTCCTCCGTCACCACCACGTTGACCGTACCAACAACTTCATACCCCAGCTTGCACTTGAGCTGATAGGTGCCAAAGCTCTTAATAGGCTCCTCCTGCACAATCTTGCTCTTGGCCACGTTCAGGCCGAACTGAGCCTGCAGCGCCTCGGAGATTTCCTTGCTGGTGACAGCCCCAAAGAGCCGCCCGCCAGTGCCTGCCTTGGCGGGGATCTTCACCATGATTTCCTTGAGCTTTTCGGCAATGGCCTCGGCCTCGGCCTTTTCGGCGGCCATCTGGGCCTTCTTGGCCTTATCCTGCATGGCCATCTTGTTCATGTTGTCGGCGTTGGCGGGCACGGCCAGCTTTTTGGGGAAGAGGAAGTTCCGGGCATAGCCGTCGGAGACGTTGACCAGCTGGCCGCGCTTGCCCTGGCCTTTCACATCTTGCTGCAAAATCACTTTCATGGGTGGTTACCTCCAAATATAATCTAAATTTCTAAGAAAATGGTTATTTTTCATCGTCAAAATAGGTGTCAATTACCGCTTTCAGGGCGGGGAGAACCTCTTCCGGGGTCTTGCCTGGGAACTGAGCCCCGGCGGTGGCGGCGTTGCCCCCGCCCCCCAGCATCTCGCTGATGACCTGAACGTTGACATTGCTGCCGGACCGGGCGGAGAGGTAGGCCTGGCCCGCCTCGGGGAAGAGGACGAAGGAGGCCTCGATGCCGGCGATGTTCAGCAGTTCGTCGGCGGCCTGACCGGCGATGGCACGGCCCACAAGACGGTCGGTGAGGGCGATGGCGATGGAGCCCCGGTAAGTCTGGGCCCCCTGGATGATGTGGAACTTGGTCACCGTGTCCCGCAGGTTGTTTTGGAAGAATTTATTCACCGCGGCGGTGTCCGCCCCGGATTTGCGCAGGAAGGCGGCGGTTTCAAAGGTCCGGCTGCCGGTGCGCATGGTGAAGCCCTTGGTGTCCAGGACGATGCCGGCCAGCATGGCCTCGGCCTCCTGGCGCTTCAGGTCCCCGGTGTCCAGAATGTACTGGACCAGCTCCGCCACCAGCTCGCTGGCGGAGGAGGCGTAGGGGTCGTGGAAGCTCAGGGCGGGTTTCTCGATATAGGAGGCGGCCCGGCGGTGATGGTCGATGACCACCAGGCGGGCGCCGGAGTCCAGCAGGGCGGGAGCTTGGGTTTGCTCGGGGCGGTTGGTGTCCACCACCACCACGATGGCGCTGGGGTTGGCCAGGTGGATGGCCTCTTCGGGGGGGATGAAGATCCCCTGGTACTCGGGCAGGGCGGCCAGCTGGCGGGTCTGCTCCTCAGCGGGATAGGGAGAAGGTGCCCGGACAGCCCGGATGGAGACGCCCTTCTTCCGGGCGATGGCGCACACGCCGGCCACAGCCCCCAGCACGTCTAGGTCGGGGAACTTGTGGCCCATGACGATGACCTGATCGGTGCTGGCCAAAAGCTCGGAAAAGGCGGAGGCCACAACCCGGCTTTTTACCTTGGTGCGGCGCTCGGTTTCCTTCGACCGGCCGCCGTAGAAGGAGAACTGGTCGCCGTCCTTCACCACCACCTGGTCACCGCCCCGGCTCAGGGCCATGTCCAGGGCCAGAGAGGCAAACTGGTGGAGCTCCCTGGGGGAGTTCCCGTTGCGGCCGAAGCCAATGGACAGGGTGGCGGCCACCCCATTGGGGCTTTGCACCTGACGGATTTCGTCGAGAATGGAGAATTTTCGGCGGAAGAAGTCTTGAAAATGGCCGGCCTCCACCAGCAGCAGGTAGTGATCCCGGTCATACCGACAGAGCATGCCCTGGGAGGGTTCCAGCCAGGAGGACAGGCGGTTGTTGACTTCGGCCCGGATGACGGCCCGCTCCCCTTCCTCCAGGCCCCGGCTCAGGTCCTCGTAGTTATCCACCTGGAGGATGCCCAGAACCGAGCGGGTGGCGTCGAATTTCTCGGCCACCTTGGCGTATTGGGTGACATCCACCCAGTAGGTGGTGGCCAAGAATTCATCCTCCCCCCCGGTGCAGACCAGGTTGCCGAAGACCAGGTACAGCCGGTCCCCTACGGGGACGGGCTCGGGGCTCAGGTGGTCTCCGTCCAGCAGCCACTGGGACTGAAAGGAGGGGACCAGAGCAGAAAGCTTGGTCTCAAACAGGTGGTCAGGGTCACCAGTGAGGTGGAGGAACCGTTCGTTGCTCCAGATGATATCGTCGGTGTCGGGCCGAAAGATGGCGATGGGCAGGGGGGAAGAGATCATGGTCCGGCGGGAGGCGGTGTCCACCCCGCTGGTCATGTGATCCAGATAGATCATCACTTCTTTTTTCCGGCGGATGATGCCCGTTTGAAAATAGAGATAGAGGATGAGAATGAGAATCAGCTCGGCCAGACAGAGCCAAACGTTATAAATGGCGGTCAGGCCGGCAAAAAGCAGGCAGGCTACGAAAAACAGGCGGAACCCGGTTTCCGTCATCCGGGAAAGGGCTTTTTGAAAGGTTTGCTGACGCATAGGCGTACCCTCCGAGCAGCAAATGGCTGCCAAAGAACAGAAATAAAGGAACACAGGGATGAAGATTAGAATAAGATATTATAGCACAATCCCACCCCAGTGACAAGGGCTACTCCTCTGGGTCCGGGGTGGGCCGGTGGCGCCAATTTTTGTACCACACACTGGTGAAGACGATGCCCAGGAAGAGAATTTGCCCGCAAAGATACAGCCAGATCAGCAGAATGATGATGGAAACCAGGGAGCCGTAAACCAGAGAATACCGGGAGGACAAGCCGATGAACCAGGAAAAGATGGCGGAAGAGACCACCAGGGCCAGGGAGGAGACCAGGCTGCTCAAAAGAACCGGAAACCGGGGGGTGCCAAAGGGGGCGGCCATATTCAGCACCGCCAGCAGGAACAGGAAGAAGACGGCGAAGAGGAGGACATACCGGGTCCAGGACCACAGGTTCACCAGGTAGCCCAAGAAGGGGAACCGGTTGGCGATGGTTTCCAGGGTCCGCTGACCGGTGACCACCACGATGACAGACACGGCGATGGTGACCAGCAGGCCAATGGGGAAGATGATGCTGGTCACCAGGCCCCCCACCATGGACTGGGAGACATCGTCATACATGTCGATGATGACCCGTGTGATGGTGCGGAAGGCTGCGGCGGCAGAGAACCAGCACCCAGCCAGCCCCGCCAGGAAGAGGCCGGGGGTCTGGTGGAAGGAGATGTAGCGGAGATACCCGGCCAGCACGTCTAGGGCAGCTTCCGGCAGAATGTTTTGGAGCTGGTCCACAAGGGTGACAATGTCAATGTTCACCAGGCCCAGCAGATATGAGACGCAGATGAGCAGGGGGAATACCGTTAGCAGCAGGAAGTAGGCCAGGCAGGCTGCGGCCTGGGGAACCCGGCGGCTGAAATAGAGCATGATGGCTTGGCGGAGAAAGAGGACTGGGGGGATAGACCAGAGCTTTTTCAAGGGGCGCACCTCCTTTTTTCTGGGGGGAAGGGTTCTGAATGCTCGCTGGGGCACATAGGGTAAAGGCATACGGGAGTGTGATGCCAATGAAAAAACGGAAGGCCAGGGGACAGGTCCGCCGCTTCCTGCGGCGGAGTATAGCTTGTCTGCTGGCCATCATCGGAGTGAGCATGGCGGCGGTGACGGCGGGGCTGCCCCAACCCATCCGCTGGCTGGGGGACCTTGGGGGCATTCAGACCGCCATGGCGGCCCAAACGGAAAACGAGGACGGGCCTGTGCCCCTGTGGCAGCGGCTGCTGCTGGGGGACTCTGCCCTGCTGGCCCAGTGGGCAGCGGAGTCCTCTGACCAGACCGAATCCCAAGAGGAGACGGGCTCGGAGGAGGATGACGAGGAGCACAACCTGGAGGCGGTGACCCCGGATAAGATCCAGGAAAAGACCATCTCCGGCAGTGGCTCTGGGTACGTCAATGCCCAGGGGATTTCCCTGTTTAACCGCACGGAAAAGACAGTGGACCTGGAGAGTGTGGCCCAGGGGGGCTCCTCCCTGGCCTTTCAGCCGGCCGAGGCAGGGCCCCAGGTGCTCATTATGCACACCCACGGCACGGAAGCCTATGCCAGGGACGGCACAGAGCCCTACACCGAGACCGGGACAGCCAGGACCACGGATCCCTCCTATAATATCATAAGAGTGGGGGATGAGATAGCACGAATTTTTGAGGAAATGGGATTAAATGTGATCCACGACACGGAGCTCTATGATTATCCCTCTTACGACGGGGCCTACGAGCGGTCCCGGGCGGGGGTGGAGGCCTATTTGGCCCAGTATCCCACCATCCAAATGGTGCTGGATGTCCACCGGGATGCGCTGGTGGGCAGCGATGGGACCATCTACAAACCCATGATCCAGATCGACGGGGTGAAAATGGCTCAGGTGATGCTTCTGGTGGGCAGTGACGATGCGGGCGCTTCCTTCCCGGATTGGACGGAGCACCTGGCGCTGGCCATGGAGATCCAGCAGGAGATGAACTCCCTCTGGCCGGGGTTGGCCCGGCCCATCACCCTGCGCACGGCCCGGTTTAACCAGCAGCTGACCAAGGGGTCCCTGCTGGTGGAAGTGGGCGGCCATGGAAACTCCCTGGAGGAGGCGCTGGCCGGTGCCAGGCTCTTTGCCCGGTCGGCAGCGAAGGTGCTGCTGGAGCGCGTAGAGGGATGAGCGCCCCGCTGGCGCAGGATGAAAAAAGGACCGAACCTACCAGGGGTTCGGTCCTTTTGCATTAAGGGATCTGCTCCGAAGGGTCCGTGCCGCTGTTGGGGTCTGGCGAGGTGCCAGATTCCTCGGGGTCAGCGGGGGGATCGGGCTCCGTGGGCTCGGTGGGCGTCACGGGTTCGGTGGGCTGGACCGGGGTTTCGGGCAGGGCGGGGGGTTCCACAGGTTCGGTGGAGGTCTCATCCTCCGGATCCTCGGGGATTTCAGTGCGGGCGGGGGCGTTGTTGGTGCCGGGGAGATAGAACAGGGGATCCAGGGGCGTGTTCTGATACCGGACCTCAAAATGGCAGTGGGGGCCGGTGGAGCGCCCGGTGGAACCCACGGCGGCAATGGGCTGGCCCTGGGTGACCGTGTCCCCTACCTTGACCAGCAGCTTGGAGCAGTGGGCGTAGTAGGTCTGGAAGCCGTTGGCGTGGGAGAGGATGACAAGGTTGCCATAGGTCCCCTTCTCCCCAGCAAAGGTCACGGTGCCGTCGGCAGCGGCGTTGATGGCGGTGCCGTGGGCAGCGGCAATGTCGATGCCCCGGTGGAAGTTATTTTCCCCAAAGATGAACCGGTAGCCAAAATCTGAGGTGATGGGACCCTGGACGGGCCATAAGTAGAGGCAGCCATCGGGAAGGTCTGGCATGGCCTGGGTGCCGGTGCCCACGATGAGGGGGGTGGCCTCGGTGAGGGTGACGGAGCTTAAGTCGTTGCTGGAGACGGGAATGCCGCAGCGCTTCACCACCCGAGACAGAACGTTGGCCTGGCCAACCTCGCCCTCCTGGATGATCCGCTGCTGGCCCACGAACATGGTGGCATCCTCCTGGGTCTCCAGGGTGGGGAGCAGCTCACGGGTGAAGTTCATTTCCTCCACGGTGGTGACCAGCAGCAGGGGGCAAGATTGCTCGATGGTGATCTCGGTGCCTTCCTCCAGGGGCGTGTAGGCATTGTCTCCCAGCAGGTCGGCTAGGTCGATGGAGGTTTCCTCTGTTTCGGTGTCGGCTTCCTGGGCAGCGGCGTCTCCGGTTTCCTGGCCTTCCTGGGCGTCGGTCTCCTCTGTGTCCGGGAATTCATCCAGGGGGCTGGAGGAGGTGGCTGCCACCTTCTCCAGGGTCAGGTCGGGGTTGAGCTCCTGGAACCGCTCCTCGGTCATGGAAAAGAGGGTGAGGAGGGACTCCATGGTGTCCCCTGCCTGCACGGTGTAAGGGAAGGTCCGGGGGGAGGGGGCCAGCAGGGCCTCGGCCAGTTCCTCGGCGGTGGACTGGGTGGTGTCGGCGGGGAGATACTGGTAGCGGATGTCCACCTGGCTGCTGATGTACAGGGAGCGGGTTTCGGTGGTGGTGTAGTGCTCTTTTACCAGGTTCAGGGCCTGGGTGATGGTCTCAGCGTCGGCAGCGGCGCCGATTTGGACGCCATCCACAGACAGGGTATATAGGTGGGCCAGCTCCGGGATGCTCTCCATGAGAGAGCCGGTGACCCCGGGCAGGGCCTCGATCTGATCTTTGGGGGCCAGGGTAACCTGGACCGAGAGGTCGTCGTTGAGGGTGTAGGTGGTCTCTAGGATTTTTGAGGCCCGGGTTTCAGCCTGAGAGACGGCGGCGTCATAGGTCTCGGTGTCCTGGAAGAAGGCCAGAGACTGGCCCTTGGCCTGGACCTGGTAGCACAGCGTGCAAGAGGCGGCAATCACCACCGCAGTCATCAGAACCCCTGTGACACACAGGAAGGGCAGGGAGGATCGCAGGGGATGGTTTACGCTATTTTCCTCTTGTTTCTGCCGGAACAGCTCCAGCTTGCGCATGACAGATTGGATTTTTGGCGGTTCGGAAGGCTTGTGCACGGGGAATCGACTCCTTTGCTATGGGTGTAAAGGGCCCCAAGAGGAAGGGGGCAGGAGAGGGAGATTAGGGGAGCAGCTGGAGCATGGCTGCGTGGTTGCCCCGCTGGTCGCCCATCTTCCGGTGGGACCAGTAGAGCTCTGGGTGGCAGGCGGTGCACAGGGAAAGGGTGTCCACGTGGCCGTCGCGCAGACCAGCTTGGGTCAGCTGCCAGCGGAGGATGCCCTTCAGGTCCACGGAGAATTTCCCGTTTTCCAGGGGCTTGCAGTAAGGGGTGACGGCCGGCCCCAGCCGCTCTGTCATGGCGGATGGGACGTCGTCGTGGGTTTCAAAGCAGCAGGGGCCGATGCCCGGGCCAATGGCGGCCAGGATATCGGCGGGGTTGCTGCCGTAAAGGGCGGTCATCTTGGCTGCAGCCTTGGGGGCGATGCCCAGGCTGGTGCCCCGCCAGCCCGAGTGGACGGCGGCGATGGCTTTTTTCACCGGGTCATACAGAAGGACGGGGATGCAATCGGCGTAATAGATGGTCAGGCACAGACCGGGCTGGTTGGTGATGAGACCGTCCACCCGGTAGTCGATGGGGTCCAGCAGATCGTCCAAAACATCAGCCCGGGAGGCCTCCCGGATGGTGTCCTCATGGACCTGGTGGGTCATCACCAGGCTGGTTTCATCGGCGCCGATGGCGGCGCAGAAGCGGCGGTAATTTTCCCGAACCGCTTGGCGCTGGTCGGGGCGGGTGATGCCCAGGTTCAGCTGGGCGTAAGGGCCGGTGCTGACCCCGCCCAGGCGGGTGGCAAAGCCGTGGGCCACGCCGCCGGCGGCGGTGAAGGCGTCGGCAGTGTGGAAAGTGACGCCTTTTTGGGTTTGTTGGGTAAATGACATAGGATGCCTTTCTGCCGTTGGGGTTGGCGTTGGGAAGGGGTGGCAGGGAAGCTTACTGAGCGGCCTTATCCTTTAAGTAGCAGCACTTCTTATACTTCTTCCCGCTGCCGCAGGGGCAGGGATCGTTGGGGCCGATTTTGATGGTCTTGCGCACGGGCTCCTTTTTCAGGGTTTCGTCGCTGCCGCCGGACTGGCCGGTGACCTTGGCCACTCGCTCCCGGCGGACCTCGTTGGTCTGGACCCGGGCCACCACGATACGGCGGATGGTCTCCTCCTGGATGGCCTGGATCATGGCCTCGAACATCTCGAAGCCTTCCTTCTTATAGGCGTCCACGGGGTTGGTCTGGGCGTAGGCACGGAGCTGGATGCCCTTCTTCAGCTCTTCCATGGCGTCGATGTGGTCCATCCAGTATTCGTCCACCACCCGGAGCATCATCACCCGCTCCAGCTCCCGCATGAGCTCGTCGCCCAGGGCGGCTTCCTTGGCGTTGTAGAGGTCCTGGGCGGTCTGGTTCAGCTCCTCAACCAGGGCGTCGGGGGATTTCTGGGCCAGCTCCTCATCGGTGTATTGGAACTGGTCAGGGGGGAAGAAGAGGCCCCGGAAGGGTTCGGTGGCCAGCTGATAGGCCTCGGCGGTCAGGTGCTTGCCCTCGCCCAGGTGGCCGTGGATGGAGGTGTCAATCCAGCGCTGGATCATGTTGCGGATGAACTGGCTCATGTTCTCGCCGTCCAGCACCTGGCGGCGCTGCTTGTAGATGACCTCACGCTGGACATTCATCACGTCGTCGTATTCCAGGGTGTTCTTTCGGGCCTGGAAGTTCTTGGACTCCACTTTCTTCTGGGCGTTTTCGATGGCGCCGGAGAGGACCTTGGCGTCGATGGGGGTGTCGTCGTCGATTTTCAGGGTCTCCATCATGTTCTGCATCCGCTCGGTGCCGAACAGGCGCATGATGTCGTCCTCCATGGACAGGTAGAAGCGGCTCTCGCCGGGGTCGCCCTGCCGGCCGGAACGGCCGCGGAGCTGGTTGTCGATCCGGCGGGACTCGTGGCGCTCGGTGCCCAGAATGAACAGGCCGCCGGCCTCCCGGACCTTTTCGGCCTCGGGGGCCAGTTCTTCTTTATGCTTGGCTTCGGCCTGGGAGAACATCTTCCGGGCCTCGAGGATTTCTTGGTTATCGGTTTCGGCAAAACCGGTGGCCTCGGCAATCATCTCGTCAGAGAGGCCGGCCTTGCGCAGGTCGTTTTTGGCCAGGAACTCGGCGTTGCCGCCCAGCATAATATCGGTGCCACGGCCGGCCATGTTGGTGGCCACGGTGACGGCGCCGAACTTACCGGCCTGGGCCACGATTTCGGCTTCCTTCTCGTGGTTCTTGGCGTTAAGAACGTTGTGCTTGATGCCCTGGCGGGTCAGCAGCTTGGAGATGATTTCCGACTTTTCGATGGAGGTGGTGCCGGCCAGAACAGGCTGTCCCTTTTCGTGGCAGGCCACGATCTGGCGGACAATGGCGTGGTACTTGCCGGTGGTGTTTTTGTACACCTCGTCGGGGTGGTCCACACGGGCCAGGGGCTTGTTGGTGGGGACCTCCACAATATCCAGCTCATAGGTGGCGTTGAACTCTTCCTCTTCGGTCAGGGCGGTACCGGTCATGCCGGAGAGCTTGTTATACAGACGGAAATAGTTCTGGAAGGTGATGGTGGCCAGGGTCTTGGATTCCCGGGCCACGGTGACCTTTTCCTTGGCCTCGATGGCCTGGTGGAGGCCGTCGTTGTACCGGCGGCCGTACATGAGGCGGCCGGTGAACTCGTCCACGATGATGACCTCGCCGTCTTTGACCACGTAGTCAATGTCCCGCTTCATGAGGCCCCGGGCCCGGATGGCCTGGTTGATGTGGTGGGAGAGGGTGGAGTTTTCGGGGTCGGAGAGGTTTTCGATGTTGAAGGCCTTTTCCGCCTTGGCAATGCCTCGGGCGGTGAGGGTGACGGCCCGGGCCTTTTCGTTGACCACGTAGTCGGCGTCGATGTCCTCGGCTTCCTCTTCCTTGTCGTCCACGGTGGCTCTCACCAGGGGTTTTAAGCCGGCGGCAAAGTTATCGGCCAGGGTATACAGCTGGGTGGACTGCTCCCCCATGCCGGAGATAATCAGAGGGGTACGGGCCTCGTCGATGAGGATGGAGTCCACCTCGTCCACGATGGCGAAGGCGTGGCCCCGCTGCATGAGCTCTGCCTTGTAAATGGCCATGTTGTCCCGCAGGTAGTCGAAGCCAAACTCGTTGTTGGTGCCGTAGGTGATGTCGGCATTGTAAGCGGCCTGCTTGCCCTTGGGGTCGATGCCGTGGATGACCAGGCCCACGGAGAGGCCCAGGAAACGGTAGACCTTTCCCATCCAGTCGCTGTCGCGCTTGGCCAGGTAGTCGTTGACGGTGACGATGTGGACCCCTTCTCCAGCCAGGGCGTTCAGGTAGGCGGGGAGGGTGGCCACCAGGGTTTTGCCTTCGCCGGTCTTCATCTCGGCGATGCGGCCCTGGTGAAGGATGATGCCGCCGATGAGCTGCACCCGGTAGGGCCGCAGGCCCAGGACGCGGTCAGCGGCCTCCCGACAGGTGGCGAAAGCCTCAGGGAGAAGGTCGTCCAGCGTTTCACCGTTCTGGTAGCGCTGCTTAAATTCTGCAGTTTTGGCCTGGAGCTGGGCGTCGGTAAGGGCTTTGTACTCCTCTTCCAACGCTTCGATCCGGCGGACAATGGGATCAATGCGCTTGATCTCCTTGGCCATGTTGGTGCCGAATAATTTGGTTAGAAAACCCATAATGGATAGATCCTTTCAAAAAGCGAAATTCGCTGTGTTTACAAAATAACAGGGTATAAAACCCCAGAGTCATGGTATTATATCACATTTGCTGGGGAGAAAAAAGAGGAATCTGTGAACAAGTGGAAGAAAATCCAACGAAAAAGGGTGCTGTTCAGGGGTGTTTGGCTGTGGTATACTGAAGAAAAAGAACGTTTTATGGGAAAGGATGCAGACGGCATGGCGGCGAAGAAGAATGAGAGGGTTCCCCTGCGGATAGAGAGCTACGGCAGCGCCGGAGAAGGGGTGGCCCGGCTGGAAGGGCAGGCAATTTTTGTAAAGGGCGCGCTGGCCGGAGAGCTATGTCAGGTCCAGCTGTTAAAGGTAGGGAAGTCCGCTGCCTGGGGTCGGGTAGAGAAGGTCCTGGAGGCCTCCCCTCGGCGGCAGGTCCCCGACTGTCCCCAGTACCCCAAGTGCGGCGGCTGCCAGCTGCGGCACATGACTTATGAAGAGGAGCTGGCCTTTAAGCGGCAAAAAGTCCAGGATGCTCTTCAGCGCATCGGCGGCTGGGAGGGGCAGGTGGAGGTCATCCACGGCGCCAAGGCGCCCGACCGGTATCGGAACAAGATTCAGTTTCCCGTGGCCGAGGGTCCCCGGGTGGGGTTTTTCCGGGCCCGGAGCCACGATGTCATCGATGCAGAAGACTGCCTGCTCCAGCCCCTAGCTGCCACCCGGCTGCGGGGGGCTTTTAAGGAATGGATGGCGGATTGCCGAATTCCCGCCTATGACGAAAAGGCCCACACCGGGCTCATTCGCCACTTTTATGTGCGGGTGAACCGGCGGGGCCAATCTCTGTGTGCAGTGGTTGCCAACGGGAAAAAACTGCCCCGCCAGGAGAGCCTGATCCGGCGCCTGAGACAGGCGGAGCCCGGGCTGGTGGGGGTGGTCTTGTCGGTGAACATGGACAAGACCAATGTGATCCTGGGCAAGACCTATAAGCTGCTCTGGGGACAGGACTATCTGGAGGACACGCTGTGTGGACTGGCATTCCGGCTGTCAGTACCCTCCTTCTACCAGGTAAACCGAGACCAGGCGGAGGTCCTCTACGGCCGGGCCCTGGAATTTGCGGGGCTTACGGGGAAAGAGACGGTGCTGGATCTCTACTGCGGCATTGGCACCATCACCCTGGTCATGGCCCAGAAGGCCGGCCGGGCCATCGGCGCTGAGGTCATCCCCGCCGCCGTGGAGGACGCCAAGGCCAACGCCCAGCGCAACGGAGTGACCAACGCAGAGTTTTTCTGCGCCGACGCCGGCCAGGCCGCCCTGGAGCTGGCCCAGCGGGGGCTTCGCCCCGACGTCATCTGCGTGGACCCGCCCCGCAAAGGGATCTCCCCGGAGGTCATCGACGCCATCGTTCAAATGGCCCCCCAGCGCCTGGTGTACGTCTCCTGCGACCCAGCCACCCTGGGACGGGACGTAAAACGGCTGAGCGAGCGGGGGTACCGGCTGGAAAAGGCTGAGGCGGTGGATTTGTTCCCGAGGACAGGGCATGTGGAGGCAGTATGTTTATTGTCCAAACTTCATTCAGACCATCATATCGAGGTAGAACTTGAAATGGACGAGCTTGATTTGATGGTTATGGAGGAGAAGGGCTGTCCGTGAAAAAATCAGGAATATGCTTGAAAACAAAAAAGATAATTAGAGATATATTTGGAGTAGCATAGAAAGTGTTTTGAGTGGAGGCATCATATGGAAAATAAGATTATTGCAAGATGTATGGCGATATCTAGAACGAATTTTTTAAATATTCCGTATAAAGATGTGCCAGTTATAGAAATGTATTATCCGGATGGGATTGCAAATAAGGCAACTGGAATTTGTCATTATTGTACAGTTGATACATTTAAATCGATCATTGCAAAGAATTGTTTACGATTTAGCGATGTTCGTTTTTTGAATGATTCTACAGAGTTTATAGAAATTATCCCTTTAATCAAAAGTGTACTTGAAGATAATGACAATGGATATACTTCGGAGTTTAGAAGTTTAATTCGTGATAGCACTGAAATGAAAGAGCTAAAAGAATATCGCCAATCTTATATGGGGGTTTTAGAAAGTACAGATGAATATACGGAAATAATATATAGAACATATACATGTTCTTTTTCTACAGAAGAAGATTCGCTTAGTATGTGGAATTACTACGCATCATCTGGTGAAGGTGTTAATATAAAATTTGATTTCGCATGGAATATATT
>DBEYYM010000113.1:0-19567 GCA_048184675.1 Evtepia sp. | reverse complement strand
CGGGCCGGGTACCGGCATTGGAGCACCCTGCTCCGTAAGGGCGCCTGCCCGGCGCGGGGCCCCCTTTCTTGAGAAGAAAGGGGGGAAAGAACCCCAGGGGGAAGGAGTTTCCTCCCCCCTGGACCCCTCTTCTCTAGTGGGTGTAACCCTTCGGGCTGTACCGTGGGTTGGTAGCAGGCCTGCGGCCCATTATCTGATAGGTGGGATGCGTACGCGCCTGCCGGCTCGGCGCGCAGGGGCTGTGGGTGTGGCACTTCGGGAAGGGGATAGTGCGTCTTTCCCCATAATTATGAAAACCACCACGCCTACTCTCTTCTGATACAAAGCATTGCAAAGTAGAAAAATAATGTGATTGTCTTCCGCTCTCTCCTAGCAGTCTTCCAAAAACTGCCCCAGCCCGCCTAGCTGGTGGGCGGGCCCGTAGAGCCTAGAGGGCAAGGGCCGCAGGCCAGTCAATCCCGTTAGGACCACTTACTCTAAGGATCACACTACCTGGAGATTGGGGGTCCAGGGGGAAAGAACCTCTTTCCCCCTGGTGCTCTTTCCTCCATTTCTCCAGAGAAATGGAGCCCCCGCGCCGGGCGGCGCAAATCCCCACGGCGCAGTGTGCGCCGACACCCCGTACCGGCCCTGGGGCCGACCCCAAACCCCAAGGGCACGCCCCCCACGTGGCAGGGCCACACTATCTTCCATCCCCGGCCCCCAGGGCCGGCTTACCCAGCAACAGGGCAAGCCCCCGCGCTACAGGGCTGCGCCCACCCCAAGGAGGTTTTCCCCATGAACCCAAAACCCAAACTCCCCCGCTCCGCCCTGCTGACCACCCTGCTCCTCTTGGCCACAGGCTGCGTCATCAGCGCCTTCTCCCTGGCCCTGTCCGAGTGGAACGGCATCAGCTGGAGCGGGAACCCCATGCTGTTTTTCTGGAACACCCTGCCGGTGCTGCTGCTGCTGGGCCTGCTCTGGTTGGCGTTTGGCCAGGCCTGGTTGGCCTGCTTGGTGACCGGGACACTGATCTTCCTGCTGACCGGGGCCAACTATTTTAAGCTCCTCTTCCGGGATGACCCCATGCTCTGGGAGGACCTCTTCCACATCCGGGAGGGCTTCCAGATGTCTGGGCAGTATCAAGTGACCTTCACCCCCCTGATGTTTTTGTGGATTGGGGTGATGGTGGCCGCCACGGTGGTCCTTTTCTTCCTGGGCCGGGGCAAGCCCAAGGCCACCCTCCGCCTGCTGGCCTTAACGGCGGTGGGCATGGTGAGCCTGGTGTGCTTTTACTTTGTCTACCCCGATGACCAGCGGTACACCTCCCTGGCCGGGGAGTATGCCCAGGACGAGGGGGAGGCCTATGCCGCCACAGGGGTGGTCTATCCCTTCTTCCACAGCGCCGGGGATTACTACGACTCCACCGCCTCCTACGACGAGCGGGCGGCCCGAGAGGCCTATAACCAGTATCAGGACGCCGTCATCCCCGAGGAGAAGAAGGTGAACCTGATCTCCATCCAGATGGAGGCCTATGCCGACCTGTCCCTTTACGACATCGACGGCCTGTCCCCCGATGTGTACAAGGACTTCCACGACCTCCAGGCCCAGAGCTATTCGGGCACCCTGGTGACGGATATCTTCGCCGGGGGCACCACGGAAACCGAGTGGGCGGTGCTCACCGAGGGTAACGTGCACGACGACTTTAAGGTGAAAACCGACTCCGTGGCCTGGTATCTCAAGAGCCAGGGCTACACCGCCAACGGCGCTCACCCCTGCCGGGACTGGTTCTACGACCGGAAAAACGTCAACCCCAACCTGGGCCTGGACGACTACCTCTTCACCGATAACTACTACTATCAGTTTGTGGCAGAGGGGGAGGACGTGGCCTATGACAACGTCTTCTTCCCCGACCTGATGACCCGGCTGACTGAGTATTTTGAAACCAACGACGCCCCCCTCTTCTCCTTCAACGTCACCTACCAGGGCCACGGCCCCTATAACACGGAGAAGACCTACTGGGGGGACAGCTACTGCACCGGAAACTATACCCAGGAGTCCCTGAACGCCCTGAACAACTACTTCTATCTGGTCCAGGACAGCGGCGCCTATCTCAAGGAATTCACCCAGTATCTGGACACCCTGGAGGAGCCGGTGGTCCTCCTTCTCTACGGGGACCACAAGCCCTGGATGGGCAACCACGGGTCTATCTACGAGGGCATGGGCATCAGCCTGGACACCTCCACTGAGGAGGGCTTTTGGAACTATTATACCACCTGGTACATGATCTGGGGCAACCAGGCGGCCAAGGACCTGCTGGGCCAGGACTTCCAGGGCCAGGGGCCCGATCTCTCCCCCTGTTTCCTGATGAACGAGGTCTTTGAGCTCATCGGCTGGGAGGGCTCGGCATATATGCAGGCCCAGCGGGAGACCGCCCACACCCTGCCCGTCCTCCACACCACCGGCTGGGTGAAGGAAAACGGCGTGCTGACCCCAGAGCCCTCGCCGGCGGCGGCAGAGATGGTAGAGGCATTTCAAAATCTCTCCACATACGACCGCAATCGGTTCCGATGAGCGGGTGCTGGCCTGAGAATTGTTTCCCCTCCCGTCCCTTTACCCCTTACCCAAATCCTGCCCTTTCCTGCCCAGATTTCCTGGGAAAAAGGGAAAAAACCTCCCTGATCTCTTGAGATAAGGGAGGTTTTGTGCTATCCTTTAATATGTATACTTATTTGCGTTTTTCTTCCGCCCCCTGCCAACCGGCGGGGCAGAGCAAGGATAGAAATTTTCCGAAAACCGAGGTCCCAACCATGAAATATCAGCAGTGGAACATCGCGCGGCGGTCCCAAGAGGCCTATAAAGCCATGGAGCGCCAGGGGGTCCCCTCTCTGGTGGCCGCCACCCTCTGTGCCAGAGGGCTCACCGATTTGGAGGAAGCCAAAGGGCTTCTCTCCAGCGGGGAGAACCAGCTCTGTGACCCCTTCCTGATGAAGGACATGGATCTGGCCACCGCCCGCATCGGCCGAGCCCTGCGCAACGGGGAGAAAATTGCCGTCTACGGCGACTATGACGTAGATGGCATTACCTCCACCTGCCTGCTCACCCATTACCTGCGCGCCCAGGGAGGCGACGTTTGCTATTATATCCCCAACCGCCTGTCCGAGGGCTATGGGGTAAACCAAGAGGCCGTAGACCACCTGGCCGCCCAGGGGGTCCGGCTCATCATCACAGTGGACTGCGGTATCACCGCCGTGGCCGAGGTCCGCTACGCCGGAAGCCTAGGCATCGATGTGATTATCACCGACCACCACGAGTGCAAGGAGGAAATCCCCGCCGCAGTGGCCGTGGTGGATCCCCACCGGAAAGACTGCCCTTATCCCTTTAAGGATCTGGCCGGGGTGGGGGTGGCCCTGAAGCTGGTCATGGCCCTGGGCGGCGCCAAGCGCTACCGGGCCCTCTTCCTGGAGTATGCAGACCTGGCCGCCGTGGGCACCGTGGCCGACGTGATGAAACTTCTGGGCGAAAACCGCACCATCGTTCGGGTAGGCCTAAACCACCTGAAAAAGACCCGCCGCCGCGGGCTCTACGCCCTGATGGTAGAGGCCGGCACCCTAAACCGGGCCATCACCTCCACCACCGTGGGCTATTGCCTCTCCCCCCGGATTAACGCCGCCGGGCGCATGGGCCGGGCCGCCATGGCCGCCGAGCTCATCCTCACCGACGACACCAGCCGGGCAGAGCAGCTGGCCCATGAGCTGTGCGAGCTCAACCGCCAGCGCCAGGCGGTGGAGCTGGATATTTTCAACCAGTGCCTGGCCCTTCTGGCCGGGCGGAAACAATATGATTGCCTGGTCCTGGCGGACAAAGCCTGGCACCAGGGGGTGGTGGGCATTGTGGCCTCCCGCCTGGCTGAGCAGTATGCCTGCCCGGTGTTTATGATCTGCCTGCAGGCCGACGGCAAGGGCAAGGGCTCCTGCCGGTCCTACGGGGGCTTTAACCTCTTCTGCGCCCTGGACCAGTGCGCCGACCTGCTGGAGGGCTACGGCGGCCACGCCCTGGCCGCAGGGTTCTCCATTAAGGAGGAGAACATCCCCGCCTTCCGAGCCCGGATGCAAGAGATCGTCCGCAACGACACCGGGGGAGAGGAGATGGTCTCCACCCTCCAAATCGACGGGGAGATTGAAAACACCGCCATCCTCACCATCGAGCAGGTAGAGGCCCTGTCCATGCTGGAGCCCTATGGCGCCGGCAACCCCAAGCCCATCTTTTCCCTGTCGGGGGTGACCATCACCTGCATGTCCGATGTGGGGGGCGGCCGGCACCTAAAAATGCGGGCCAGCCGGGACGGGCGCACGGTAGACATGATTTTCTTCTCGGTGACCCGGGCCAAGTCCGGCCTCACCGTGGGGGACAAGGCCGATGTGGCCTTCTATCCCCAGATTAACGAGTACCGGGGCTCCCGGTCGGTTCAGCTCCACTTGGTGGATCTGCGGCCGGCCTTTTCCACCCAGCAGCTCAGCGAGCAGGCCCTGTACCGAAAGTTCCGCCGGGGAGAGAAGCTCTCCCCCTGTGAGGCTCGCACCATGATCCCCCGCCGGGAGGAATTCGCCGCCGTGTGGCGGTACCTGGCCAACCGCCAGGGCGAGGTGGTGGAAATCCCCGTCCGCCTGGCCCGAAAGGTGGCCCACGAGGCGGATTTGTGGGAGTCCACCCTGCACACCATGATCTGCCTGGAGGTGCTGGAGAGCTTCGACCTGGTCACCATCCGGCCCGAGGAGGGGGGCGCCCTGCGCATCCGCCTGCGCAAGCGCAGGGGAACGGGGAAGGTCTCCTTCTACCAGGCCCCCATCATCAAAAAGCTCCAGGCCATCGCCTGGGGTGAGGAAAGAAACTGGAAGCAAAGCAACATGGGTTCCTAAGAAAGCCCATGTCACGGCGGAGGTGAGAGCCCGCCACAGGAGAGAAAGGGAGCTGCCTATGGAGGACAGACTGGAAATTCGCTTTCGAGAACTGGCACAAAAAATCAAAAACCTCAGCGAGGAAGACCAAAAGCGGGTCAGGGAGGCCTTTGACTATGCCCGGGCCCATCACGAGGGGCAGCTGCGCAAAGACGGCTCCCCCTATATCACCCACCCCTTAGAGGTGGCCCACCTGGTGGCCGAGCTGGGTCTGGACGCCGACTCCATCATGGCCGCCCTCCTGCACGACACCATTGAGGACACCGACGCCACCCACGAGGAAGTGGCCAAGCTCTTTACCGAGACCGTGGCCGACCTGGTGGAGGGGGTCACCAAGCTGGACAAGGTGAAATACACCTCCACCGAAGAAAAGCAGATGGAGAACCTGCGGAAAATGCTCATGGCCATGGCCCAGGACGTGCGGGTGATCCTCATTAAAATCTGCGACCGGGTTCACAACATCCGCACCCTGGAGTTCCAGTCCGAGCGCAAGCAGCGGGAAAAGGCCCTGGAGACCCTGGAGATCTACGCCCCCATCGCCCACCGGCTGGGCATGCAGCGGATGAAGTGGGAGATGGAGGACCAGTCCCTGAAATTCCTGGACCCCGTGGGCTACAAGGAAATTGCCGACGAGCTGGACCGCCAGGCCCAGGCCCACGCGGCCTTTATGGAAAACATTCAAAACGAGATCACCCTCCGCCTGAGCCTGGAGGGGATCACGGGCACCGTCTACGGCCGGGTGAAGCACGTCTACTCCATCTACCGGAAGATGTACGCCCAGAACAAAACCCTCAGCGAAATCTTCGACCTCTACGCCTTCCGGGTCATCGTCAACGACCCCTTCACCTGCTACCGGGTTCTGGGGGATATTCACGACATGTACCGCCCGGTGCTGGGCCGGTTTAAGGACTATATCAGCACCCCGAAGCCCAACATGTACCAGTCCCTCCACACCACCGTCATCGGCAACGACGGCGTCCCCTTCGAGGTGCAGATCCGCACCTGGGAGATGCACCACATGGCCGAGTACGGCGTGGCGGCCCACTGGAAATACAAGCAGGGCATGGCCAACAAACAGCTGGGCACCGAGGAGACCTTCGCCTGGGTCCGCCGCCTGCTGGAAAACCAGCAGGACACCGAGGCCGAGGAATATATCCGCACCCTGAAGGTGGACCTCTTTGCCGACGAGGTCTTCGTTTTCACCCCCAATGGGGATGTCATCAACCTCCCCGCCGGGGCCACCCCCATCGACTTTGCCTACTCCATTCACTCCGCCGTGGGCAACTCCATGACGGGGGCCAAGGTCAACGGCCGCATTGTGGGCTATGACTATCAGCTCAAATCCGGCGAAATTGTGGAGGTCATCACCTCCAAAAACGCCAAGGGCCCCAGCCGAGACTGGATGAAGCTAGCCAAGAGCAACCAGGCCCGCACCAAAATCCGCCAGTGGTTTAAGCGGGAGAAACGGGAGGAAAACGTGGCCCACGGCCGCGCCATGTTCGAAGGGGAGATCAAGCGCCTGGGCCTGAGCATCGCCATGCTCACCGCCGAGCACATGCTCCCTCATATCCTGGAAAAAGTCCGCTTTAACTCCCTGGAGGAGATGTACGCCGCCATCGGCTACGGCGGCGCCTCCGCCCAAAAGTGCGCCAACCGGGCCCGTGAGGAGCTGGTCCACCAGGACCGCCAGCAGGCCGAGCGTCTGGCCGCAGAAAGGGCCGCCGAGCAGGCCGCCAAGGAGGCGGAAAAAGCCGCCCTGGACTCCGGCGTTGCCAAGTCGGGAAGCAAGAAGCACTCGGTCTCCGGCGTCATTGTGGCGGGGATGACCGACGCCATGGTGAAGTTCGCCAAGTGCTGCACCCCCGTGCCGGGGGACCCCATTGTGGGCTTCATCACCCGGGGCTACGGGGTTTCGGTCCACCGGGCGGACTGTCCCAACGCCATAAACGGCGTCAGCCGCCCCGAGGAAAAAGACCGGTGGATCAAGGTGGGCTGGGATCCCGACAGCCTAAACACCTATAAGACCTCCCTGGACCTCATCGCCAAGGACCGCAAGGGCCTGGCCATGGACGTGACCACGGTGATGGCCACGGCAAAGATCAACATTTTGGGCATGAATGTGAATGTTTTGCCCGATGGATACACAAAAATGAACCTGGTGGTGGAGGTCCGCGCCCAGAGCGAGGTGACCACCATTATGAACAAGCTCAATCAGGTTGCGGGGGTGTATCAGGTTTCTAGAGTCAGTGGATGACTGAAATTTGGAACCCGCTTTACTGGGGTTCTGGCCCTGTCAGTGGGGGGTCCGGCCCTGCGGGCCGGGTACCGGCATTGGAGCACCCTGCTCCGTAGGGGCGCCTGCCCGGCGCGGGGCCCCCTTTCTTGAGAAGAAAGGGGGGAAAGAACCCCAGGGGGAAGGAGTTTCCTCCCCCCTGGACCCCTCTTCTCTAGTGGGGCTGGCCCTTCGGGCTGTACCGTGGCCTGGTGACGGGCCTGCGGCCCAAGCGCGGCAGGTGGGAAGCGTGCGCGCCTGCCGGCTCGGCGCGCAGGGGGCGTAAGTTTAGCCCTTCGGGAAGGGGATAGTGTGTCTTTCCCCATAATTATGGAAATCACCACGCCTACTCTCTTTTGATACAAAGCATCGAAAAGTTGAAAAATAAGGGTGCAGTCTTTTACCCTCTCCTAGCAGTTTTCCCCAAACTGCCCCAGCCCGCCTAGCTGGTGGGCGGGCCCGTAGAGCCTAGAGGATAAGGGCCGCAGGCCAGTCAATTCCGCGAGGACCCCCGACCCAAAGGGTCATAATACCCAGAGATTGGGGGTCCAGGGGGAAAGAACCTCTTTCCCCCTGGTGCTCTTTCCCCCATTTCTCCAGAGAAATGGGGCCCCTGCGCCGGGCGGCGCAAAAACCCGCGGCGCAGTGTGCGCCGACACCCCGTACCGGCCCTGGGGCCGACCCCAAACCCAAAGGGCACGTCCCCCACGTCACAGGGGTGCCCCCCTGTATAAACCCACCCCCATCCGGGAACAAAAAGAGGAGCCGCCCCCGGCTCCTTTCTTTCCCAATACAACAAAAGGAAGCGCATCACTATGGAACACACCTTCCAGCCCCTCCTCTTCGGCGGGGACATCAACGTCTACAGCGTCGCCCGGGCCTTTCACGAGGCCTACGGGGTGAAATCCGTCTGCTTCGGCAAGTTCGCCTCCGGCCCGGCCTATGGCTCCACCATCATCGACTACCGGGTCTGCCCCCAAAACGAGGACGCCGCCACCTTCCGCCAGAACGTGGCGGACGTGGCCGCCGAGTTTGCCGACAAAACCGTCCTGGTCATCGGCTGCGGGGATAGCTACGTGAAGCTGGCCGCCGAGAACAAGGACTCCTTCCCGGCCAACTGCGTGGCCGCCACGGTGAGCGGGGAGCTCATCAACACCCTCATCAACAAGGAGAAGTTCTACGCCCTGTGCGATGAATACGGCATCGACCACCCCGGCACCTTCATCTACCGGCCGGAGATGGGCCACGACTTCACCCTGGACTTCCAGCCCCCCTACATCTGCAAGCCCTCCAACGGCGTGGCCTACTGGGAGCACCCCTTCCCGGGCAACGAAAAGGTCTTCACCTGCCCCGACCGGAAGAGCCTGGAGGAGGTCCTGGACAAGGTCTACGCCTCCGGCTACCCCGACACCATGATTATCCAGGACTTCATCCCCGGGGACGACAGCTACATGCGGGTGCTCACCAACTACTCCGACCGCAACGGCCAGGTCAAGCTCATGTGCCTGGGCCACGTGCTCCTGGAGGAGCACACCCCCCACGGCATCGGCAACCACGCCGTCATCCTCACCGAGCCCAACGGGGAGATCTCCCAGAAGATCAAGGCTTTCCTGGAGGACATCGGCTACGTGGGCTTCTCCAACTTCGACATCAAGTACGACCAGCGGGACGGCAAGTACAAGGTCTTTGAAATCAACTGCCGCCAGGGCCGCAGCAACTACTACGTCACCGGCGCCGGGTACAACATCGCCAAGCTCCTGGTGGAGGACCGGGTGGAGGGCAAGGACCTCCCCTTCGTCCTGGCCGACAACCCCAGCCTCTGGCGGGTGGTCCCCCGGAAGGTGGCCTTTGACTACATCGTCTCCGACTACCACCAGGAGATGAAGGACCTGATGGCCCGGGGCCGGGAAGTGAGACCCCTGTTTTACGACAAGGACAAGCCCCTCAAGCGCACCCTGCGGATGGAGAAAAACCTGCTGGGGCACTTTAAGAAGTTTAAGCAGTATTACGAGAAGAAGTCATAACACCGCGCCGGCCTGCCCGAAACAGGGCAGCACAGGAGGATGAATATGAACCAACCAACCGAAGGCATCCTCGGCGTCCTGGGCGGCATGGGCCCCCAGGCCACCAACACCTTTTACCAGCGCATCATCGACCGCACCCAGGCCGAAAGCGACCAGGAGCACCTGCGGGTGCTCATCTGGAGTGACGCCAAAATCCCCGACCGCACCGCCGGCATCCTGGGAACCCCGGAGGAGGCGGAGGCCGTCTTCCAGCACCTGCTGGCCGACGCCAAGCTCCTGGAGGGGGCGGGCTGCACGGTGCTGGCCATCCCCTGTAACACCTCCCACTACTTTGCTGACCGCCTCCAGGCCCAGCTCCAGGTCCCCATCATCCACATGATCCGGGAGACCGTGGCAGCCATCCAGGCCATGGGGAAGCAGTCTGTGGGCATTCTGGCCACCGACGGCACCGTCCGCACAGGGATCTACCAAAAGGAGCTGGAGGCCGCGGGCCTGGCCCCGGTGACCCTGCCGGAGGAGCTGCAAAAGGTGGTCATGTCCATCATTTACGATGAAATCAAGAAAGGCGAAACGGGCTCCCGGGAGAAGTTTGGGGAGATCGACGCCTACCTCCGCTCCGCCGGCTGCGACTGCGCCATTTTGGGGTGCACGGAGCTGTCGGTCTACCGCAGCCTGCACAACCTGCCGCCCTTTTACGTGGACGCCATGGAAGTGCTGGCAGAGCAGGCCATTTTGCGGTGCGGGAAGACCCTGCGGAACGTATGAGGAACCCCGCTGGGGCAGACGTCCCCTTTTCGCAAACAACGGAACAAATGCAACGCATTTTTTTGCCGGCTCCGCCGGTGAAAAACGTCTCTCAGCCCGAGTGTGTCGGCTCCGCCGGCGCGGGTCGGGATGCCATCTCCAAAATTGGAAGCCCAGCCAAGCGGGTTCCAATTTTTCTCTTTTGAAAGGATGATCTCCATGAATCTCACCCTCTACCCCCTGGGCGACTATATCCAGCTGCTCCAGAAGAAAAACCTCCAGCTGGAGTTCTCCGGCGCCCCCCTGACCCGGGAGGTCGCCCTGGTCAGCTGTGACTCCCGCCAGGTGGTCCCTGGCACGCTGTTTATCTGCAAGGGGGCCCACTTCAAAGTGGAGTTTTTGCAGTCAGCCAAGGAGCAGGGGGCCTTTGCCTACCTGTCTGAAAAGCGCTACGACCAGGTGGATCTGCCCTGCATCCTGGTCAGCGATGTGCGCCTGGCCATGGCCCTGCTGGCCGATTTTTACTACAACCACCCCTCGGCCAAGATGGGGGTGGTGGGTATCACCGGCACCAAGGGCAAGTCCTCCACCACCTATTACTTAAAGTATATCTTCGATGAGTACCTGGCGGCTAAGAAGCAGCCTGCCAGCGGGGTGATCTCCTCCATCGAGACCTATGACGGGGTGGAGAAGTTCGAGTCCCACCTCACCACCCCCGAGCCCCTGGACCTAGAGCGCCACTTTGCCAACGGGGTGTCCACCGGCATGCGCTATATGACCATGGAGGTCTCCAGCCAGGCCCTGAAATACGACCGGGTGAAGAACGTGGAGTTCGCCGCCGCCGTCTTCCTGAACATCGGCAACGACCACATTTCCCCCATCGAGCACCCCAACTTTGAGGATTATTTTGCCTCCAAGCTCCGCATTTTCGCCCAGGCGGCCGCCGCCTGCGTGAACCTGGACTGTGACCACGCCGACCGGGTGCTGGAAGCCGCCCGAAAGAGCTGCCCGCGGATGATTACCTTCTCTCAGAAAGACCCCTCGGCCACCATCTTCGGCTCTCAGGTGCGGAAGGTGGGGGGCGACATCCTCTTCCGGGTGAAGACCCCCCGGTACAGCCGGGAGTTCCGGCTGACCATGCCCGGCCTCTTCAACGTCCAAAACGCCCTGGCCGCCCTGGCCGTGTGCGAGGCGGTGGGGATCCCTGAGCAATATGCCTTTGCGGGCCTGATGAAAGCCCGGGTTCCCGGCCGGATGGAGGTCTATGCCAACGCCGATGAGAAGGTCTCGGTGATCGTGGACTACGCCCACAACCGGCTGTCCTTTGAGACCCTCTTCCGCTCTGTGCGGGAGGAGTACCCCGGCAAGCGGATCGTCACCGTTTTCGGCTGCCCCGGCTACAAGGCCTATGACCGCCGGAAGGATTTGGGGGAGATCTCCGGCCAGTATTCCGACCTGGTCATCCTCACCGAGGAGGACCCCGGAGAGGAGCCTGTGGAGAACATCTGCAAGGACATTGCCCAATACGTGGAGCAGGGAGACTGTGACTACTCCATCGTCCCCGACCGGGGGGAGGCCATCCGCCAGGCGGTGATGGGCTCCAACGAGCCCACGGTGATTCTCCTGACCGGCAAGGGGGCTGAGACCCGCCAAAAACGAGGCATCGAGTATATTGACTGCCCCTCTGACGTAGACTATGCCAAGCAGTATCTCCACGAATACGACGTGCAGCACGGTATGGACGGCATGAGCAAGGTCCGGGCCCTGCTGGATGTGCTCCCCCTTCTGCGCCGGTACGAGGGGCGCACCATCGTCATCAAATACGGCGGCGCCGCTTTGGACGCTGCCTCCACCGATACCATTCTGGAGGACGCAGCAGCCCTCCAGTCCGTGGGGGTCCGGGTGATCCTGGTCCACGGGGGCGGGAAGGAGATTTCCGCCCTTCTTGACCGGATGAACGTGGAGACCCACTTTGAGAACGGCTACCGGGTCACCGACGAGACCGTGCTGGAGGCCGCCGAAATGGCCCTCTCCGCCCGGGTGAACAAGTCCATCGTGGCTGCCCTGGACCGCATCGGCGCCAAGGCCTGCGGGGTTTCCGGCCGGGACGGCAGCCTCATCACCGCCCGGCAGAAGGACAAGGCCCTGGGCCTGGTGGGCACCATCACCAAGGTGGACCCCCGGCTCCTGCGCACCCTGCTGGACGGGGGGTATCTGCCGGTGGTCTCCCCCATTGGCCGGGGAGAGGACGGCAAGGCCCTCAACTGCAACGCAGACGACGCCGCCCGGGCTGTGGCCGAGGCCGTGGGGGCGGACAAGCTGGTCTTCCTCACCGACACCGACGGCATCCTGGTGGATAGCCACAACCAGTCCACCCGCATCGCCAAAATGGACGTGAGCCGGGCCAAGGAACTCATGGACAGCGGCCTCATTGCCGGGGGCATGATTCCCAAGACCATGAACTGCATCCACGCCGTGGAGCACGGGGTGGGGGCGGTCACCGTGCTGGATGGACGGATGGAGCATGCCATTTTGCTGGAGGCGATTTCGGAGAAGTCGTTGGGGACCACCATGGAGAAGAAGCGGTGAGGGGGAGGGTTCTCCCCTTTGGATAAGGGCCGGGGCCTGTCAGTGGGTGGTCCGGCCCTGTGGGCCGGGAACCGATCATGGCGCACCCTGCGCCGTGGGTTTTTGCGCCGCCCGGCGCAGGGGCTCCATTTCTCTGGAGAAATGGAGGAAAGAGCACCAGGGGGAAAGAGGTTCTTACGGTTTAAGGAGCTTCGCATTGGATCTGACCGAACTGGCCCCCGGACAGTTCGACCCCTGGCCCCCCAATCTCTGGGTATTGAGATCCTTTGGGTCGGGGGTCCTGACGGGATTGACTGGCCTGCGGCTCTTGCGCTCTAGGCTCTACGGGCCCGCCCACCAGCTAGGCGGGCTGGGGCAGTTTTTGGAAGACTGCTGGGCGAGGGTGGAAGACAAATACAATATTTTTCTACTTTGCAATGCTCTGTATTCGGAAGAAAGCGAGCGTTGCGTTTTTTTATCATGTGAAGAAAGACACACTCACGCCTTTCCCGAAGTGTCACACCCACAACCCCTGCGCGCCGAGCCGGCAGGCGCGCACGCATCCCACCTAACGCGCTTGGGCCGCAGGCCCGTCACCAGGCCACGGTACAGCCCGAAGGACTACACCCACTAGAGAAGAGGGGTCCAGGGGGGAGGAAACTCCTTCCCCCTGGGGTTCTTTCCCCCCTTTCTTCTCAAGAAAGGGGGCCCCAGCCGGGTAGGCTGCCTGCCCGGCGAGGGCACCAGCGGTGCGGTTCGCACCACGGCAGGTTCCCGGCCCTCCGGGCCGGCTCACCCAGCAACAGGGCAAGCCCCCCCACGTGGCAGGGCCGCGACCACCCCCGTACCCGGCCCGTAGGGCCGGAACCCCCCATCCCCCTTTTGCACAGCAAACAAAAACCCCCACACACTGCCTCGGCAGCGTGCAGGGGTTTCTCTCAAACAACCTCAAAGAGCATGGATCACAATCTTTCCATCCTCCACCACGGCCTTCAGCACCGAGATGGGATGCAGATAACTCTCAATGATCTTCGTGGCAATGGGATCCTCCAAGTTTTTCTGGATCTGCCGCCGCAAGTTCCGGGCGCCATAGGCGGCGGAGTAGGAGTCCTTTACCAGCTGATCCAGCACGGCCTCCTCCCAGGTAAAGGTGAGACCCTTTTCCTCCATCACCGTCTGGAGCTCCTTGAGCATAATCTGGGCGATCACCCGGAAGTTTTCCTCCGAGAGCTGGTTGAAGCAGATGACCTCATCCACCCGGTTGATGAACTCCGGCCGCAGGAACTGCTGCAGGGCCTTCATGGCCTTGTCTTTGCTCAGCTCGTTGGAGGTCTTGCCAAAGCCCAGGGGGCCGGAAGAGCTCTCGCTGCCGGCGTTGGAGGTCATGACGATGACGGTGTTTTCAAAGTTCACCACCCGGCCCTGGGCGTCAGTGATGTGGCCGTCGTCCAGGATTTGCAGCAGGATGTTCAGCACGTCGGGGTGGGCCTTTTCGATTTCGTCAAAGAGGACCACGGAGTAAGGCTTCCGGCGGATCTTCTCGGTGAGCTGCCCGGCTTCGTCATAGCCCACATATCCAGGAGGGGAGCCGATGATCCGGGAGACGGAGTGCTTCTCCATGAATTCGGACATATCCAGCCGGATCAAGGACTCGGGGGCGTGGAAGAGATCCTCTGCCAGGCGTTTGACCAGCTCGGTCTTGCCCACGCCGGTGGACCCCACGAAGATAAAGGAGACAGGCTTGCGCTTGGAAGCCACTCCCACCCGGTTCCGGCGGATGGCGGCGGAGACAGCGGCAATGGCCTCATCCTGGCCCACCACGTGGGCTTTCAGCCGGTCTTCCAGCTTGGCCAGGCGCTCATATTCCTGCTCCTGGATGGTGCTGGCGGGGATTTTGGTCCACAGCTCCACCACCCGGGCCAGGCTCTCCAGGGTGAGCACAGGGGGCTCTTGCTTGCCCAGCTCCTGCTGCTCCTGAAGGAGCTGAAGCTCCTTGCTCCGCAGCTCGGCCAGGCGCTCATAGGCCCGCTCTCCGGCGTCGGCCACCATGACCTCCCGCTCCACGGCGATGTCGTCCAGCTCTTTCTGGACCTCCTGGCTCCGGGCCAGGGCTTTGTTGCGCAGGTTGGCATCGGAGCAGGCCTCGTCGATGAGGTCGATGGCCTTGTCCGGCAGGAACCGGTCGGTGATATACCGCTCCGACATGAGCACCGCCAGCCGGGCAATGTCGGGGGTGATCTTTACCTGGTGGAAGGCTTCATAATAGGGGGCGACCCCCTTGATGATCTCCACCGAGTCCTCAATGGAGGGCTCGTTCACGATCACCGGCTGGAACCGCCGCTCCAGGGCGGAGTCCTTTTCGATATACTTCCGATACTCCACCAGGGTGGTGGCGCCGATGACCTGGATCTCTCCCCGGGACAGGGCGGGCTTGAGGATGTTGGCGGCGTTCATGGAGCCCTCGGCGTCCCCGGCGCCCACCAGGTTATGGACCTCGTCAATGACCAGGATGATGTTGCCCAGCTTTTTAATCTCCTCAATGAGGCCCTTCATCCGGCTCTCAAACTGGCCACGGAACTGGGTGCCGGCCACCAGGGAGGTGAGATCCAGCAGGTAGACCTCCTTGTCCTTTAGCTTATAGGGAACCTCTCCCTGATAGATCTTCATGGCCAGGCCCTCGGCGATGGCGGTCTTGCCCACGCCGGGCTCGCCGATGAGGCAGGGGTTGTTTTTCTGCCGGCGGTTGAGGATCTGGATGACCCGCTCCAGCTCCTGGTCCCGGCCGATCATCTTGTCCAGCTTGCCCTCAGCGGCCTTGCGGGTCAGGGAAATGCAGTGGTTCTCCAGGAATTTCCGTTTGGTGCGGTTTTTCCGCTCGCCCTTTTCCTCCCGGGCGCTGCGTCCGCCGTCTGCGGCCTGGGGGGAGATGTCGGGAACGTTGTCGTTCTTTTTCTCCCCGTCGGGGTTTGTCAGGTTGCCCATGAGTTTATTTAGGAAGGGGAAGGTGGCGGTGCGGCCGTCTTCCTCGTCGTCATCGTCGTTGCCGGCGGCCTCGCTGAGAACATTGGAGAGGTTGCCCATCAGGCCGTCCATGCTCTCGGCCCCTTCAAAGGCGGACATCATTTCGCTGGTCAGCCCTTCCAGGTCCTCGTCGCTGAGCCCCATTTTCTCGATCATATCGGTAACCGGGCGGATGTTCAGTTCCCGGGCACATTTCAGGCAGAGACCTTCATTTTGGCCTCCTTGTCCACTGTTATCCAGCCGGGTGATGAAGACCACGGCCACATTTTTTTTGCATCTGCTGCACAGAGTTGGTTTCATAAGGCGGTTTCACTCCTTCGTGGGGTGTTATGATTTAGTAGTATGCTATCCTACCATGAGTTTATGAATTGGATGTGAATGCGGAAAAATAGCCAAAGCGGATTTTTTTGTCCAGGGAGCACCCTGGCTGGCGCCCGATCACAGGCCCAGCAGGGAAAAGACGGAAAAGGTATCCAGCAGAGGCAGCACCCGGCTTTCTGCCGCCACTGCCTCGGGAATCCAGCCCAGCAGGTCGCAGAGAGCCCAGCGGGCGATCATCAGAAGTAGGATGCCTTTTACCAGCCCCAGCACGCCGCCCAAAGCCTTGTTGAGAAAATGCAGGCCCGGCAGCTTGGCCACCAGGTTCAGGGCGTGGCAGAGGATGAGCCAGAGGATAAGAACCCCCAAAAAGCCCACCAAAAACAGAATGGATTTGGCCAGCATGGCCGCCAGAGAGGCAGCCAAGGAGGCCAGCGCTGCTGCCTGGAAGTCCTGGGCAGATTGGGAAATTTGCTCCTGCATCGCCTGGGAAAGGTGGCTGGTGAGGCCGGAGGCAGGGTCTGTCTCCTGCCCGGTTTGGTCGGAAAGGGACTCGTCCAGGTTGGCCTCTTCCCGGGCAGTTAGGGTTTCCAGCAGGATGGGTTCCAGCTTTTCTTCCAAGGGGGCTGCGCAGTGGGTGGCCAAATACCACCCGCCGCCCAGGGCCAGCAAAACAGCCAGCAGGGAGCAGAGGCTGAGGATCAGCCCCCGCCGAACGCCCAGGACAAAGCAGTAAACCAAAAGGGCCGCAAGAATCAGGTCCAGAATCATAGAGGCGGTAAAGGTCATCAGGACGCCGCCTCCTCCTCGGCATTGGGGTCTACCTTGGTGCCGCTGGAGGGGAAATAGAGGCTCACAGCGGCGCTGTTAATCAGGGCCACGCTACCATCCTCATAGACGGCCAGGTTGCGGATCCCGCGCTGGTTGGGGCTGGTGGTGTAGTTGTTCAGCTTTCGGTCTGCGGTGATGATGTCGCCGGTGGTGAGCAGGGCGATGTCATGGCCCTGGGCGGCCAAGGCCATGGCCTGACCCTCCAGCTCAAGCTGGCCATAGGGTTTGCCATCTGTTCCTACAGTGACCAGGGTGCCTGTGCTGCCCGAGGAAGAGGGAGAGAGGAGGAGGGTGGCAAAGCCGTCCCCCTGCAGGGTGCCCATCTTCAGGTACTGGTCCTGGTAGTCGTAGGAGGCGGTGATGACCCCGCTGGAGTCCAAAATCAGCAGGCTCCGATCCCCTAAAATCCAGCAGCGGCCGGCGCTGCGGATGGACAGAACCACATTGGAACCCAGGGAAATGGTGCGGGTGGGTTCCTCTCGGGAGGAGATGGTGTAATAGAGCAGGGTGTTCTCAAAGGCGCCCTCTGCCTGGCCGGGGGAGATCAGGTAGACCCCGCGGCAGTCTGGGGTGACCACGGCGTCAGAGATATACCGGCTGGAAAGGCGGATGGTGAGCACCGACTCAAAATCCTTGTTATACACGGTGACCACGGCCTTATAGCCGCTGGACTTGCTGGTCACAGCCACCCAGCCCTTTTCGTTGACCGTGGCGCAGAGGATGGATTCCTCCTCAGAGAGGGTCAGCGTTTGGAGCAGGGCTCCGTTGCCGATGAGCCGCAGCTCCTGGCCGCCGATGTCGTAGACCACGGCATAGTCCCCCGAAGCGTTCAGGGCGGGGGAGCTCATGGCGACGGTCTCCTTGAGCTGGGCGGTCCCTGTGGGGGAGACCAGCTGGATCTGGGTCTGGGTGCAGATGAGAAGGTCATCCCCCATGCCCAGAAAAAGACTGTTAGACTGGGCGTTGTGGGCAAAGTCTTCCTCCCGCTGGGAGTAGACTATCCAGCGCAGAAAGCTGGCGGCGTTGCTCCGAAAGACCGTGGCCGTCAGCAGGCCGAGGACCACCACCACGGCGATCACCAGCAGCAGGACTCGCTGTTTTTTTGTCATAGATGACTGCATTTCTTGCAGCTTGTTTGGATGATTCATAGCACAACCTCCATGGGTTTGCGGTTGGTCAGGGAAGATGGGGGATGGGGTACCAGAGGTTCGTCATGTACAGCCCCTGGGGGGGTGCGGTGGGGCCGGCATCGGTACGGTTGCGGCCGGCCAGCAGGGCGGGGATATCCTGAGGAGAGAGCTTCCCCTCCGAGGCGTAAACGCAGGTGCCCACCATGGCCCGCACCATGTTGTATAAAAACCCGTCGGCGCACACCCGGCAGGAGATCAGGTCCCCCTCCCGGGTAATCTCGAAGTAGTGGACGGTGCGCACGGTGGTCTTGGTCTCGGTGCCCACGGAGCGGACACAGGCGAAATCGTGGGTGCCCACAAAGTGCTGGGCGGCCTGGGCCATCACCCGTTCGTCCAGCTTTTTGGGGTAGAACCACACCCGGTTGACCAGAAAGGCGTTGCGGATGCGGGAGTTATAGATGCGATAGGTATATTCCTTCTTCTCACAGCTGCCGATGGCATTGAAGTCCTCCGGCACCTGGGTGGCCTTGGTGACCACAATGTCTCCAGGCAGGCGGCTGTTTACCGCCAGGGGAATGCGGTCGCAGGGGATGGTAGAGGTGGTGCGGAAGTTGGCCACATAAATCTCTGCATGGACGCCGGCATCGGTGCGACCGGCGCCGGTGCACTTCACCGGGTGGCCTACCACCTGGGACAAAGCCTTTTCCAGGGTTTCGGCCACGGTGACATCCCGCTTCTGGACTTGCCAGCCGTGGTAGGCCGTGCCGTCATACATGAGGGTCAAAGCAATGTTGCGCATAGGGACCTCCTGGGGAAAGTCTGTTTTTTTAGTCACGCGCCGCCTGCTCACGACGGCTCCGCGCTTCTAGCTGTCACGCTGCGCCTGTTCGCAACCGCCCCCTAAGCCCTGCGGCGCCGAATCCAAACAGGCGGCGCATAGCGCCCCCTTGGTTTGGCTTTGCGCCTCCGGTCTTAGCGGGCTGCTCACGACGGCTCCGCGCTTCGTTAAAGCCCGAAGCAGCGCAGGGCGATGACGGCTCCGCACAGGGCCACGCTGAAAATCAAAAAGCCGATGTCCCGGCCCTTCCAGACCAGCTGCCGCAGGCTGGTGCGCCCCTCGTCCCCGTGGTAGCAGCGGCACTCCATGGCAATGGCCAGCTCCTCCGCCCGGCGGAAGGAGGAGATAAACAGGGGGATGAGGATGGGGATCAGGGCCTTGGCCTTCTGCATCAGGTTGCCGCTGTCAAAGTCGGCGCCCCGGGCCTTTTGGGCGGAGATGATTTTATCGGTCTCCTGGATCAGGGTAGGGATAAACCGCAAGGCGATGCTCATCATCATGGCCAGCTCGTGAACGGGGAAGTTCACCTTTTTCAGGGGCCGCAGCAGCTTTTCCAGGCCATCGGTGAGAAGAATGGGGGAGGTGGTGTAGGTCAGCAGCAGGGTGCAGGCGATGAGCATCAAAATCCGCAGCACCATAAAGGCTGCCTTCCAAATACCCTCCTCGGTGATTTTCAGGATGCCAAAGCTCCACAGCACGGTGCCCGAGGTGTAGAACAGGTTCAAAATGGCCGTGAAAATCACGATAAAGACAATGGGCTTCATGCCCTTGAGAAAGACCTTGGGCTGCACCCGGGAGATGGCGATGAGCACCACCAGAACCACCAGCACCAGGCCATAGGAGACCACCCACTTGCACAGGAAGATGGCCACAATGTACAGCAG
>DBEYYM010000112.1:0-4267 GCA_048184675.1 Evtepia sp. | reverse complement strand
GCCAGAAAACGTCCCCAAAGATAGCGCTTCATGGACCAGCTGCGGCTTTTTTCCTGCCAGCACAAGCAAGATCCAGAAAGGAGAGTCATGGTGTATACCGCCACTTGGACCAGCGGCTCCATAGCGGGAAGAAAATCTGCTGGACATAGTCCCCGAACGGCGGTTTCTACCTGATAATGATAGAATACTACCACCAAGATTCCGAATACCCGAATCAAATCCAGACCGGGAAGATGTTTGAACTCTTTCATGGCCAGCCTCCTAAACTCTCTTGACATATAAGATAGGAGGCATTTCTTTCTATTCGATGACTTGGAAGGTGACAAAGTTGTCAGAAACAATGTATTTACCAGGAAGATTACATATCAGATGACAGATCAGTCACGCACAGAGTACTATTCCGTGATAAAATAATATGGCACATTAAACATTTGAAGTGAGGAAATCATCCCAATGGTTCGGATATTGTTGATTGAAGATGACTCCACTATTGCAGCCGGGCTGGCGTATTCTCTGGAACAGGAGGGGTGGAGTGTCACTTGCAAGGGCACTCTGGCGCAAGGGAGAAACGCCTTAGAGACTGGAGAATACCAGCTGCTATTGGTGGATGTCGGTTTGCCTGATGGTAGCGGCTACGATCTGTGTGCTGCTGCTAAAAGCAGGAATATTCCGGTGATTTTTGCCACTGCAAGAGGGGATGAGGGAAGCGTAGTACTGGGCCTGGATATGGGGGCTGACGATTATATCGTTAAACCCTTTCGGTTGCGGGAAGTGGCCAGCCGCATCCGGGCCGTACTACGCAGAGCGGCCGGAGAGCGGGAGCAGTTGGTTCGGTTGGGGGAACTGGCGGTAGATACACAGAAAGGCCAAGTGACCCGTAACGGAACTCCCATCTTGCTTACCGCTCTGGAATACCGATTACTGCTTACTTTTCTGTCTCATCCTGGACAGACTCTCACCCGGGGGCAACTGTTGGAAGGAATCTGGGATGTGGCAGGAAATTTTGTCAATGACAACACCTTGTCTGTGTATATCAAGCGACTGCGTGACAAGCTGGAAATGCCAGGACACCCTCTCATTTCCACTGTGCGTGGAATGGGCTATCGGCTGGAGGTAGATGGCCATGACAAGAAATAAGGAATTATATCTGCCTATCGCCCTCAGCATGGCTCTGACTTTTGTTTCGGGGCTGCTCTGTGGCTTTTTGGGTGGCCCCTGGGCAGCACTGACAGGGAGCGGGTCCGTTCTTCTCACCACACTGCTCTGGATGAGCACAACATGGAGCCGGTATAAAAAGCTGCAGGAATTAGGAGAATACCTGGCTTCGGTATATGCAGGCGGGGAACTTCTGGATATTCGTGACAATCGGGAAGGAGAACTGAGCCTTCTGAAGAACGATCTGCACAAGATTACCGTTACCCTTCGTCAGCAAAGTGCCCAGCTGGCTCATGACAAGGAATTTTTGCAGCAGCTTCTGGACAATATTTCCCATCAACTGCGCACCCCTCTTACCGGAATGCTGGTTATGGCGGACTTGCTGGCACGACCAGACCTACCGCTGGAAAAGCGCCAGGAATTTACCGGGCAGCTTACTGCACAGCTGGAACGAATGCAATGGTTACTGGAGAGACTTTTGACCTTGTCCCGGTTGGATGCCGGGTGCCTGGAACTGGAACGAAAAACCGTTTCACTACCATCTTTGCTGGATAGAGCTACTGCTCCGGTAAGGGTGGCCCTGGAACTGCGTGGCCAGACTTTAAAAGTGGAGTGTCCTCAAGACCTCCTGTGGGAAGGGGATGAAAAATGGACCGCAGAGGCTGTAACCAACCTGGTGAAAAACGCTTCTGAGCATTCCCCGGAAGGAGGCTTGGTAAAAATTTCCGTGAGCAAGGATGTACTGAATCTTTGGATCACAGTGGAAGATAATGGCCCCGGTATCCCGGAATTGGATATGCCCTATTTGTTTCGGAGATTTTATCGTGGCAGTAATGCCGCTCCGGGCAGCGCTGGTATCGGCTTGGCTTTGGCGGCAGAATTAGTTCGAGCTCAAGGCGGCAGTGTGGTGGCAGAAAATCAGACCCCAGGCCCTGGTGCTCGTTTTATCCTCAAATTGCCCATACATCCCGGTAGTTTGTGACAAAACTGTCACCCAGACAGTCATCAAGAGGAAAGAAACAGCCAGTATACTCAAGATGTGGGGGCAACAAAGGCGTTGCCCAGTCTTGATACCAGGAGGGAAATATGGAATTACTGCGTGTGGAACACCTTAGCCGTTATTATGGGGAAGGTCCTGCCCAAGTAAAGGCACTGGATGATGTGTCATTCTCCGTAGAAAAAGGGGAGTTTGTCGCCATTATGGGCCCGTCTGGCAGTGGAAAAAGCACCCTCATGCACCTGCTTGGAGGGGTGGACAAGCCCACAGCCGGACATGTATGGTTACAGGGCACCGATCTTTACAAATTGGACGAGAACGCACTGGCCATTTTTCGACGGCGCCAGATAGGTCTGGTGTATCAGTTTTACAATCTACTTCCTGTGCTCAATGTACGGGAAAACCTGACCTTACCTTTGCTGTTGGATGGACGCAATGTCAACAAAAACCAGTTGGAACAGCTGGCCCAAATTCTGGGCATCCAGGATCGGATGAACCATCTGCCCCATCAGCTTTCCGGCGGTCAGCAGCAGAGGGTCAGCATTGGCCGGGCCCTGATTACCAGCCCTGCCCTTCTGTTGGCAGATGAGCCTACCGGCAACCTGGACAGCAAAAACAGTGCTGAAGTGATGGCTTTGCTGCGTTATTTTCATGAGAAAAAAGGTCAGACATTATTGGTCATTACCCACGATGAACGGATTGCCTGTCAGGCAGACCGACTCATTACTGTGGAGGATGGGCATATTGCTCAGGACGAGGCGGTGCGGCCATGAAAAATATTGTGCACACTTTGACTCTCGCTCAGATGCGGGCTAATCCCCGTCGTACTCTTGTGACTCTGGTGGGTGTGGTTTTATCGGTGACCATGCTCACGGCAGTTTTTGCGGGGGCTGATTCCTTTTTGAATCTTCTGTACCGACAGGCAGCACAGGACAACGGCACCTGGCATGGCAGAGCCTTTGAGACTGGAGAACAGGTGGTAGAAAATCTGTCCCAGGATGACAGGATTGACCAACTGGGCCTGGCAGCCAGTTGGGGAGTGTCTCCCTTGGACGACAGCAATAGGTGGGGGGCCGCTCTCTATGGAGTAAACCAGTCATTTTACCAGCTTTTGAGGGTAGAGTGTCTGGAAGGAAATCTTCCTTCCACAGAGAACGAACTGGCCATTTCTCAGACTCTCGCCAAAAAGACCGGTTGGAAGATTGGAGACCAAGTCTCTTTGGATTTGTTACGAGTATGGACCCCACAAGGGGTGGATTCCGCAGGGGAAATGATCTATCGGCAAACCAGCGGCCCGGGAATCATGGGATTATCGGACAGCTATATGCTCCGTTCTGTGGGGGAAAAACAGTTCACGATTACAGCTATTGTGGACCCAGGCGGTTTTGATGATCAAAATGTGTTCGCCTGGGAACCATGCTTTACAGTTCTGGAGGATCAGATCCCCCCGGATGGATTGTGGTGCGCTTATTATACTGTCAGTTCGCTGGGGCGAGAACTGTATGACCTGCTGGAAAGTATCCAGGAATGGCAGGCAGACTTGCCTGTCGATGCTGGAGGCGTGGGGACCATCGATCTAAACCGGCAGCTCTTGCTTTATTATGGCATAGATTATCCGGGCAGCCTTCTATTGCCTGCCTTTTACGGTTTGATGGCGGTAACACTTCTCATTATTCTGGTGGGTGCTGTGTCTCTGGCTCGAAACGCCTTTGCCATCAGTATGACGGAGCGCACACAAATGCTGGGAATGTTGGCCAGTGTGGGGGCTACCCGGGCGCAGAAGCGGCAGTCCGTCTTGTATGAAGCCTTTATTCTGGGATTGATTGGCATCCCTTTGGGCCTGATTGCAGGCTGTGGAGGAATGGCGATTACACTGGTTTTCCTGAATAGTCAGGTACAGGAACTGTTTCAATTTTCTCAGCCTCTTTATCTTTCGGTACGGCCTCTTCCCCTGGCCGCTGCAGCCCTGCTGGCAGCCTTGACTCTGGCATTCAGTGCACTGCAACCGGCCTTGAAAGCCGGCAGGATCACGCCCATGGATGCCATCCAAGGAGAAGGTCAGGTTCAATTTCATTCCAATGATGTAAAAACAGGAAAACTGACTGGAAAGATTTT
>DBEYYM010000111.1:0-9129 GCA_048184675.1 Evtepia sp. | reverse complement strand
AAGAAAGCCTGTAAAACACCATAGGACCATAATCCCTGTTAGGATTAAAAAGCCAGTAAAGAAATTTTTCGGCAGCAGTGGATCCTCTCTTTTTGTAAGCAGCTTTGCCAGCATAAGTCCCGCTGCGGGATAAAGCATCTGCACCATTACAAAAGAAGATACATCCTTTCCGGTATAATAGAGAACAGCCATGGGGATACCCATAAGAAAAGCTAGCCCATAAGTGACAGCTAAGAAAATAATAAACCCTTTTCTTTCTTTCCCATCGTTGTATTTATAATTCATGGTTGACCTCCGAACAGCATCTTACTGCAATTTTAAGTTCGTTGCAAAACATATCATAGATACAGCCCTCGGACAAGTAATTTTACTTTGGTTTAATAGATGTTATATGTGTGTCCCTCCCGTTTAATAATAGGAAGAGTTATTATCTGCAGTGTCCACTACAGCTGGTCTTAAGGCCGCCACAGCTAGCATGGCAGGAATCAGCTTCAGCACAGGTTTATGCTGTGCATCCACCATTACAGGAAAAAGCAGCTGTGCAAATTTTTCCCTGCCAATTGATGAGCGTTTCGTTTTTCTTTCTTCTCTAAGAAATATAGAATCATGATAACCACGGATATCTCTATCAGAGGATTCGGCAGCGTGATATCACCAGGTATAAATCCGGTAAAACACCATAGGATCATAATCCCTGTTACTATCAGGAAACCGTTAAAAAGTCTCTTTGGCATCAAGTCTTTCTCTTTTACGCAAATCAGTTTCGCCAATATGATCCCTGCTGCGGGATAAAACCCTTGCGCATAGAGGAAATTTGTCAGATCCTTTCCCAAATGAGAGAGAATTGCCATGGGAATCGTCATAAGCAAAGGAAGGCCATATGCAACGGACAAGAAGATGAGAAGTTCCTTTTTCTCTGCAGAACTAGTTATTCTAGTATGTGCGCTTATACCTCTCACAATAAGATCCTCCAATCAGTTCATCGATAATATCGCAAATCTCATTCGAATCTACGTATCGAGTGTCATTAAGCACATATCGTTCGCCAAACCTTTCTTTGGCTTCGTCGATCATATCTGTGGCCAGAGCATAGCTTCCTTCAAAATCCGTCAGACCACTCCTTTTGTTTTATTATACTATAATAGGACTTGCGGAACAAGGTACAATCACCATAGATTGCACACAATCTCCACCTCGTCTTGGGCACTGTCTCCAAGAAGATAACGGAGCGAATTGGTAATGGCGCCCACATCAATCTGCCCTTTGAAGCAGACAGAAACCCTGTTCATGTGCATCTCGCTCATTCCACGAGAGCTGTCTGCCTGTTCCAGGCTATCCTGTTTGTCGGATTCGGCGATTGTTCTATTGCCATGCAAAAAATTCTCCCATGCCAGCTTTTGTTCAGTATTCATGGAGCGCCCAACCTGGAAAACCACATTCAGCTTTCTCGCTGCAATGTACCGGCGCACCGTTAGGGGCTTGACATCAAACATAGCGGCGAGACTTGTTGCGTTCGCGCTGTATGTTTCCATAAGGCCATGGATATATTCTTCCTGAGTCTGTTTGGACAACGCCTTAAAACTGCCCCAGGGAATCGGACTGTTCATGTTGATTGACACAATTTCTTGAAAGGGCCAGAAAAACAGGGCTGGCTATTTTGGCGCTCGGCCAGGCCAGATGGCAAGGGGGTGGGCAGGAGCTGCCGCCAGACAGGCCACCGCAGCCGGGTGGTTATGGTCAGCGGGAAAATCTGGCCTTGTGGCCAGGCGGGGGAAAGGAGAGAATAAGCAAGGTCAGTTCCCGCAAATCAGGCCAGTCGAGGGATAGGAATTAAAACTGACCTTGTAAAAAAGTTCTGATTTGAGGGTTTAGATATGACCAGAAAGTGCTACAATACCCCCATCAACCAAAAAGAAACGGGAGGAACCCATCATGGCAAAGAGCAGATATGATTTGAATAAAGAGCTGGCCCAGATGCTCAAGGGCGGCGTGATTATGGACGTGACCACCCCCGAGCAGGCAAAGATCGCCGAGGCTGCCGGAGCCTGTGCAGTTATGGCCCTGGAGCGGATCCCCGCAGACATCCGTGCCGCCGGCGGCGTGTCCCGGATGAGCGACCCTAAGATGATTAAGGGCATTCAGGAGGCTGTGTCCATTCCTGTTATGGCCAAGTGCCGCATCGGCCACTTTGTGGAGGCCCAGGTGCTGGAGGCTATTGAGATCGATTACATCGACGAGAGCGAGGTTCTCTCCCCCGCCGACGACGTGTATCATATTGATAAGACCCAGTTTAAGGTGCCCTTCGTCTGCGGCGCCCGGGATCTGGGAGAAGCCCTGCGCCGGATTGCAGAGGGCGCTTCCATGATCCGCACCAAGGGTGAGCCGGGCACCGGCGACGTGGTCCAGGCTGTGCGCCACATGCGGGCCATGAATAAGGAGATCCGCCGGGTCCAAAATCTGCGGGAGGACGAGCTCTTTGAGGCCGCCAAGCAGCTGCAGGTTCCCCTGGATCTGCTGCGCTATGTCCACGAGAACGGCCGCCTGCCCGTGGTGAACTTCGCCGCCGGCGGTGTGGCCACCCCTGCCGACGCCGCCCTGATGATGCAGCTGGGAGCAGAGGGCGTCTTTGTGGGCTCCGGCATCTTCAAGTCCGGCGACCCTGCCAAGCGCGCCGCCGCCATTGTCCAGGCTGTCACCAACTACACCGACGCCAAGCTGATTGCGGAGCTCTCCACCGATCTGGGCGAAGCCATGGTGGGCATCAATGAGGACGAGATCGCCCTGCTGATGGCAGAACGGGGGAAGTAAGATGACCGTTGCTGTTCTGGCCCTCCAAGGGGCCTTTGCCGAGCACGAGGCCATGCTGGAGAAGCTGGGGGCAGAGTGGTTTGAAATCCGCCAGGCCAAGGACCTGGACCGCCCCTTCGACGGCCTCATCCTCCCCGGTGGGGAGAGCACCACCATGGGGAAGCTCCTGCGGGATCTGGAGCTGTATGAGCCCCTGAAAGCCAAGATCCAGGCTGGCCTGCCGGTGTATGGCACCTGTGCGGGCCTGATCCTCCTGGCCCAAGAGGTGGAGGGAGGCGTGCCCTGCTTTGGCACCATGGACATTTCTGTCAAGCGCAATGCCTATGGCCGCCAGCTGGGGAGCTTCTACACCGAGGCAGAGATGACCGGGGTGGGCACCGTGCCCATGACCTTCATCCGGGCCCCCTATATCGCCGCCGCCGGCCCCAAGGCCCAGGTGCTGGCAGAGGTAGACGGCCACATTGTGGCAGCCCGCCAGGGGAACCAGCTGGTCACCGCCTTCCACCCGGAGCTCAGCGAGGACCTGTCTGTCCACCAGTATTTTCTGGACATGCTGTGAGAAATGCGTGTCTTCCCATTCAAATGCAAACGCCCGCCGCGAAGGACTCGCGGCGGGCGTTTGGCTTGTGGGGATAATTTTTCTTCTTCCGGGACATACTGGCGGTGAGGTGATATCCATGGATCTAAACAAACTGACTAACGAGGAATACAACGCCTATGTCCAGAGCAAGGCCAAGCCCTCGCCCATGGCCAAGAACATGGTGTGGGCCTTCCTGGTGGGCGGGGGGATCTGCGTCATCGGCCAAGCCCTGCTGGACTGGTACAAGAGCATGGGCCTGGGGGTGGAGGCCGCAGGGACGGCGGTGTCTGTGACCTTAATCTTTGTCACCGCCCTGCTGACGGGCATCGGGGTCTTTGACAACTTCGCCAAGCACGCCGGAGCGGGGACTCTGGTGCCCATCACCGGCTTTGCCAACGCGGTGGTGGCCCCGGCCATGGAGTTTAAGCAGGAGGGCTTGGTAACGGGGACGGCGGCCAAGCTCTTCACTGTGGCCGGGCCGGTGCTGGTGTATGGGATCTCGGCCAGTGTCATTTACGGGATCATTTTGTGGTTGGTGAAGCTGGTTTGAGCGGTTCGCCTCCAGCAACACAGAAAAGCCCGCTTCCAGGAGGAACCTTCCCGGGAGCGGGCTTTTTTGCGGCCTTAAACGAGCAGGCTGACCGCGCACAGGGCCAGGATGCCTCCCATGGTGTAGTTAAACAGACGGGGATGGGCGAGCAAAAACCGCTGGAGCAGGCTGCCCGCCACGCCCCAGAGGGCGAACCCGGCAATGCCGATGAGGATGAGGGAGACCACGTGAAAGAGGAGCTCCGGCAGGCCACTGACCTTGGGCAGGACATAGGCCGTGTACACGGTGACGGCATAGAGGATGACCTTTACATTGACGAACTGCAAAAGAAACCCCTTCCAGAAGGAGACAGTGGCCACCTGGCTCTCTTCTGGGCTGCTGCGGGCGATGTGGATGGCCAGCCAGAAAATGTAGGCAGCCCCCACATATTTTAACACACCGGCCAGGGCGGGGAGATACCGGTCCAGCTGGTAACACAGCAGGGCGAAGAGGAGCATGATACAGGAAAACCCGGCGCAGATGCCCAGCAGGGCGTGCCGCCCTCTCCGCCAGCCATCCCGGCTGACCACATAAAGGGCCAAAATATTGTTGGGGCCCGGCGTGGAGGCGGTGACCAGGGCGTAGGGCAGATAGGATAAGACGGTGAAAAAAGACACTTGCATTTCCCTCCTTTCAAGGTTATACTACACGGAGAAGATAGTGAAGTCAAATTGAAGGATTTGAAAAAATACTTCAATTTTATTGGAGGGATAACGGAAATGGACCTGAAATATCTGACCACTTTCCGCACCATTGTGGAAACCGGGAGCTTTTCCAAGGCAGCCGAGCGGCTCAATTACACCCAGTCCACCATCACCTTTCAGATGGGCCAGCTGGAACAGGAGCTGGAGGCCAAGCTCTTTGAAAAGGTGGGCAAACGGATGGTGCTGACCAAGGCGGGGGAGAGCCTGCTGCCCTATGTGGAAGAGGTGCTGCACGCGGTGGAGAAGCTGTGTTACTTTGAGCAGGACCTGGCCCAGTGCCGGGGCAAGCTCACCGTGGGCGTGGCAGAGACCCTGCTGTGCTACAAGCTGCCCCCGCTGCTGAAGGAATTCCACCGCCGGGCGCCCCAGGCCCAGCTGATGCTCTGCTCCATGAGCTGTTTTGACATTCGGGATGAGCTTCTGCGGGGTTCGCTGGATTTGGGCCTGTTTTACCAGGATGTGGGGGGCTTTGGGGGCAACCTCACCACCTACCCCGTTGGGACCTATCCGGCGGCGCTGGCCTGCGCGCCGGGCGGGGAAGGGGTTCGGTGGGATTTCTGCACGCCCCAGCAGCAGATTCCCACCCCCTTTGTTCGCACCGGGCCGGACTGCGTGTTCCGGCAGATGTTCGAGGGGTATCTCCAGGCACAGTCCATTCAGATGGAGTACAACATTGAGCTGCGAAGCATCCCCACCATCAAAAACCTGGTGAAAAACGAAGTGGGGGTGTGCTTCCTGCCCCGGTTTGCCCTGGCTGAGGAACTGGAACGGGGTGAGCTGGTGGAGCTCCCCACGGCCATGGAAAACCCGGTGTTCTCTGCCGTCTGCGCCCACCACAAAAACAAATGGATCAGCCCTCTGCTCCAGCTCTTTCTGGATCTGGTCACCCCGCCGGGGGCGCTGTAACCAAGAAAAAGCCCATCCCCGGCGCAGACCTGCGCCGGGGATGGGCTTTTTTGAGAGAGGGTTACTTAATTTTCACAGCGGTGCCATAGGCGATGACCTCGGCGGCCCCCTGCACCACAGCGGAAGAGGCGTAGCGGACATTCACCACGGCGTCAGCCCCCAGAGCGTCGGCTTCAGCCACCATCCGCTTGGTGGCCAGGGCCCGGGCTTCGTTCATCATTTCGGTGTAGGCCCCCAGCTCGCCGCCCACCAGGGTTTTGAACCCCTGGGTGATGTCGCGGCCGATGTTTTTGGACTGAATGGTGGAGCCCTTTACCAGGCCCAGCATCTCCAACTCTTTTCCAGAAATGTAATCAGTATTGACTAAGATCATCTTCTTCTCCTCCATTGATTTCACGAATTCTTACGATAGCGACGGCGATCACGGTGATGGCAGCTGCCAGCAGCACCAGGGTCACTCCGAGAAACAGGGGAGTCAGACCCAGGAAGTGCCAAGCCAAGCAGACGCCCGCCGCCTGGATGGCCAGGGAAATGAGCACGACCAGGACAGACAGCCACACCCCCACTTTCTTTCCTCTGTGAGAGGCCACAGCGCCCCCTCCTTTCTGGTTATTCTATGTCCAGCTCCGGCGGCACGTCGATTTCGTCGGAGACGTACTTGCCGTTTTTCTTCCGCTGACGGACACATTCGGTGAGCAGATACTCAATCTGCCCGTTTACCGAGCGGAAGTCATCCTCCGCCCAGGCCGCAATGGCGGCGTACAGCTTGGCGGAAAGCCGGAGAGGGACTTGCTTTTTGGCGTCCTTCTTGCTCTCAGCCATGGCGTCACCTTAATACAGGCTGCCGGTGTTGACCACCGGCTGGGCGTCGTGATTGGCGCAGAGGACCACCAGCAGGTTGGAGACCATGGCGGCCTTTCGCTCCTCGTCCAGGTCCACCATGCCGCTTTGGTTCAGGCGTTCCAGGGCCATTTCCACAGTGCCCACGGCCCCCTCCACGATCATCTTCCGGGCGTCGATGATGGCGGAGGCCTGCTGGCGCTGGAGCATGGCAGCGGCGATTTCCGAGGCGTAGGCCAGGTGGGTGATCCGGGCCTCGATGATCTCCAGGCCAGCTTCCTGGACCTTGGCCTGGATCTCGTCCCGGATCCGGGCGGCCACCACGTCGCTGGAACCCCGGAGGCTGCCCTCATCGGGGATGCCGTCGCCGGTGGTGTCCACTTCTGCCCCGGGGACCAGGTCATAGGGGTAGAGACGGACGATGTTCCGCAGGGCGCTGTCGCACTGGAGGGAGAGGAACTCCTTGTAGTTGTCCACATCAAAGACGGCCTTTACCGTGTCTACCACCCGCCAGGTGACGGCGATGCCGATTTCCACGGGGTTGCCCAGGCAGTCGTTGATCTTCTGCCGGGAGTTGCTGAGGGTCATAATTTTCAGGGAGATCTTTTTGGAAAAGGCCTCCTTGGAGACGGCGGCGGAGTTGCTGCCGCCCTTTAAGGCGGCCAGGACAGAGGAGCTATTGCCGTTGTCCACGTCGCCGCTTTGGCTCAGCTGGGTTTTGGCGGCGGGGTTCACGGCGGTGCAGAAGGGATTGACGAAATAGAACCCCTCTCCCTTTAAGGTGCCGATGTAATTGCCGAAGAGGGTGAGCACCAGGGCCTCCTGGGGGCCCAGGACCTTTAGGCCGGGCAAGACCAGCCAGCCCAAGCACAGGTAGACAATGCAGATGACCATGGGGACATAGAGATAGGATGTTGCAAAGAATATGGTGCCCAGCGTGGCCGCCACATACAGCAGAATGGTGAGCAAAAGCACAGGCATGCCGTGCTTTTTGTTGGATAAAATGACTTCATTCATAAAGAAACCTCCTCGCTGATCTTTTTGATATCAAAATAATATCACATAGATACAGGGCTGTCAAGGTGGTTTCAGAAAATTTGGGACGGGGACAGGCAGAAAAGAAACACCAGCGCGCCCAGGGACCCTGCCACCAAAAGGGCGCCCGGAAGAATCCAGGGGTTCCAGAAGAGAAGGGAGAGAAAAAGAGGACCGAAGAGCCCAAGGAAAAGGGGGGCAAAGGATGGGCTGGCACGCAGAAGGAAATCCGAGATCTGGTTTGCCAGCAGGGGGAGCCAGGCCGACCAAAAGCAGGTCAGCCAGCGGGAGGGAAAAGGGGTGTCACACATAGGGGATGGGGTCTCCTTCCATGAATTATTTGATATCCAAATGGATATCATGCGGTCATTATAGTCTTTGGACAAGATAATGTCAAGATATCCAAATGGATATCAATGGAGGGACTATGGGATATTACAAACGGATCCGTGACCTGCGGGAGGACCACGACCTGACCCAGCGGCAGCTGGCGGCCAAGCTGCACATGACCCAGACCCAGTATTTTCGCTATGAGCAGGGCTATCGGGATATTCCCAGCGACGTGTTAATCGCCTTAGCTGACCTGTATCACACGTCCACCGATTACATTTTGGGCCGCACGGACGACCCCCGGTTTTTGCGGGGAAAAGAGCCATAAGGAGGGGGCGGGAAGCCCAGAAAGTTGCCTTGCAAAGAAAGGAAAGATATGGTATCATAGTTAAACTGACCAATCCAAACATTAAGGGGATTTTACCGTGAAGACAGCCATTGTGACGGACACCAACAGCAATCTCTCCATCCAGGAGGCCGACCAGTTGGGCGTGCACCTGATTTCTATGCCCTTTTGCATTGATGGAGCCACCTATCTGGAGGGAAAAGATTGCACCCCCGAGATGTTTTTTCGCAAGATGAAAGCGGGGGCCAATGTCAGCACGTCCCAGCCCTCCCCGGAGGAGATTACCTCCCTGTGGGAATCCCTGCTAAAGACCCACGACGCCGTGCTCCACTTCCCCATGACCTCGGGCCTCAGCGGCTCCTGTGAGACGGCCAAGGCCCTGGCCAAGGAGTATGGCGGGCGGGTTGTGGTGGTGGACGACCACCGAATTGCAGTCACCCTGGCCCAGTCCATTCGCAACGCCAAGGTTCTGCTGGCCCAGGGCAAGACGGCGGAAGAGGTTCGGGATATTTTGGAGCGGGAGAAGAATCTCTCCAGCATTTACCTTGCCGTAAACACCCTGGAATATCTCAGAAAAAGCGGGCGCGTTACCGCCGCCGGGGCCGCTATGGCGTCCATTTTGCACATTAAGCCCGTCCTGCAGATTCAGGGCGGCAAGCTGGACGCCTATAAAAAAGTTCGGGGGATGCGCCAGGCCAAAAAGACCCTCATCGAGGCCCTCCGGCAGGACCTCACCACCCGGTTTGCCGGGCGGAAGATGGCGGTGTTTTCGGGCTATTCCGGCAGCGATCCCACCCTGGGGGAGGCCTGGCAGAAGGAAGTCCAACGGGCCTTTCCTGACCATCAGGTGGGGCTCATCTCCCTGCCCCTAAGCATCTGCTGCCACACGGGGGAAGGGGCCCTGGGTGTGGCTTGCGCAAAAAAATGGTAACAAACTGCGAAAGTTTACAGGACCGGAAGGCATCCCTTCCGGTCCTGTTTTTGGTTTAAT
>DBEYYM010000110.1:0-4319 GCA_048184675.1 Evtepia sp. | reverse complement strand
CGCCGACAGGTAATTTTGTTTGGAGGATGAATACTATGATTTCTGCCGGCGAATTTCGGAATGGCGTTACCTTTGAGATGGACGGCCAGGTTATGCAGGTCGTCGAGTTCCAGCACGTGAAGCCCGGTAAGGGCGCCGCTTTCGTGCGGACCAAGATGAAGAATGTCATCACCGGTGCTGTCACCGAAACCTCGTTCAACCCCACTGCGAAGTTTGAAAACGCTTATGTGGACCGCAACGAAATGCAGTACAGCTACAACGACGGCGACCTGTACTACTTCATGGACCAGGAGACCTATGACATGATCCCCATCGCCGCTGAACTGCTGGGGGACAACTTCCGCTTCGTGAAGGAAGAGATGATGTGCAAGATCAGCAGCTACAAGGGCAAGATCTTCTCCGTGGAGCCCCCTACCTTCGTGGACCTGGAGGTCACCGAGACCGACCCCGGCTTCAAGGGCGACACCGCCACCAACGTGACCAAGCCCGCCACCCTGGAGACCGGCGCAGAGATCAAGGTTCCCCTGTTCATCAACCCCGGCGACAAGATTCGCGTTGACACCCGCACCGGCGAGTATCTGGAGCGTGCCAAGGGCTAATATCCCGGCACGGGAAAGGAATTTATTTTACTATGACTATTTCTGAAAAGGTTGCCTACCTGAAGGGCCTGGCAGAGGGCATGGAGCTGGACAAGGAGAAATCCAAGGAAGGCAAGCTCATCGCCAAGATCATCGACGTCCTGGAGGACGTGGGCTTCGCTGTGGAAGACCTGGAGGTGGAGGTGGAAGCCATCACCGACGAGCTGGAATCTGTGGCCGAGGACCTGTCTGACGTGGAAACAGTGGTGTTCGATGATCTGGACCTGGATGAGGACGAGGTAGCCGGCTGCGGCAGCTGCTGCTCTGTTCTGGATGATGACGATTTCTTTGAAATCGCCTGCCCCAGCTGCGGCGAGGATATCGTCATCGACGAGAGCGTTCTGGACATCGGCGAGGTGACCTGCCCCAACTGTGGGGACAAGTTCTCCATGGACCTGGTGGACGAGGACGAAGAAGGCGACGAGGAGTAATTCCGGTACAAAAACAATATATGCCATGAAAAGCAGCATACTCTGGCCAGAGTATGCTGCTTTTTCAGCCTGCGGAGGGACGGGGACCGGGCGGAGAGCTTCCCACCATTGAAAATGTTAAAAATAATTCACACGATCTGTTGACATAGGCCAGTGAAAGTGATATATTTATAACCCATGGAGTTATAAATATATCACTTGGAGGTTGCCATGAAAAAATTGAGTCTCAGAACGTTTATGGTTGTTCAGGCCGTTGTTGCCTTTTGTATTCCTGCATACTACCATCTGATGGTGACGTATCGGGTAAACTCCAATGGGCCGGTATGGGTTGTCATCATTCTGTTGGCGGCTGTCAGCTGGCTGAAAAGAAATTCCGATGGGATGGACGAGTACGCAAAAAGGACGCTGCAGCTGGCAGATGCCCTCTGCCTCAAGGCTGCCTTTGTTCTCATGGGCATCCTCGTCTTTCCCTTTTTGCTGTTGGACGGTGTGTCGCCCTATTTAACCGGATATCTTTTAACCGCCGGCATTTTTATTTTGGTGCTCCTTCGGACCATTGTCTTTTGTTGGATTGATAAAAATGGGATGGAAGCATGATGTTAAAAACAAAGATGAAAGAATACAGGGAAAAAGAGAATATGAAGCAAAGCGAATTGGCCGCTTTGATTGGTGTTCGGAGGGAAACCATCGTCCATTTGGAAAACGGGCGATATAATCCATCCCTGAAACTGGCAATGGACATCGCAAAGGTCTTCCACACAACGGTGGAGGAGCTGTTTGAATTTGTAGACTGAAAATGGGTTGCGCTGGTGGGAAATCGATACACCAGAACTGACGACATAGCACAGCGGGCTCTGGGTGGAATGCTCTTTTCAAGGGAGAACATTCCACCCGGAGCCCGCTGATTTTTTACGGATTGCGATTAGGCACTCTGAAGCCAACATTGAGTTTCCTCCGGCAAGTCATAGTGGGCCAGGGGAGCGCCCTGCTGATCCAGCAGGACAATGGAGACGCCGGAAAGAGACGGGCGGGCCGCCTGGGGCATCTCCTGGCAGAGCCAGAAGTAACGCTGCCCATCCTCACCCTGGAGGACGGCGGTGTCCAGGGTGGACGGCTCTGTGCCGGGTTGGGCGGGGGAGAGGGTCACCCGGGCGGTGACAGCGTCCTCTAAGGAGACCAGCCCCGCCACCTGGGTATAGACCACGTCCCCGTCGGAAATGTGCAGGCCCACCCCGCAGACGGGGCTAGAGGACCGGGTGCGGTCTGCGGCGGGGGTGCTGCTTCCGCTGGCTGCCCGGCTCAGCCCCAGGTCAACAGGATCATAGGAGAGGAGGAACAGGTCGTCGTTGGCGGAAAGGAAAAAGTCCATATCATGGAAGCGGCTTTTGGCCACCAGGTGGGTTGCCCCAGCGCCGTGCTGTTGGGCGGCGGCAGCCATGATTTGGCTGGGGGTGCGGGGGGAAAGGGGGAGGGCCATGGTCACCCCGGCGGTCACTAGGACCAGCCCCAGGGCCAAAGCCCCCAGGGAGAGGGCCCACTGCCGGCGGGATCGGTGTTTTTTGGGTCGTGTCACGAAAGCACCTCCTCCCAGGGAATGGGGATGGGCAGGGTAACGGTCACTCCGTAGCGGTCATAGTGGAGGGTGGGGGTTTCCCCGGCGGACAGGTCCAGCTGGGAGAGAACGTAGCAGTAGGCGTCGGTGTAACGTCCCCCTTGGGCGCTGGTCTCCTGCCGGTAGCTGGCGTAGGGGGAGGGCCAGGTGTACCAGATATCTTGGGACACATCCTGGGCGCTGAGACGGGGATCGGGCTGATAGGACACCAGACAGACATAGGCGTGGTAGGTTCCATTTTGGGGGACGGGCTCCAGGGCCACCGCGAAAAGGTGGAGGCGGGAGCCGCCGGAGAGCTGGGTTTCCCAGTCCAGGGGGCAGACCACCGCCTGGTCAGAGAGCAGGTTGGGCTCCCCCGGCTGGCGGTCTAGGGTCTGCCAGGACAGCGGGTTGTACCGGGCCTGGAGATAGCCCTGGGCAGCGGAGAAATAGTGGCTTCCAGTCCACAGGAAGAGGAGGAGGGCCCCAGCCAGGGCCAGGGCAGCCAGCCGGGAGAGGACCAGCCACCGGCGAGGGTACTCCCGGTCCAGGGCCTGGCCCACTTCCTCTGGGTCCCCCATGGCCTCTGCCGCCGCCCAATAGGCCTGCCAGAGAGGGTAGCCTGCGTCGGTGAGCGCCTGGGCATGGTCCATCAGGTGGTCGGTGAGCTCCTTTTGAACTTGCTCCTTTTCCCGCCGGGTGGCGTGGCGGAGGTGGGCGGCGACCTCTTTTCCATATTGTTCAAAGGGTGGCTGTGCCATAGGACCTCCTTTCTGGGGGTTAGGACGTGGGGGCGATGGCTCCCCCAGAGCCTTTGTTCAGGTCGTAAAACCACAGGAAGTGCCCCGCCTGATCCAGGAGGAGGATGGTATCGTAGTCGTCCGAGGCGCTGGAGGGAAGGGAGCTGACCCAGAAATAGCGGGTGTGATCCTCGGCCTCCAGAATCTCGGTGTCAAGGACATCCAGGTACCAATCGGAGGCATGGCAGAGGCGGACGGTGGTGGCCTCTGGATAGCCGGTGAGGATGCCGGCGTATTGGAGGCCAAGGACCGCTTCCTCCGCGTCTGTGGGTTCCTCTTGGGCGCTGTTATCGATCCCCTGGGGCCAGGAAGCGCCGCAGGCGGCACCGTCGGTTCCGTGGGTCAGGTCCACCGCCAGGAAAGGCTGACGGAGGGCGTCCGTGGACCGCTGGATCTTGGGGGAATAGGCGGTGACCATGAGAATCTCGTCGTTTCGGGAGAGGGTGAAGGTGATTCCCTCCTCGGTGCGCTGCTCCAGAATGTGGGTTCGGTCCACCCCCACAGAGGCTTCCGCCGTGCGGATCACCTGGGTGGGGGTGAGGGTGCTGTAATAGCGGAAGAGCAAAGTGAAGAGCAGCAGGAGGGCCAGCACCAGGACGATGAGCCCCCGGCGGCGGGCCCGCTGGCGGGAGGTGGGCAGGGTCTTCTGGTTTTTCATGGCGCATCCTCCTCTCCGGTCAGGGGAATCTCTGCGGTGAAATAGGTGCCGTAGTGGTCGTAAACCGCCTGGAGGGGGGTCTTGTTGTCCGTTACGGCGATGGAATACTGAAAGTAGCAGGCATACCCCTTTGTGGTGCCCATACCAGAGAAGGAGGAGAGGTCCTCCCCGTTCTGGGAAAAGGAGAGCTCCCCCTCAGAC
>DBEYYM010000109.1:0-38128 GCA_048184675.1 Evtepia sp. | reverse complement strand
GAGCCCGCCGCCGGCATGAACCCCCAGGAAACCCTGGAGCTGGCAAGCTTTATCCATGAGATCCGTGATAAGCACCACCTGACCATCCTGCTCATCGAGCACCACATGGATCTGGTCATGAACATTTCCGACCGGATCTACGTGCTGGACTTCGGCAGCCTCATTGCTCAGGGCCTGCCCAGTGAGATCCAGAAGAATCAGCGCGTGATCGACGCCTATTTGGGGGTAGTAGAAGATGAGTGAACCCATTCTTAGCATTCAAAACCTGCAAGTGAACTACGGCGGCATTGAGGCCGTTAAGGGGATCTCCTTCGACGTGCCGGAAGGGGAGATCGTCACCCTAATCGGCGCCAACGGTGCCGGCAAGAGCTCCACCCTCCGGGCCATCTCTGGTCTGGTAAAACCCAAGAGTGGTAAAATTCTTTTCAAGGGAGAGGACATCACCGGCAAAAACCCCACGGAGATCGTCTCCCGCGGCATCACCCTGGTGCCTGAAGGCCGGCGAATCTTTGCGGATCTGACCGTGAAAGAAAACCTCCGCGTGGGCGCTTATCTGCGTAAGGACGATATCTCTGAGGATATGGAGTGGGTTTTTAACCTCTTCCCCCGTCTGCGGGAGAGAGAGTGGCAGGCTGGCGGCACCCTGTCCGGCGGCGAGCAGCAGATGCTGGCCGTGGGCCGTGCCCTTATGAGCCGCCCCAAGGTAATGATGATGGACGAACCCTCTCTGGGTCTGGCCCCCCTGGTGGTGCGGGAAATTTTTCGGATCATCGAAGAGGTCAACAAGAAAGGCGTCACCATTCTCCTGATCGAGCAGAACGCCAACATGGCCCTGAAAACCGCCCACATGGGGTACGTTTTGGAGACCGGCCGTGTTACCATGTCCGGCCCGGGCAAGGAGCTGCTCACCAACGAGTCGGTGAAAGCTGCTTATTTGGGAACATAAGAAAGCTAATAACTATCGTAAAAACCATCGGTTTGAAGGCCCGCCAACTTTTGGCGGGCCTTTTTTTCAGGGTCCTCCAAAATTATGGCTCCGCTGATGCAGAAAATGACATTTCATTCTGTCTGTTTGCAAGCTATGATTCAAAAAATGAATTTTACTGCAAAATATGTGAACTTATCTTACGATAAACCAGTAAAAACGACGAAAATAATGAAGGAAAATTTTTTTCTCTTGCAAAAACAGGTTTCAAGTGCTATAGTTTCCAATGTAAAGAGAGAGCTGGTTTGAAAGCTATCCCGCGAAACCTAAAGGAGGAATCCATTATGAGCACTCAAGTACCTTTCCTTCACGCCGGTGATGAATCCTTCACCGTAATTAACGCGTGCTACACCCTGACTGACCAATATCGAAATATCCTGATAGATCTCGGTAGAGAACATAATTTATCAGAAAATGAGATGCTCGTCCTGGTTCATCTGGCCCTGTATCCCGAGGCCCGCACCCAAAAACAGCTGCAAGCTACCCAGCTGCATCTGTCGGTCTCTTCCATCTGCCGTATGGTAGACTCCCTGCGCAAGAAGGGTTATCTCGTCACACGGCTGGATGAAAATGACCGCCGCTCCTGGATCATCTGCATGGAAAAGCAGGGGAGAGACGTGGCAGATGAGTTCCGTCGGTGTCTTCACCAGCGCCTGGAAACCATCTTCCGCGGGATTCCTGGTTTCGATGTACAAGGCTTTGCCGCTGCTATGGCCCAGGCTGCTGCCATGGCCAGCGAAGGCGCCGTCTCTGCTTGAGGCAAACTTTTGACAATTTGTTTCGTATATTTCTAAATTATTTCACTTTGTATTTCGCATTCCTTGCCGCAATGGAGGGTGTCTAGCTTTTGCAAGTTGGACACCCTCCATTTGCATCATTCCCTTCTTTTTTAGAAGGTTTTTCGGCGAAATTTGGAGTTTCACCCCAAGATACAGGGTTCAGATGAAATTTTTTGGCAGATGAATGGCATTTTAGGAAGATTTCATAATTGACAAAAGTAAGAAAGAAAACTATAATTGAATGTAATATGGCGGATCTTATATATATTTAAAATAGATTCTGAAATTCCTGCCCGGGAATTATCAGCAGATTCGCCTCCGCATAGGCCATTTTGGGGGATGCTCCCCAGCTGGCGTTCCCCATCGGGCGGTGTGGTGGTCAGCAATGGGCGCCGTACCAGCGTTTCACTTATATTTTTTATTTCTTTGTTTTAAGCCGCAAATGGCTTGTCAACCGGCTTCGAACCTCGTTTCCCCTGGTTCGAGGCAAAAAGGAGGAAAACTATGAACGAAAGACCGGATATTGTCTGCGCCACCTGCGGCACCGATGAAAGAGCATTGTACGATGCTGTTGCCAAGGTGATCGAGCAGTACAAAGAGAAGGAAGGGTCTCTAATCATGGTGCTCCACGCTGCCCAAGAGATCTTTGGCTATCTCCCCATGGAGCTGCAGGAGTTCATCGCTGATGGTATGGACCTACCTGTGTCTGAGGTAAGCGGCGTGGTGAGCTTTTATTCTTTCTTCTCCACCCAGAAGCGAGGCAAGCATACCATCCGAATGTGCCAGGGCACTGCCTGCTACGTTAGAGGCGGTAAGAAGGTCGTCGACGCCATCAAGCGCGAGCTGGATGTAGATGTGGGCGGCACCACCGAAGATGGCCAGTTCACCTTTGAGATTGCGCGATGTATTGGTGCCTGCGGCCTGGCTCCTGCTATGATGGTAGACGATGAAGTCTACAAGCAGGTTACCCCCGCAAAGCTGAGAGGGATTTTGTCTCTCTACGATGAGTCCGCTGAAGAACTGGACGAAGGAGGTGCTCAGGCATGATCAGAAGCATTGCTGACCTTCAGAGCATGAAGGAAACCTATCTGGAAAAGATGGGGCAGTATAGTCACCTTGCCATGGTGTGCTATGGCACCGGATGTATGTCTTCCGGCTGTAAAAACGTCCGTGACGCCTTGGTAGAGGAGCTGGAAGCAGCCGGCCTCACCGATAAAGTGGCTGTTATCGAAAGAGGTTGTATGGGTACCTGCGCTGTGGGCCCTGTGGTTTACATTCTGCCTGACGAGACTTACTACACCGAGATGACCCCTGAGCGGGTGAAGGATGTGGTGCAGAAGCACTTTATTGGCGGTGAGCCTGTCACAGAGTACACCTTCTACGACAGCATCCAGAAAAAGCGCGTGTCCAACATCCACGACGTGGCCTTCTTCCGGGATCAGGTGCGTATCGCCCTGCGGAACTGCGGCCTGATCGATGTTAACTGCATCAACAGCTATGTCTCCAAAGACGGCTACCTGGCCCTGGCCCGCATCCTGGAAAAGGGCGACCGGATGGCAGTTATTGAAGAGCTGAAGAAGTCTGGCCTCCGCGGCCGTGGCGGCGCTGGTTTCCCCTCTGGCGTGAAGTGGGAAGCAGCCTACAACCAGCCCGGCGACGAGAAGTACATCATTTGTAATGCCGACGAAGGCGACCCCGGTGCCTTTATGGACCGTTCCGTTTTCGAAGGTGACCCCCACAGCGTTATTGAGGGCATGCTCATTGGTGGCTATGCCATCGGCGCCTCTCACGGCGTTGTGTATATCCGCGCTGAGTATCCCATCGCCGTGGAACGTCTGAAGGCTGCCCTGGAGATGGCCCGGGAAGAAGGGCTGCTTGGCAAAGATATTTTGGGTTCCGGCTTTGATTTTGATATTGAAATCCGTATCGGCGCTGGTGCATTTGTCTGCGGCGAGGAAACGGCCCTGATGGCCTCCGTGGAAGGCCAGCGAGGCGAGCCCAGACAGAAGCCTCCCTTCCCCTTCCAGAGTGGTCTGTTTGGCAAGCCCACCATCATCAACAACGTGGAAACCCTGGCCACTGTCCCCGCCATCATGCTGGAAGGCGCCGACTGGTTCCGTCAGTTTGGCACCGAGAAGAGCCCCGGCACCAAGGTCTTCGCTCTGTCCGGCAATATTGTCAATACCGGCCTGGTGGAAGTCCCCATGGGCACCCCCCTGTCCGAGGTCATCTACTCCATCGGCGGCGGCATTCCCAACGGCAAGAAGTTTAAGTCTGCCCAGACCGGCGGCCCCTCCGGCGGCTGTATCACGGCCGAGAATATCAACACCCCCCTGGACTATGAGTCCCTGGCAGCCCTGGGCTCCATCGTGGGCTCCGGCGGCCTGATCGTTATGGATGAAGACACCTGTATGGTGGATACCGCCCGGTTCTATCTGGACTTCATCCAGGAGGAATCCTGCGGCAAGTGTACCGCCTGCCGTGTGGGTACCAAGCGGATGCTGGAAATCCTCAACCGCATCACTGCCGGCGAGGGCAAACCCGGCGATATCGAAACCCTGGAGCACCTGGGTGCCATCATCAAGGATACCGCTATGTGCGGCCTGGGCCAGACGGCTCCCAACCCCGTCCTGTCCACCATTAAGTATTTCCGGGAAGAGTACGAGGAGCACATCGTTGAGAAGCGATGTTCTGCTGGTGTCTGCGGCGACATTGTCTCCAGCCCCTGCGAGAATACCTGTCCCGCTGGCATCAATATCCCTGGCTATATGAGCCTCATCGCCACTGGCGATTACATGGGCGCTGCCCGCGTTATGTACCGCGACAACCCCTTCTCCGGTATCTGCGGCCGTGTCTGTACCCATCCCTGCGAAAGCCGCTGCCGCCGTGGCAGCGTAGACGAGGCCATGAACATCTGCGAGCTGAAGCGGTTCGCCACCGACTGGGCCTATGCCCAGGGCTTCCCCTTCGACGAGGATCTGAAGCCTGTGGCACAGCTGGATAAGCGGGTTGCCATCGTCGGCGCTGGTCCTTCTGGCCTGACCTGCGCTTACTATCTGGCCCGCCTCGGCTATCACGTGGATGTCTATGAAGCCGAGAAGCGCCCCGGTGGTATTATGACCTACGGTATCCCCGATTACCGTCTGCCTCTGGATATCATTGAGCGGGAAATTAAGAACATTGAAAGAACCGGCGTGAACATCATCCTGAACACCAAGATTGGCGTGGATGTCTCCTTCCGCTCCCTGCAGAAGAACTATGACGCCATCTTCATCGCCATCGGTGCCCAGAAGGCCCTGCAGATGGGCATCCCCGGCGAGGATCTGGAAGGCGTGTACCCCGGCCTGGACTTCCTCAAGCGTAGATTCCTGAAGCGGGATCTGGACTTCACCGGCAAGAAGGTCGCTGTTATCGGCGGCGGCAACACCGCCATCGACTCCGCCCGTACCGCTGTCCGTCTGGGTGCCAGAGAGGTTGTCATCCTTTACCGTCGTTCCGCAGAGGATATGCCCGCTGACGAGGTAGAGGTTCGCGACGCCCTGGAAGAGGGTGTCAAGATCCGCACCCTGGTCAACCCCACCGACTTTGTGGGCATCGGCGGCAAGCTCAACAGCATCTGCATTATGAAACAGAAGTTGGGGCAGTTCGACAGCTCCGGCCGCCGCAAGGCCGTGCCCAGCGGTGAGACCTATGTGGAAGAGTTCGACGTCGCCATCCCCGCCATCTCCCAGACCCCCGATACCAAGTTCATTAAGGGCACCATTCAGCTCAATGGTGACCGCGTTGTGGCCGACCGTTACACCCAGGCAACCTCTATGCCCGGCGTCTTCGTAGGCGGCGACGCTCACCGTGGTCCCGAAGATATCGTTAACGCAGTCCATGAGGCCAAGGTGGCCGCTTCCGGGATTGATAAGTACCTGGGCGGCGATGGCATCCTGAACAAGGGCTTTGAGCAGGAGATCACGGATTATCACATCGAAGGCGATATCGTTGCCCACAACCGCTTCCTGACGAGACAGATCGAGGCGGAAAAAGCAGTTGGCAGCTTCGTGGAACGTAACCTCGGCATGCATGAGCTGGACGCCCGTGCCGAAGCCAGCCGCTGCCTGCGTTGCGACAGGAGGTAAGAGTCATGGCAGATATTAAACTGACAATTAACGGGAAAGAATGTATCGCCCCTGCCGGCAGCACCATTTTGCAGGCTGCAGAGCGCAATGGCATCCATATCCCGAAGCTGTGCTATCTGGAAGGCATCAACCAGTACGGTGCCTGCCGGATCTGCGTGGTAGAGCAGATCAGCCCTCCCGCCAAGAACCTGCAGGCCTCCTGCATGGTGGAGGCCCGGGACGGTATGGTCATCGAAACCAACAACGCTAAAGTCCAGGAAGCGCGGAAGACCATGTATGAGCTTCTGCTCTCCAACCACGATAAGAAATGTTTGACCTGTGCCCGGAACCAGGACTGTGAGTTCCAGGCTCTGGGCCGGGAACTGGGCGTGGAGGATTCCCCCTATGAAGGGGAGAGAGTGCTCCGTCCCATCGACGTCAGCGAGTCCCTTACCCGGGATCCCAACAAGTGCATCCTGTGCCGTCGCTGCGTCAACGTCTGTAAGAACATTCAGACCACTTCGATCCTGACGGCTGAAAACCGTGGGTTCCAGACCGTGATCACCCCCGCCTTTGGCCTTTCCATCGGCAATACTGCCTGCACCTTCTGTGGTCAGTGCGTGGTGGTCTGCCCCGTTGGCGCCCTGAAGGAGACCAGCCACAAGGACCGTGTCCTGAAGGCAATCAATGATCCCAGCAAGCACGTTGTGGTTCAGCCTGCCCCCGCCGTTCGTGTGGGCATCGGGGAGTGCTTTGGCCTGCCCGCCGGTACCTGTGAAACCGGTAAACTGGCCGCTGCCCTCCACCGCATGGGCTTCGACGATGTTTTCGACACCAACTGGGGCGCCGACCTGACCATCATGGAAGAGGGGACCGAGTTCCTGGAGCGGTTCCGCGCTGTCCTCAACGGCGGCGTGGCCACCCTGCCCATGATTACCTCCTGCTCTCCCGGTTGGATTCAGTTCATCGAGCACAATTATCCTGAGCACTTGGATAACCTCTCCACCTGTAAATCCCCCCACCAGATGTTTGGTGCGGTGGTGAAGAGCTATTACGCCAAGAAGATGGGCAAGAAGCCCGAGGACATGTACGTGGTCTCCATCATGCCCTGCACCGCCAAGAAGACCGAATGTGCCCGCCCCGAGATGCAGAACGACGGCGTGCCCAACGTAGACGCTGTTCTCACCACCCGTGAGCTGGGTGACATGATTAAGACCATGGGCATCAACTTCCATGGCCTGCCCGAGGAAGACTTTGATGCACCCCTGGGCTTCTCCACTGGCGCCGCTGATATCTTCGGTGTCACCGGCGGCGTGATGGAAGCTGCGCTGCGTACCGTTTATGAGATCATCACCGGCCGTGAGCTGCCCTTCCCGAACCTCCACGTCTCTCCCATCGTGGGCCTGGAGCAGGTGAAGGAAGCCACCATCAAGCTGGAGAACGTGAAGCCCGAATGGCGTGCTGCTGAGGGCTTTGAGGTGAAGATTGCCGTCACCAGCGGCTATGCCGGCGCCCGGAAGCTGATGGATCAGATCAAGGAAGGCAAGTCTCCTTATCACTTCATCGAGGTCATGGGATGTCCCGGCGGCTGTATCACTGGCGGTGGTCAGCCCAGACCCCAGGAGGACATCAACATCGTCCGTCAGAAGAGAATGGAAGCCATCTATGGCGAGGACGAGCGCAAGGTCGTCCGTAAGTCTCACGAGAATAAGTCCCTCCAGGACTTCTACAAGGAGTGGGGCGAGCCCTGCGGCCACAATTCTCACGAGTATCTGCACACCCATTATGTCAAGCGCGGTAAGTATAACGAGCTGACCAAAGAGAATTTTGTGGTGGAAAAGTAACTTTCTAGCATAACATGAGACGGCGTCGCTTTGTAAAGCGACGCCGTCTTTTTCTTGCCTCTTATTGGCTGCGCAGAACTTCTTCACTGAGGGCGCGAAACACCTGGCAGTATTTCTGGAATCCCTCCTGCCCAATGATGTAAATATTGGGCATATAGGCCAGTCTCTTTTGAGAATAGGCAATCCGATCCAGGCCTTGGTCCACCGCTGTGTGATTGCTTAGGGCTACGTCAACCCCCTGTTCCTTTGCCGCCGCCATAAAATGGTCCAGCGACTGGAGGTATTGCCTGACCTGGTCGGGATGTTTTGGCGGCGTGGTGCCACCCCACAAACCCGCCATATGGCATTGGCCATCTTCCTTCACCGGGAAAATATAGCTCAGTCCGCCGGGGGTATGGCCTGGTGTGGCGTAGACTGCAATGGTTTTATCCCCCAGAGTCACGGTGTCTCCCTCTTGCAGATACACGTCAATTTCATAATCCTTCCAGGTCTCGGGGCGGTTAGGTTTGATTGGATGCTCCCGCCAAAAAACAGTGTCCTCCCGGGAGAGCATGGTTTCCACCTGATATCGCTCCACAAGCCACCGGCCACAACCTGTGTGGTCAGCATGGCCATGGGTCAGCAGAAGTTTTTTCAGGTGCTCTGGCTTCCAGCCTACCGCCCGAATGGCAGCAAGGATCGCCTGAAAGGCCTTTTCACTGGGCCAGATGGCGTCGATGACAATGAGTCCCTCTGTGGTTTTCAGAACAAAGCAGTTGGTCTCCCGCTGGGCCACGATGAGCAGGTCATCGAAAATCAAAGCGTGGGTGAACCAGGACATATCTTCCATGGCGCGGATGGTTTCCGGGGTAATGGTGGGGGTGTTCGGTCGTTTCATAGGGAATCTCCTCTGTACAAATGGTTTTTTCAGGATTGCACAGAGGACAAACGGTTTTTAGCGGGCAGACGCAAGGGCTTTCCTTCTTTCTGTTGGGGGATGGAAGAATTGTAGCACAGAATCCCCGGAAAAGCGATCCCATGTTTTTGGGGACGGGAGACAGCAAACCGAAAAATAGATTCTTTTTTGTAACGATTCCGGGGTTCCGGCGTCTTATGTATGAAAAGGGGGTGAGAGGGTGACAGAATTTGACCAGGTATACCAGAAGTATTTTAAGGACGTCTACAAATACGTTCTGGTTCTCAGCGGAAACCCCTGGGTGGCAGAGGAGGTCACCCAGGAGTCCTTTTTCAAAGTGCTGCAAAAACTGGACCAGTTTGACGGCAGGAGCACCTTGTACAGTTGGCTTTGTCAAATCGCAAAAAACACCTACTACGACCACTGCCGGAAAGAGAAACGGCGAAAGGACCATGAGACCCTAGAGGACACCTTTTCCCTGGACGAGCTGGAGCAGCGTCTGCTGGACAAGGAGTCGGTCCACGAGATCTACCAAGCCATCCACCGGCTGGAGGATCCTTACAAGGAGGTCTTTCTCCTGCGTCTGCTCGGGGAGCTCTCCTTTTCTCAAATTGCAGGCCTGTTTCACAAAACCGAGAGCTGGGCCCGGGTGACTTACCACCGGGCCAGGCTCAAGATCAAGGAGGGATTGCCATGAACGTACCGTGCAGGCTCATAGAGGACCTGCTGCCTCTTTACCACGATGAAATTTGCAGCCAGGAGAGCAGGGAACTGGTGGAGGAGCATGTGCAGGGCTGCCCGGCCTGCCAACAATCCTTGAACGCCATGGAGGAAGGCCTGGACCATCCCCAAGAAGACGCGGAAGAAGCAGCGGCGTTGAAGGCGGCGCAGGCAGGTTGGAAAAAGCGGCGGAAAATCTCCCGATACAAAGGGGGCCTCATTGCCATCCTCGTTGTTTTGATCGCGGCCTCCCCCCTGTGGCTTACACTGCGGCAGAACACCCCTGTCCCGGCAGAAGAAATCGAAATTTCTCAGCTGTGCCAGCTGGAGGACGGAACCATTGTGTTCCACCTGTATATCAAGGATGGAAAGACCCTGGAAAAAATTGTTTTCTACGTGGATCAGGATGGCTCCCTGTATTACACACCGATGCACGCCTTGTGGGAAGCAAACCGGACTTCGGAACAAGGGTTATTCAACATCTATCTTGCCTTTGGAGACACTGGCAGGGTAGAGGGGGAGCCCTCCCATCAACCCGCCTTACTCTTGGAGGAGATTCCGGCCATTTACGCAGGCACCCCCGAAGACCGCGTTCTCGTTTGGAAACCAGGCATGGATCTCCCCAAAGCCAGCCAGAACATGGAAACCATGGTGGACCACTATATTGACCCCTTGGAATCCGGCTCCCGCTGGAGCGAAGAAGATTGGCAGGACTATTATGCCATGCTGGAGGAGACATTAGGAAATGAACTGATGAGAAAGGGGGATCTGCCATGAAACTGCCTTGCGCTGTGGTGGAAGACATTTTGCCAGAATACTATGACGGCACCTGCAGCCCATACAGCCGCGCCGTCATTGACAGCCATCTGACCACCTGCAGCCGGTGCCGGCGGCTGCTTTCCGATCTGCAGGCTTCTGTCTTTTGCCCGGCTTCCGCCGGCAAAGCAGTCTCTCTGGGCTCGGTGGAGAAAGCCGCCAAAAAACGCCAGAAGAAGGATCTGCTGATGGGGTTCGTTTACACGCTGTTTTTGGGGGTGGGGATCCTGGCGGTGTTGCTGATCCTCCAATGTCATGTCAGCTTTTGCCTCCCCCAGGACCATGTTGGGGTGAATCATGTGGTGCAGCTTTCAGATGGGACCATCTCTTTTAATCTCTGGCTGAAGGATGGGGTTGGCTGGCTGGAGTACCAGTTTGCAGAAGACGGCTCCCTATATTTGGTGCCAAAGCGCAGCCTATTTACCCAAAAAGAGAAAAATTCCATCTGGTGGAACACCCATTATGAATTCTATATCTCGAAAGGGGAACCTGACGAAACCATCACCCCTTCGGGAGTGGTCCTACCCGCCACTACCCCTGGCATTTACATCGGCCAGATTGGCCAGGGAATTCCCATCTGGGAGCAGGGAAGTACCCTTCCCTTGGCCAGCAGCGGGTGGGAATCTCTGATTCGCACTGCAAGCTTTCACTACGCATACTATGAATGGTTGGCAACCTAACAGCAGCCCAGGCAGAAAGGGAACTTTCTGCCTGGGCCCTCTTTTTCTTCAAAATTATTGACAAACGATAATTTCTATGGTATCCTCAAAGCATGAAATTATCGAAAAACAATAATTTGGAGGGAGCGACATGAAAGGCAAAGGATTCCAACTTTTCCTAGGTGCAGAGGCTATCTTTTTCCTGGTGCTGTACTGGGTGGCCAGCGGGGAAACCCCGTGGGTTGCCGATGTGATGGCCTTTCCCTTTGCGCAGATTGGGGCAGGGTTGCGGGCCCTCTCGCTGTCTGGGTCCGGGGGAAATGCCGTGGCGATTCTGCTGTATCTGTTGCTGTCTCTGATTCCGGTGGCAGTGCTGATCTTCTTAGGCAGAAAACGGGCTTTGGCCCCAGAGGATGTGCTGCTGGTGATCCTGAGCATCCTTCTCTTTGCGGTGTTTTATTTCATGATTAACCCCGGGCAGATCCCCAGCTTGTTCCTGGCCGGGCAGGAGGATCGGTCTGTGGAGCAGTCCCTTTTCAGTGGCACAGCTTACGCGCTGATCTTCAGCTATCTTGTCCTGCGCGCCTTGCGCCACTTTATGGTAGCGGATCGGGAAAAGCTCCAGGACTATCTGGCCATCCTACTGCGGCTGCTGGCAGTGTATTTTGTGTTTCTGGCCTTTGGGCCGGCCTTTCAGGTTTTCTTGGAGGAGCTGGCGGCCCTGCAAACCGACGGGCTGGGGTTTGCGCTCCACAATGGCAGCAATACTTTCTTCGTCTTCCTCCAGTACCTGGCCAACATGCTGCCCCACCTTTTGACGGTGATGGTCACCCTGGCAGCCTTGGATCTGATGGCAGCCATGAAGACCGACCGCTATTCCCAGGCAGCGGCAGATAAGGCCCATCACGTCTCCCGGCTGTGTGGGGTCAGTTTGGCGGTTAGCCTGCTGGTCACCGTGGCCATGAACCTGCTGCAGCTTCTGTTTTTGGGCCAGCTGCAGTCTGTCCGTATCCAGGTTGTGATCCCCATTTTGTCTGTGGCCTTTCTTTTGGCGGTCTTGCTGGTGGTCCAGTTTATCCGGGAAAACCGGCAGCTGAAAGAAGACAACGACCTCTTCATTTAAGGGGGGCTGACCATGGGAATCAAAGTTTGCCTGGAAGAGGTGCTAAAGTCCCGGGGGATGACCTCCAAGGAGCTCTGCGCCAAGGTGGGGATCACAGAGGCCAACCTCTCCATCCTCCGCAGCGGCAAAGCCAAGGGCGTTCGTTTTGGGACCCTCAACCGGATCTGTTATTTTCTAAACTGTGACGTAGGGGACATTTTGAAGTTTGACGGCGAACTGGAGGTGCAGAATGAAACATAAGCGACAGAGGCTCGTCGGGCTGATGACGGCCTTTCTTCTGGTCTTATCCGGCTGCCAGCTGGCAGAGGAAGAGGCTCTGGCCACAGAGCGTGATGTCCTCATTGGCGGTGTCGTCACCTTGGGCACACCGGGAGACACGATCAAGAGTGGCTCGGCATCATCCAGCCCTGGGGAAACCCAGAATCCGGCAGGCAGCGAACAGCGAATTTATGCCACAAAGGAAACCCAGACCTATTACGATGAGACGACGAACGAGACGGTAGAACGAGAGGTCTATGGGTTTCCAGAGGTGGAAGGCGTCTTTTTCTCCTATGAGCTGGAACGGGACGAGGGACAAGAGCTTGTCACCGTGAAATCTGCCCCCAACAAGGGCTTTTGGGATGGCGGCGTAACCTATAACAACACGAACGACGGTTCCCCCAAGGGAATCCGCACGGCCGAAATCAGGGGGACGGTGTATTATTCTGCTGAACTGGGGGAACCCATCGTAACCCTCACCCCTGTCTATCGAACCCCGGAAGGCGAGGTCTATCTGTCCATGGGCGGAACCAGCTTTCAGGGCGACGGTTTGACCGCATGCGTGGGGGAATTTTACACCATAGAGACCCAGGGAGCAGAAACCACGGAGGAGATTAACCTTTATGTCACCGCCAAGAGCAGGAGCCCTGCCCAGCGCATCATCCTGGTTCAAATGGACAACCAAGACCGGGTGGTAACGCGCCAGGACTTCCTGCCGGGTCAGCTTCCGGAAACCCTAGTCCCGGAGGAGGCCACCACTTACCTCCTGATAGAAGCCTGCTACACCGATGACCAGGGAAAGGAGACCGTGGAACGAGAGCTCGTGGGTTCCACAGAAGAATATCTCTACACCCCATATCGGATGGACAACGGATTTTTCGAGGCACAGCCAACAAGGATCCTGTGGAAGAAAGGATGACCTGCCATGAAACGAACCTTCTTATTCCTGCTTACCCTGCTTGCCTTAATCCTCACAGTCTCCGGCTGCCAGCTGGCGGTAGGGGATAGCACCATCGAACAGATGGTAGGATTTTACATCACGACGACCTCTTTGGAGGATTACGCTGACGAGAATGGAAGAATCTATGCCGAGGCCTCCGGCAGCGGCCAGGAAACCACCTATGACTTTCCCGGCCTGGACGGCGTCCCGTTCTATGAAATCCCCTTTGGAGACGGCGAGGACGAAGCCATGCTTTCGGATGGCAGCAGCGCCATACAAGACCGCTACCTAAACTTTGGAATCACCGAGGAGGAAGAGACGACCTCCCTGGAGGGGACCCTCTACCTCTCCACGGAACTGGGACAGTGTATCCTCTACCGAAACCCGATCTATCAAGATAACGAGGGGAATGTCTACCTGATCCCCGAGATGGGCCCCAGTGCACGGATGGACCTGGAAGGGTCCACACTGAGTGTCACTGACAGTGGAACCACAACAAAAACTCGGAATGGGAAGTCCATTCAGCAGACCTTCCAAATTCTGCTCCATGTCACCGCCCAAATCCCCGCAGACCAAGTGGTCTGGTGCCAGATGAGCGCTGACAACCGGGAGATTACCAGGACGGCCTATGCCACAGACCAGGTGCCGGAAACCCTGCGCCCGGAGGAGGAGACAGAATTTTTGATTGTGGAAACCTATCAGCAAGGAGAGCTGACGGACAGATCCCTCGTCAAGAAGACGGACACGGCCATCACCACCCTTCAAAGCCAGCCCAGTGGCTGGTTTGATGGGATATATACCGATATCCTATGGGAATGAGGCAATGCTATGAAAAAGATACGTTATCTGGCAGCTGGCGTGGTCCTCTTGGCCGCCCTCAGCCTTACGGGCTGCCAGCTGGCCATGGAGGAGGCTGCCGCCCAAGAAGAGGGCCGCTTCGTGGGATTCTTTCTGACTGCAGAGTGCCTCTTGGACTCTGACCTTTTAGCCGAGGACGGGCGAATCTATGGGCAAATCGAAGGAGCGCTTCCCTCTGAGACCACCAGCCCAGAAGAAGAGGTGCACTGCGTCTTTCCTGGCCTTTCTGGAATTGGGTTCTATCAGATCTCGATCCAGTTCGGGGAAGATCCCAAAGACGCTGTCTGGATCCCCGATCTCAGCAGCGCTTTGCAAGACCGGTATACCAATGGCCAAGTTACGGAAGAGGGTAACATGGAAACCAGCATCCAAGGGACGCTCTACATTGCCCCCCAGGCGGACCGCTACCCGGCCTATGCCAACCGAATCTACCAGCTGAGCAATCAGGAGATCTATCTGATCCCAGAAGAACTCCCTCTAGGAGACGGTCCCCTAGAGGCGGGATGTACCGTCAGCGCGCACCATGTGGAAAGCTATGCCATCTCTGCCGGAGAAACCAAAACTCTGACGGCGGATCTGACCATCACCGGGTACGCCCCGATCGAAAAAGTGATCTGGACCCAGCTGGATCAGAACCACCAGATCACGGCTCGAAGGGAATATGCGCCGGAGGAAGTCCCGGAGATTTTGATTCCCGAGGCCAGCACAGCCTATATCATCGTAGAGCGATTCCAACAGGGGGAACCCGTTCCCGACACCCGGGAGATCATCACCCCAGAGGACGAGGTCATTCCCACCTTGGTCCTCCAGCCGGAGGGCTACTATCTGGGGCAGGACACCGAAATTCAATGGGAGGTGTGACCCGTGGGGAGAAAAACCATCCTGTTTGTCACTTTGGCGGCCCTGATCCTGTTGCTCTCCAGCTGCCAGCTGGCCCAAGAGGAACAGGGAAAGGATACCAATGACCGCCTTGTGGGAGTTTATATCACCACAAGCCCCCTAGACCAGTTTGACGCCGACGCGTTTTTGGATGACTATATCCAGCAATCCCTTACTGGTGAGAACGTTGCGGTAGATGACAGCCAGTATGCTGAAAAGCTTTATGGCAACTTGGTGGAAGGAGAGGACGGCCCTTATTATACCTTTGAGGGGGTCGAGGGCTTTCCCTTTTACACCCTGAACATCAACCAGGGAAAGGAGGGGAAAGCTGACTGCTATCTCTCCTATCATTTGGATGGTAGCACCCTGGAGGTGGATAGGGGGTCGGCAGATCCTTTCCAATCCTTGGAGGCCACCCTTTATGTTCCCACTGGAAAAAGGGACTACACCTTCTTCTTCAACCCCATGTATCAAACCCAAACCGGGGCAGTCTACCTGGTTTCTGGTACAGGGTTCAGCAGCGATCTCAGCACAAGCGGGGGCTCCATGTCCCAAGAAATCAAGCGGGAAACCACGGTTACCACAGCGGGAAAGACCACCCAAGAGACCGTTGCAGTCAAGTGCACCGTTGTCTCCGTGGACCCCACAGACCGAATGGTTTGGGTCCAAATGGACGAAAGCTGCCAGGTGCTGGCCACAACAGAGGTGGAAACCAGCCAAGTCCCTGCGACCTTCACGCCGGCGGCGGGGACGGCGTTTATTCTGGTAGAATATTACAAAGCTGACCAGGAGAGCCCCATCAGCCGGGAGATCTTTGGAAAAGAGGCTACGTGCATTCCCGCCTATGAAACCCTGAGCGGCTATGCCCTCATAAGCCACAACACGGAAATTTTGTGGGAATAAAGACAGAAAAAATCACGGCCGCTTCATGCAGTCGTGATTTTTCCTTATGGTTCCGCTTCCTCGGCCGCAATCTCTTTCAAGAGCTTCTGGTCGGCCTTGGAAGAAAGGTCTAATTTTTCATACATATCCGGCCGCCGGTCCCGGGTGCGGAGAATGGCCTGCTTCCGCCGCCATTTGGCGATGTTGGCATGGTGACCAGAGAGAAGGATGGGCGGCACCCGCTTCTCGTGCCACACCTCGGGGCGGGAATACTGGGGATACTCCAGCAGCCCGTCCCAGTGGCTTTCGTCGGTAAAGCACTCGGCGTCAGAGAGAACCCCGGGAACCAGCCGGCAGACCGCGTCGGCCACCGCCATAGCGGGAATCTCACCGCCGGTGAGGACAAAGTCTCCCAACGAGATCTCCTCGTCCACGCACTCCTCGATGAACCGTTCATCGATGCCCTCATAGTGGCCGCAGACCAAGATTAGGCTGTTGTAGTCCTGCTGGAGGCGCTTGGCATCGGCCTGCTTGAACACCGTGCCCACGGGGGAGAGGTAGATGGTATGGATCCGCTCTCCAGCCTCATCACAGATGTGCTTCCAGCACTGGTACAGGGGATCAGCCTGCATCACGGCCCCGTGGCCACCGCCGTAGGGGTAGTCATCCACCTGCTTTTGCTTGTTCAGGGTATAGTCCCGAATTTGATGGCAGTCGACGCGGATGATATCCCGCTCCTGGGCTCGGCCCAGAATGGACTCACAGAGCATGTCTCCCACCACATCGGGGAAGAGGGTCATAATATGGATGTGATAGCGAAAGTCCAACGGCTTCACATCCCTTCGATGAGGCGGACCCGGAGGTAACCTTCGTCCACGTTGGTTTCCACCACAAATTCCTCCACGGCGGGGATCATGTGCTCTGTCTTGCCCCCTTTGACCACATAGACGTTGCTGGCCGGGGGCGTAAGGATATCGGCAATGTGCCCCAGAACCTCGCCGCTGTCGGCGTCCCGGACCTCCAGGCCCATGATATCTGCCAGGAAGAAAGCGCCCTCTTCCAGCTCTACATCCTCCCGGTCAATGAAGACCACTTTTTCTTTCAGCTTCATGGCTTCGTTGATGTCATCCACCCCAGCCAGCTTGGCCAGCACGCAGTTTTTGTGGACCCGAGCCGCCCGGAGCTCCACGGGCTTGCCGTCGATATAAAGGGTATCAAAATCCAGCAAAAAGTCGGGGTCGTCAGCCCAGGGCATAATCTTCACCTCGCCGGCGATGCCATGGGTGTTGACAATTTTTCCCGCTTCCAGATAACGATTTTTCAAGGGAAATACCTCCTAAAGGAAAAATGGCGGACGCGAAACGCGCCGCCATTCTTTAGTCCATAATTTCAACGGAAACCTTTTTGCCCTGGCGCTGGGCCACAGAGCGCATCAGTGTGCGGATTTCCTTGGCGATCCGGCCCTGACGGCCGATCACCTTTCCCATGTCACTGGGATCGACCCGGAGCTCAAGCACAACATTACCGTCCGTTTCCGTCTCCTGTACGTCCACGGCCTGGGGGTGTTCCACCAGATTTTGGGCGATATAAGTGAGCAAGTCCTTCATGTGCCCTCCAAATCAGATGGCGTTGGCCTTTTTCAGCAGAGCCTTCACGGTCTCAGTGGGCTGAGCGCCGGTCTTGATCCAAGCCTGGGCGCGCTCGGCGTCCACCTTAATGGCAGCAGGCTCTTGCAGGGGATCGTAAGTGCCAATCTCCTCAATGAAGCGGCCGTTACGGGGATAACGGGAGTCTGCAACCACGATACGATAGAAGGGGTTCTTCTTGGAGCCCATTCTGCGAAGTCTGATCTTAACCATGTCCTTTCACCTCCAAATGAATTACATATCTATGGAACCGTTCACACGGATACCAATCCAATGAATTAGAAGGGGAGGCCGGGCATTCCGCCGGGCATCTTCCCAAACTTTCCTTTCCGGCGCTTGCCGGAGAGTTTTGACATCTGCTTGGTCATCTGCTGCATCATGTTAAATTCCTTCAGCAGCCGGTTTACATCCACCACCTGCAATCCGCAGCCCGCGGCGATGCGCTTTTTCCGGCTGCTGTTGAGGATGGAGGGGTTCTCTCGCTCCTGGGGCGTCATGGAGAGGATGATAGCCTCGGTGCGGGTAAGGGCCTTTTCATTGATGCTGGCCCCCTCCAGCGCTTTGGCGTTGAGGCCGGGCATCATACCCAGCAGCTCTTCCATGGAACCCATGCCCTTGACCTGGACCAACTGGTCGTAATAGTCCTGCAAGGTGAAGCGGTTCTTTTTCAGCTTTTCCGCCAACTCCTGGGCTTTTTGCATGTCAAACTGCTGCTCAGCCTTTTCAATGAGACTGAGCACGTCGCCCATGCCCAGAATGCGGGAGGCCATCCGATCGGGGTGGAAGACCTCAATGTTGTCCAGCTTTTCGCCCATGCCCACAAACTTGATGGGCTTGCCGGTAACAGCCTTGATGGACAGCGCCGCGCCGCCGCGGGCGTCGCCGTCCAACTTGGTCAGGACCACACCGTCGATGTCTAAGGCGTCGTCAAAGGCTTTGGCGGCGTTCACGGCATCTTGGCCGATCATGGCGTCCACCACCAGCAAAATTTCGCTGGGATTGACGGCGTCTTTAATGGCTTGGAGCTCTTCCATTAGAGCTTCATCCACATGGAGACGGCCGGCGGTATCCAGAAAGACCATGTCGTTGCCATGCTTTTTGGCGTGCTCGATGGCGGCCTGGGCAATGGTCACAGGGTTTTCCTGGCCCATCTGGAAGACGGGGATGTCCAGCTGCTTACCCACCACTTCCAGCTGTTGGATGGCGGCGGGGCGGTAGATATCGCAGGCCACCAGCAGAGGACGCTTGCCATTTTGCTTGCGCATGAGGCCGGCCAGCTTGGCGGCGTTGGTGGTTTTACCGGCACCCTGGAGACCCACCATCATCACAACGGTGGGGGGCTGGGAGGCGATGGTGATCTTGGCACTGCCGCCGCCCATAAGGGTGACCAGCTCTTGGTTTACAATTTTAACGATGGCCTGGGCGGGAGTGAGGCTTTCCAGCACCTCAGCGCCCACGGCCTTTTCGGTTACGGTTTTGATGAAGTCTTTGACCACCTTATAGCTGACGTCGGCCTCTAGCAGGGCTAGGCGGATTTCCCGCATGGCTTCCTTTACGTCGGCCTCGGTCAGGCGGCCCTTGTTCCGCAGTTTTTTGAACGCGGTGGAGAGTTTTTCAGTTAACCCTTCAAATGCCATGGAAACTCACTCCCTCTCCAAATCGTCGATGGCATCGCTGAGTTGCCGGCACAGATCATCCATGTTTTGGTCCCCAAACTTGGTTTGGTTGAGGGTGTGGAGCTGGTCATGCAAGCTGCGAAGGACCGCTGTGGTGGCCCGTGTGCGATGGTAACGCTGAATGAGACCCGTTTTTTCCTCAATATCCTCCAGGGTTTTTTCTGCCCGGACAATAATGTCTCGAACGCCTTGGCGGGTGATGTCGTAATTTTCTGCGATCTCTGCCAGGGACAGGTCGTCGTTATAATACAGGTCGTAGAATTCTTTCTGACGGGGGGTGAGCAGGTCCCCATAAAAATCGTAAAGCATCGCCATTCGGTAAGCCTGATTTTTCATGGAGCGCCCTCCTTTCCGCAGGATGTAAAGTTGATTTCCTTTACAACAGTGACTATCCTACCCCAGATGACGGATTTTGTCAAGAGGAATTTGGATAAAATCCGGCCCTTTTGGAAAGGATTTTCTCATCCCTTTTAGCAGTCCTTTACTTTCTCCCAAATTATTGGTAAAATACATTTTAAGACGGTAGGAAATACCAAGCGAAAAGGAGGGCAAGCCTATGCTCCCAATGACAGAAACCCTTCTAGCCCCCGGTGTGACGCTCCGGGCGGTTCAGACCAATAAATTTAAGACCTCTATGCTGTCAGTTACCTTTCTGGAACCCTTGACGGCGGAACATGCGTCCCTCAACGCTTTGCTGCCCAAGGTCCTGCGCCGGGGCACCCAGCGCCACCCAGACATGGAAGCGCTGTCGGCAGCTTTAGATGATTTGTATGGCGGCGGCATTGAGCCCATCCTGCGAAAGAAAGGGGAGGTCCAGTGCTTGGGCTTTTGGGGTAGCTTTTTGGATGATGCCTTTGTCCCCGAGGGCACCAATATTTTAGAAAACGCCGCCGCATTGCTGGGAGAACTCATCCTCTCTCCCGCTGGGGAAGGGGACACCTTTCTGCCAGCCTATGTGGAAAGTGAAAAGGAAAATCTGGTCAACAAAATCCGAGGCCAGGTAAACGATAAGCTGCAATACGCTCTGGCCCGCCTGCGCGCCCTCATGTGCCAGGGTGAGGCTTACGGCTTAGATAAACTGGGCACCGAGGAACAGGTTCGGGCCATTACTGGCGAGAGCCTTTACGCCCGGTATCAGGAAATCCTGGAAACTGCGCCGGTCTATCTTTACTATTGTGGCTCTGCAGATCCCGGCCGCGTAGAAAAAGCCTTTCGGGAGGCCTTTGCTGCACTGCCGAAAACCCAGCGCCGCCAAATTCCCCAAACCCAGGTGGTAGCAGCCCCCAAAGAGTCCCTGCGCCGCTTTCAGGATGCCATGGACGTGGGCCAAGGCAAGCTGATCCTGGGCTTTCGCACCGGCGGCGGCTTTCGGGACCAAGCATCTGTGGCCCGGGGCCTGCTGTTTAACGCCATCTATGGAGGCACCACCACTTCTAAGCTCTTCCTCAACGTGCGGGAAAAGCTCTCCCTGTGCTACTTTGCCAGCTCTTCTCTGGCTCAGAACAAGGGCTTGCTCCAGGTCTATTCCGGCGTGGAGTTTGCCAACTTCCAAAAGGCAGAGGAGGAGATCCTGGCCCAGCTGGCAGCCTGCCAAAAAGGGGAGATCTCCCAAGAGGAATTCCAGGCTGCCCGCCGCTCCGTTATGGGCAGCCTGCGCACTACCCTAGATGCCCAGGGACGGCTGGAAGAATATTGGCTCAACCGTTTTGTCTCTAGCACAGAATTTGCCCCGGAGGCACTGGCAGAGGAGGTCAGCAAAGTGACCTTGGAGCAAGTGGTTCAGGTGGCACAAGCAGTCCAGCTAGACAGCATCTATACCCTGCAGGGAAAGGAGGGCTAACCCATGATAAAGCGTGTGTATCAACGGATTGGGGAGACCCTGTATGAGGAAACCTTGGAAAATGGCCTGCGGGTCTTTGTTTTTCCCAAACCTGAGTTTGGCAAGTGCTATGCGTTTTTTGCCACGCGGTACGGCGGCATGGATACTCGGTTTCAGGTAAACGGCCAGTGGCTGGATACCCCTATGGGCATCGCCCACTACCTGGAGCACAAGATGTTTGATACCCCAGACGGGGGCAACGCCCTGCAGACCCTTTCTGCCACCGGCGCCTCTCCCAATGCCTTTACCAGCACCGCCATCACCGGCTATCACTTCGAGTGCGCCGATCAATTTTGGGAAAATCTCAAAACCTTGCTGGAGTTTGTCTCCGTGCCCTATTTCACCAAAGAGAGCGTAGAAAAGGAGCAGGGGATCATCGGCCAAGAAATCCGCATGATTGAGGACCGCCCGGGCTGGCAGGCTTTCCACCTGCTGCTGGAGGCCCTTTACCAAAATCACCCCGTCCGCAACTCGGTGGCAGGCTCTGTGGAGTCCATCGCCCAGATCACGGCGGAGACGTTATACCAGTGCCATGAGGCCTTCTATACCCCTTCCAATATGGTTCTGTGCGTGGCAGGAAATGTGGACCCAGAGCAGGTCTGCCAAATGGCGCGGGAAATCCTGCCGCAGCAGGCCAAGCCCGCCATCCCCAGAGACTGCGGAGCCCATGAGCCCAAGGAGGTCTTTGCTCGGGAAAACAGCCGCACCATGGCCGTGTCTGCCCCCCTTCTCCAGCTGGGCATCAAGTGCCAGCCCGCCGAAGACGGCCCGGCCCAGCTGCGCCAGCGGCTGCTGGGCGACCTGGCTTTCGAGGCAATGGCAGGCAGCTCTAGCCCCCTATATAACCGCCTATATGAGCAGGGGATCATTGACAGCAGCTTTTACTGCGGCTATATGGACTACCCCGGCTGCGCCTTCCTGGTAGCAGGAGGAGAGACCAAGGACCCTGAAGGGGTGCGGGACGCCATCCTGGCAGAGGGGGCACGCATTGCCCAAGAGGGCATTGATGAGGCCCTGTTCCAGCGGCTGAAAAAAGCTGCCTACGGTGCCTATGTGCGGGGCCTGAACTCCTTTGAAACCCTCTGCGTGGAGCAAGCGCAGGGCTATTTTGCCGGGCAGGATCCCTGGACATTCCCTGAGATCTACGACAGCCTAACCCGCCAGGACGCCGAGGCCTTCCTTCGCACCTGGGTGCGCCCTGAGCAAACCTCTCTCGTTGTGATTCGGCCCGGGGAGGAAGGGGCATGAACACAGTGACCTTTCCCGGTCTGGGGCTCAGCTTTTCCATCAACCGGGTGGCTTTTTCCATCGGGTCCTTTCACATCTATTGGTATGGTATCATCATCGCCGCAGGTTTCTTCCTGGGAGTGGTTTTCTGCTGCTCCCAGGCCAAGAAATTTGGGCTAAAAAGGGATGACATCATCGATATGATCCTTTTTGCCGGCCCCGGCGGAATCATTGGGGCCCGGATCTATTACATCCTCTTTAACCCTTCGCTTTACGTAACATCAGAAGGTGGCCTGGATCTCAAGGCCTGCCTTTCCATCCACAGCGGGGGACTTGCAATCTACGGCGGGATCATCGCCGGGGTCCTCATCGCTTGGGCGGTGGCCCGCTATAAAAAGATTCCCTTTCCCGCCTTGGCAGATGTCTGTGCCTTTGGTCTGCTCATCGGCCAGATTGCCGGCCGGTGGGGAAACTTTGTCAACGTGGAGGCATACGGCAGCCCCACCGACCTGCCTTGGCGCATGGGCATCCAGTCGGCTGGGGAGTATCTGGAGGTCCACCCCACCTTCCTCTATGAGTCCCTGTGGAACCTCCTTGGCATCTGCCTGCTGCTGTGGCTCCTGCATAAGGGAATTCGGGCCTTTGACGGCATGTACTTTCTGCTCTATGTGGCCTGGTACGGCCTGGGCCGTGGCCTGATTGAGGGGCTGCGCACCGACAGCCTGTATTTCTTTTCTACTGGCATCCGTACGTCCCAGATGGTCGCCTTCCTCAGCTGCGCTGTGGCCATCATCCTTCTTATCATCAAACTGCGCACCCACCCAACCCCCGAAGCGCTCTATGTAAACCAACAAAACCATAAACAAACCGGAGAGGAGAACTGACACATGGCAATCATTCTAGACGGCAAGGCACTGGCCGCAAAGTGCAAGGAAGAGGTCAAGAAGGAGGCTGAAAGCCTGGCAAGAACCCCAGGGCTGGCCGTTATCATCGTGGGCAACAACCCCGCCAGCCGCGTTTATGTCAACAGCAAGCGCAAAGACTGCGAGGAATGTGGTTTCCTTAGCGAGGAATATGCCCTGCCGGAGGAGACCACCCAGGCTGCGCTGATCTCCCTGATCGAGGAGCTCAACGGCAGAGAAGACATTGACGGCATCCTCTGCCAGCTCCCCCTGCCCGACGGCATCGATGAGGAAGCTGTCCTCATGGCGATCTCCCCTGAGAAGGATGTAGACGGCTTCCATCCCATGAACATGGGCGCCCTGCTGGTGGGGAAGGATGGCTTCCTGCCTTGCACCCCCTATGGCATCATGGAGATTCTGCGGGAATATGACATTGATCCCAAGGGAAAGCAGTGCGTGGTGATCGGCCGCTCTAACATCGTGGGTAAGCCCATGGCCCTGCTGCTGCTGCAAAAGCACGGCACCGTGACCATCTGCCACTCCCGCACCCAGAACCTGGCTGAGGTCTGCCGCACAGCGGATATTCTGGTGGCCGCTGTGGGCAAGGTAAACATGGTCACCGCCGACATGGTCAAGCCCGGTGCCGTGGTCATCGATGTGGCCATGAACCGCAACGAGGCCGGCAAGCTCTGCGGTGACGTGGATTATCCCGCCGTGAAAGAGATCGCCTCTGCCATCACCCCTGTCCCCGGCGGCGTGGGTCCCATGACCCGGGCTATGCTGATGAAAAACACCCTACTCTCTGCCCAGAAGCGTCAGGGTTGATCCCCACGATTCTTCAGCAGCCCTGAAGAAAGGGGGCTTGCCCCTTTTTTCCAGATATGGTATACTATCGAAAGAGCGGGGGCGATACCGCTGCTTGCGGCGCCATAACCCGTCATACGGGATCCACCTGATCCAATCCTTTTCCCAACGGAGGATAACAGCAATGAGCGAAAGCAGAGAATACTACTCCCGCAGCGAACAGTATGGAGACGTCTATATCTCCGAGGAAGTCCTGGAAATGATCGCCGGCAACGCTGCCCTGGAAGTGGAAGGGGTCACAGGCCTCACCGGCGGGACCATGAGCGAGCAGCTCCTGGGCCGGAAAAAGCTGTCGAAGGGCATCACCATCCTTTGGGAGTCCGACAATATCACCATCAACGTGTCCATCCAGATCCGCTACGGCGGCATCATTCCCGAGGTGGCAAAGAAAGTCCAGGAAGCCATTGTCTCCAGCGTGGAGGCCACCAGCGGCCTGAAGGTTGCCGCTGTCAATGTCCGCGTGGGCGGCGTAACCTTTGAGAAAACCGAAGAATAACCCATCGGCTCTGTCAAGACCCGCGGCACTTTCTGCCGCGGGTCTCTTTTTTGTCAATTTCCCGTGAAAAAGTTTTGACAAAATTGGCCAGATGGGGCTTTCTTTTTTGCATATTCGTGTATATAATGAGTAGTGACATCAATGAATTAAAATGGGTGGGAAGGCCCACTCTTGGAGGAATAAAACATGACCAGATCAGCCGCACGTGAAATTGCCATTCACTGCTCCTATTCCCTGGGATTTTCAACCCAGTCGGCTGAGGAGTTTTTAGCCGAGCGGATGGACCGGGAGCGTTTCCAGCGCTGGAGCGAGGAAAGCGCCCTGTATCAGGACTATCCCAACGAAAAACAAATCCAATATATCCAGGAAGTGGTTCGGGGCGTTGCCGAGCACGGACCCGAACTGGACCAATATATTGCCCAGTATTCTAAAAATTGGAATTTTGCCCGCATTCCACTCACCGCCGCCGCCGTTATGCGGGTGGCCATGTATGAGATCCTCTACATGCCCGATATCCCCACCGCCGCTGCCATCAACGACGCCGTGGAGATTGCCAAAAAGTATGAGGATGAAAAGGTGGTCTCCTTTATTAACGGCATCTTGGGCGCCTTTGTCCGGGCAGAATTCCCCGAGCAGAGCCAGCCCAACGCAGCGCCCGCCTCTGAGGAGGCCTGACCATGGCAGCAGTACTGGGGCTGGATACCAGCAACTACACCACCTCCGCCGCTTGGTTTGACGGGACCCAGGGAGACAACGTGGGCAAGCTCCTGGAAGTTCCCCAGGGGGCCCTGGGCCTGCGCCAAAGCGACGCCCTGTTCCAGCACGTAAAACGTCTGCCTGCCATCATGGCGGACCTGAAAAAAACAGGGCTGCCCGATGCCGTATCTGCCATCGGTGCCAGCACCCAGCCCCGGGAAGTGGAGGGCTCCTACATGCCCTGCTTTCTGGCGGGGGACTCTCAAGCCAGGGTCATGGCTTCGGCTATGAGCCTGCCCTTTTACGCCTGTTCCCATCAGCAGGGGCACATTGCTGCCGCTGCCTGGTCTGCCGGGCGCATGGACTTGCTGGACAGGCCTCACTTGGTCTGGCACCTGTCTGGGGGCACCACAGAGCTTCTTCACGTGGTGCCCGATGGGGTCATGGTCCGGGCCAACTGCATCGGTGGCACCTCTGATATTTCCGCCGGCCAGCTCATCGATCGAACAGGAAAGAAGCTTGGCCTAGCCTTCCCTGCGGGGAAGGCTGTGGATGCCCTCTCCCTCCAGGCAGAGCACAAAGACGCCTTCCGGGTGAAGGTAAAAGACAGCGTTTTCTCCTTCTCCGGTGTTGAAAACAAGATGAATGCCCTGGCAGAGAAAGGCACCCCTCCGGCAGAGATTTGTTGGTATGTGCTGGCCTCCATCCTCCACGGGGTGGAAAAGGCCACCCAGCAAGCCCTGGAACGCTATCCCGGCCTGCCGGTTCTCTGTGCCGGCGGGGTGGCTTCCAACCAGTTGCTGCGGCAGAGAATGACAGCGCGCTGCGGGGCAGTTTTTGCCGAGCCCCGCTTTTCCACAGACAACGCCATGGGGGTTGCCATCCTCACCTGGCGCCTGCACAATCAAAAACGATGATGCGAGAACCCATTTCTGTCACTGCCCTAAACCAATATGTCAAGGGGCTGCTTGACCGGGACAGGCTGTTGTCCCAGGTTTTGGTCCGCAGTGAAATTTCAAATTACAAAGTTTACCCCTCAGGCCACCACTATTTCTCCCTGAAGGATGCAGAGAGCAGCATTCGGTGCGTGATGTTCCGCAGGGAGGCATCCTCCCTGCGCTTCCGGCCGGAAAACGGCATGAAAGTGATTGTGTCTGGGCGGGTGTCCGTCTTTCCGCGGGATGGGGCCTATCAGCTCTACTGCAGCCAGATGGTCCCCGATGGGGTAGGGGAGCTGGCCTATGCCTTTGAGCAGCTCAAAAACCGGCTGCACAAAGAGGGGCTCTTTGATCCTGCCCATAAAAAGCCCATCCCGACCTTTCCTCGCACCATTGCGCTCATTACCTCTCCTGCAGGGGCAGCTGTGCGGGATATGATCCGCATTTTGGGTAGCCGCTGGCCGATGTCCAAGGTGCTGGTGGTGCCAGTACGGGTCCAGGGGGTAGAGGCTCCGCCAGAGCTCTGCCAGGCCCTAGATTTGGTAAATGCCTGCCAGCTGGCCGATCTCATCATCATGGGTCGGGGCGGCGGCTCTATGGAGGACCTCTGGGCCTTTAACACAGAAGAAGTCGCCCGAGCCATCCATCGCTCAGAAATTCCCGTTATCTCCGCCGTGGGCCACGAGCCTGATGTGACCATCGCCGATTTCGTGGCCGATCTGCGGGCCGCCACCCCCTCCAATGGGGCGGAGCTGGCAGTGCCTGACCAGGAGGACCTGCGGGAAACCCTGACCCATTTTAACGCCCGGCTGCAGCGGGCCATGGACCGTACCCTCCAGCAGCGGAGGGAGGCCATAGAGCGGGTCCAGAGCAGCCCTTTTTTACAATCTCCCCTGCGCACCCTGCAGGAAAAACGTCTGCTCCTGGACTATCAGCAGCAGCGTTTGGTCCATGGAATGGAGCGCCAGGTGCAAACTCACCGGCAGGCCATCGGGCAGCTGGCCGCCTCTCTGGAGGCGCTGAGTCCCTTTCAGGTCTTGGGCCGGGGCTATTCTATTACACAGAGGCAGGACGGCACCGTCGTCTCTGCCATCGACCAGGTGGAGGCAGGGGACACCCTCTCTGTTCGGGTCTCTAACGGGACCATCACCTGCACCGCAACGGGAAAGGAGAAACACCGATGGCGGAAAAAAAGCTGACCTTCGAGCAGGCCATGGGCCGGCTGGAAGCCATTGTCGCACAGCTGGAAGGCGGCGAGCATTCTCTGGAAGATGCCCTGTCCCTCTATGAGGAAGGGGCCAAACTGATGAAGCAATGTGTGACAATGCTGGACAAAGCCGAGCAAAAGGTTATGAAATTGCGCACCACCGAAACCGGTGAGCTGACGGAAGCTCCCTTTGTCCCTAAGGAGTAAGCACTATGGATATGAACACCCAGCTGCGAACCGATCAAGCACAGATCGAGCGCAGTCTAACAGCATACACAGAACAGTGGCCAAATTACGGCGTTTTGAAAGAGGCCATGGCTTACAGCTTGCTGGCCGGCGGAAAACGGATCCGCCCGGTGCTGGTGCTGGAGGTCTGTAAACTCTTTGGTGGGGATCCTGAGACTGCGCTCCCGCTGGCCTGCGGCCTGGAGATGGTCCACACCTATTCTCTCATTCACGACGACCTGCCCTGCATGGATGACGACGACTTCCGCCGGGGCAAGCCCACAAACCATAAGGTCTTTGGCGAGGCCAACGCGGTCCTGGCCGGGGACGCCTTGCTCACCGCTGCCTTCGCCACCCTGGCAGAGGCTAAGCTGCCTGCCCAGCGTATTCAGCAGGCAGTAGCTACCCTGGCCTATGCTGCCGGCCCTGCCGGCATGGTGGGGGGACAGGTTTTGGATCTATTGGGCGAGGGGCGCACGCTGCAAGAGGAAGAGATCCTCACCATTGAAACCCTGAAAACTGGCCGGATGATAGAGGCCGCTGCCCGTCTAGGCGCCATCGCCGCCGGCAGCACCCAAGAGGAAGAGGAGGCCGCTGCTGCCTATGCCAAAAAAATCGGCCTGGCTTTCCAGATCCGGGACGACGTGCTGGACGTGTTGGGAGACGAGGCCGAGTTCGGCAAGCCCATTGGCTCGGACCAGGCCAACCAAAAGTCCACCTTCGTGGCCCTGAAGGGGATCCCTGCCTGCCAGGAATGGATCCAGACCCTTACCCAGGAAGCCATCGATTACCTGGCTCCCTTTCCAAACCATGACTTTCTTTGCGACCTCGCCCGTTTTTTGGCGGGGCGAACCATGTGACTTACATTCCAAACTCTCCCAAAGGAGGGATCGTTTTGAACCAATGGGAGGAATACGCTTCCCTGGCCGAAATCAGCGACCAGGAAGCTGAGGAGCTTTGTCGCGCCCTTCGCCGCCGGGTGATCCAGGTGGTGTCCAAAACCGGCGGCCATTTGGCCTCCAACTTGGGTGCAGTAGAGCTCACAGTAGCCCTCCACCGGGTCTATGATACCAGCAGAGACCGCCTGGTCTTTGATGTGGGACATCAGTGTTATGTCCATAAAATGCTCACCGGCCGCAATGGCCGCATGGAAACCTTGCGGTCCTTTGGCGGGCTGGCCGGTTTCCCTAAGCCCGCCGAATCCAAGCATGACGCCAGCATCGCCGGTCATGCCTCTACTGCCGTCTCTACGGCCCTGGGGATGGCAGTGGCCCGCACCCAGCTTGGAGAAGATTACCGAGTGGTAGCCCTGTTGGGGGATGGCTCCCTCACCGGCGGCCTGGCCTATGAAGGCCTGTCGATGGCCGGCCAAAGCGGAGAGCCCTTGGTGGTCATCCTCAATGACAACGGTATGTCCATCGACGCCAGCATGGGGGGCATCGCCCAGCACCTGGCCAAGCAGCGCCTGCGCCCGCAGTATTTACGCGGGAAAGAGGCCTATCGCAAGGTGATGAAAGCCACTGCCGTGGGCCGGTGGCTCTATCAAGTGATCCACCGCCTGAAAGAGGGCATTAAAGCAAGCCTTCTGCCCTGCAGCATGTTTGAAAACATGGGCTTTCAATACATGGGCCCGGTGGATGGACACGACGTAAAAGGTCTCACCCGCCTGCTCCGCTATGCTTCACAGGTGGATGGCCCTGTGCTTTTGCATGTGAAGACCGTCAAGGGAAATGGGTTTCGTCCAGCGGAAAAGAACCCGGATGCCTTCCACGGGATTGGCCCCTTTGAACCTGACAGCGGCATATCCGCCCAGACCAAGGCAGGGGAGAGCTTCTCTGCCCGCTTTGGCCGGGATATGATCCAACTTGCCCAAAAGGATCCAAGAATTTGCGCCATCACCGCTGCCATGACCGCCGGAACCGGCCTGACGGACTTTGCCAAGGAACTTCCCCAGCGGTTTTTCGATGTGGGCATTGCCGAGGAGCACGCCGTCACCATGGCCGCTGGCATGGCCAAACAAGGCCTTATTCCGGTGTTTGCCGTCTACTCCACCTTTTTTCAGCGGAGCTATGACATGCTCATCCACGACATTGCCATCGATCACCTCCACGCGGTCTTTTGCGTGGATCGGGCTGGCCTGGTGGGGGATGATGGCGAGACCCACCACGGCCTCTTTGACCCCGGCTTTCTCCAGACTGTTCCCGGTATCACCGTTCTCTGCCCGGCTAGCTTGGACGAGCTGTCCTCCATGCTGGAAGAGGCCATCCATGAAATTCCCGGCCCTGTGGCGGTTCGTTATCCCCGCGGCGGGGAAAACCATTATCACGAGAACCACAGCGGTCAGCCGGCCTGTTGTTTGCGTCAAGGCACCGACATCACTTTGGTGACCTTTGGCACGCTAACTGGGAATCTCCTGGCCGTGGCAGACCGCCTGGCAAAAGACGGCATATCCGCCGAAGTGATCAAGCTGAACCAAATTGTCCCCCTTCCCATGGATCTGCTATCGGCCTCGCTGCAAAAAACCGGCCGTCTGTTGGTGGCCCAAGAGTGCGTCTCGATGGGCAGCCCTGGCGAAGGGATTATGGCAGCAGTGGCAGCCCAAGGGGGCTCGTTAAAGGGCGCTGCTCTTTGCTCCTGCGGAAAGGGATTTGTTCCCCATGGAACCATTCCACAGCTCCGCGCCCTGTGCGGGCTGGATACAGAGTCTTTATATCAGAAAGCACGGGAGGTGATGAGACATGGCAGCTAAGAAGCGCCTGGATGTTCTCCTAACAGAGCGCGGCATGGTGGAAAGCCGGCAGAAGGCCCAGGCTATCATCATGGCCGGTCAGGTCTTTTGGGATGGAAAACGCATGGACAAAGCCGGCGCCGCTGTCCCGGAAGAGGCCAACCTGGAGATTCGCGGGCAAACCCTGCGCTATGTCAGCCGGGGGGGCCTAAAGCTGGAAAAAGCCATGAACGCCTTTGACCTGCCCTCTCTGGAAGGGGTGGTGGCCATTGACGCTGGGGCCTCTACCGGTGGCTTTACCGACTGTATGCTCCAAAATGGCGCGGCAAAGGTCTATGCCGTGGACGTAGGATATGGCCAGCTGGCCTGGAGCCTGCGCAACGATCCCCGGGTGGTCTGTATGGAGCGCACGAACGTTCGCTACCTCACTGCCGAAGCCATCCCTGAGCCTTTGGACTTTGGCAGCGTTGACGTGTCCTTTATCTCCCTGCGGCTGATTCTTCCCGCCCTGCGGCCCCTGATGAAAGAGAGCGGACAGCTGGTCTGTCTGATCAAGCCGCAGTTTGAAGCGGGCAAAGAAAAAGTGGGGAAGAAAGGGGTTGTCCGAGATAAAAAGGTCCACCTGGAGGTCTTGGAACAGTTCCTGCGCCACGCCCAGGAATGCAATTTTTATGTGAAAGATTTGACCTTTTCGCCCATTCGTGGGCCAGAAGGGAACATTGAATATTTAGGCCAGCTCACTGTGGCCGAGCAGCCCCCTTACGGAGGGGATCTCTCTGCCCTGGTGGAAGCGTCTCATGCTGAGCTTGACTAACCTCTTTGTGAGACCCCACGAGCATGGCAAAGTAGATGAGATTTTTGAGGACCTTGCCGCCTCAAGATCAGAATGACCAAGTGATTGGAGGGAAATGAATCGTGAAGATCATCTTATGCCCCAATCCCTTTCGCGATAAGGGGTTGAAGGCAGCCCGAAGCACCGAGCGTTTGCTGAGCGCAGCAGGCGTAAAGACAGAATACTGCTTTCCATTCCCCGTAGAAAAGTCTAATCTTGGGGAGATTGACCCAAACATCAAAATCAAAGAAATGAAAACCGAGCTGCCTGACGCAGACTTTCTCGTCTGTTTCGGCGGCGACGGCACCATTCTCCACGCGGCGAAAGACGCCAGCAGCTTTGGCGTTCCCATTGTGGGGGTAAACATGGGCAGCGTGGGTTTTATGGCAGAGCTGGAGCAAAGCGAACTTCTCCAGCTGACCCGGCTGATCAGCGGGGAATATTCTCTGGAAAACCGAATGCTCCTGGATGTACGCGTCATCCGGGAGGGCCGTGTGATTTTCCGCAGCACAGCGCTTAACGATGCCGTCATTACCAAGGGCGCTGTGGCCCGGGTCATCGACCTGCAGGTTTATGGGGATAAGGTCCTGATCTCCAACGTGTTCGGAGACGGGGTTATCTTGGCCACCCCCACAGGCTCCACTGCGTACTCCCTTTCGGCCGGTGGCCCCATTGTGGAGCCCACAGCGGAAAACATCATTATGACTCCCATCAGCGCCCACACCCTCCAGGCAAAAGCCATGGTGCTGGACAAAAACCGCCTCATAGACATTGTGGTGCCCAAGCAGAGCCGCAAAACGGCTTACCTGTCTGTAGACGGCGGCAAAGCTTTCAAGCTCTTCTCAGGAGACACGGTGGAAGTCAGCCGCTCCCGGCGCTGCCTGTGCCTGGTGAAGCTGTCTGACAAGAGCTTTTATGAAATGATTAGTCACAAACTGGAAAGGAGGATCCGGGCATGAAAGCCAGACGACAGGCGGAGATCCTTGCCATCATTCAGGAATACGACATCGAAACCCAAGACCAACTGCTGGAGAAGCTGCGGGAAAAGGGGATGAAATCCACCCAAGCCACCATCTCTCGGGACATCAAGGAGCTCCACCTGGTAAAGGAGCTCACTGGCCACAGCACCTATAAATATGCGGTCAGCGAGCGGAAAACCTCTCTCAATGTAGCCGGCCGGCTGAACAATATCTTCCGGGAAAGCGTGACCTCTTTCGATAGCGCCCAAAACATTGTGGTGCTAAAGACCATGCCCGGCCTGGCCTCCGCCGCCTGCTCCGCCCTGGACGGGATGCACCTGCCCAACATGGTGGGCAGCCTGGCCGGAGACGACACCGCCATCCTCATTATGCGCACCACCCAGGACGCCGAAGAGCTCTGCCTGGAGATCGTAAAGATGTTGGAGAAGAATCCTTGATCATCACGAAAGGGGCGTCAAACTATGCTGTCTCTGCTGCACATTGAAAACATCGCCCTGATCGACCGGGCAGATATCTCCTTTGGCCCCGGGTTTAACGTGCTCACCGGTGAAACTGGCGCGGGCAAGTCCATCATCATTGACGCCATCAGCGCCGTGCTGGGGGAGCGCACCAGCCGGGATCTGATCCGAACAGGGGAGAAGTCCGCCCTGGTAACCGCCCTTTTCCGGGACCTGCCTAATCTGCCTTGGTTTGCGGAAAATGGCGTTGGCCCCGATGAAAATGGAGAGCTTCTTCTCTCCCGGAAAATTCAGGGCGACGGCAAAAATATTTGTCGGGTGGGCGGCGTGCCCTGCACAGTGGTCCAACTGAAGGCCTTGGGCGGGCAGCTTATCGACATCCACGGCCAGCACGACGGCCAGCAGCTTTTGGATGAGACCTGCCACCTGAGATACCTGGATAGCTTTGGCAGCCTGGCGCTGGACTTGGCCAATTACCAGGCTGAGTACAGCAAGCTGGATGCCCTGCGCCGGCAGATTGCTTCTTTGCAAATGGATGAGGCGGAAAAAGCCCGCCGGGTAGATATTCTCCAGTTCCAGATTGCAGAGCTGGAGCGGGCTGCCCTCCGCCCCGGAGAGGACGAAGAGCTGGAAGAGCGCAAAACCATGCTCCGCAGCGCTGACCAGCTGGTGGCCGCCGTAGAAAGTGCTTACAGCGCTCTGTTTGGGGATGAGAATCGGGATGGCGCCGCCAGCCTTTTGGCAGAGGCCGGAAGTGAACTGGACCGTGTGTCAGATCTTTCCGGGGAACTTTCCCAACTCTCTGAAACTGTAAATGAACTGCGCTACACCGCCGAGGACGCAGCCGAGCGCCTGCGGGCGGTGCGAGATGCCTTTGACTTTTCCCCCAAAGAGCTGGACGATGTGGAGAGCCGCCTAGATCAGCTTCACCGGCTGAAAAAGAAATATGGCGCCTCCATCCAGGATATGCTAGACTACTTATCCCGCAGCAAAGAGGAGCTGGACCAGATTGAAATGGCCGATGACACCCTTCTTAAGCTGCGGAAAAAGCGCAAGGAACAGCTGGCCAAAACCCGGGAAAAGGGGGAGGCCCTTTCCCAAAAGCGACAAGAGGCTGCCCAGCGCCTGAAAGCCCGCATTGAGGAGGAACTGCGCCAACTGGACATGCCCAAGGTGTGCTTTCAAACAGAGTTTGCGCCCAAGCCAGGCAAGCTGGGGTTGGACGAGACAGGGATGGACGAGGTCCGCTTCCTCATGTCGGCCAACGTAGGGGAAAACCTGAAACCCATCGCCAAGGTGGCTTCCGGCGGTGAGCTGAGCCGGATTATGCTGGCGCTGAAAAACGTCCTGGCAGAAAACGACAGCATTATGACCCTCATTTTCGATGAGGTGGATACTGGTGTCAGCGGCCGGGCCGCCGGCAAGGTTGCCGAGAAAATGAGCCGCCTGTCCCAAACTTGCCAGGTCCTCTGTGTGACCCATCTGCCCCAAATTGCGGCCATGTCCGACAGCCACTATTCCGTCCACAAAGAAGAAAAAGCGGGCCGGACCTTTACCAATGTGGAAAATCTGGACCGCCAGGGACGCAAGGAGGAGCTGGCCCGTCTCACCGGTGGGGCCCATTTGTCCGCCGCCATTTTGGAGGGGGCAGAGGAGCTGCTGCGGGAAGCGGAACGTTATAAAAAAAGCCGGGCATAGGGCTTACACCGTCCCATAGAATTCGCCATCGTTTGGCTGCTATGAAAAGCCCCTTCACCACCGGCTGTATGGGTTGACAAGCGGGGCAAAATCCGCTAAAATACAACCTAATTGAATGCTGCCACTGCAATGATGGGAAGAAGTAACCTGCGTATCCGCTGCCCAGAGAACCCCCGGTTGGTGAAAGGGGGAGAGCACCGCCGGTGAAGATACCTCCCGGAGCAGCCGCCTGAACGCCCCTCGCCTATGGGGAGAAGTAAGGTTGGCCGGGTGCGCCCGTTACTGCGCATAGGGTTTGGCCCCGGGCCAGACCTGCCGAGGCCTCTTTTGTGAAAAAGAGGCAAATTGAGGTGGTACCGCGATTTTATCGTCCTCTGTCATACCCATGGCAGGGGGCGTTTTTGTCCCCAGATGCACAGAAGAAAGAAGGAGAGAGATATTATGCAGATCTATGAAGAACTAAAGGCCCGCGGCCTCATCGCCCAGGTGACAGATGAAGCGGAAATCCGGGAGCTGGTGAACACCGGCAAAGCGACCTTTTACATCGGCTTTGATCCCACGGCAGACAGCCTGCACGTAGGGCATTTCATGGCCTTGTGCCTGATGAAGCGCCTGCAGATGGCAGGCAACCGCCCCATCGTTCTGGTGGGTGGTGGCACTGGCATGGTGGGTGACCCCTCCGGCCGCACCGATATGCGCCAGATGATGACCCGGGAAACCATCCAGCACAACTGCGACTGCTTCAAAAAGCAGATGGAGCGGTTCATCGACTTCGGCGAAGGCAAGGCCATCATGGTCAATAACGCCGACTGGCTCATGGACCTAAACTATGTGGAGCTGCTCCGGGACGTGGGCGCTTGCTTCTCGGTCAACAACATGCTCCGGGCCGAGTGCTACAAGCAGCGGATGGAAAAGGGCCTGTCCTTCCTGGAATTTAACTACATGATTATGCAGTCTTACGACTTCTACTATCTTTTCAAGGAGTACGGCTGCAACATGCAGTTCGGCGGCAACGATCAGTGGTCCAACATGCTGGGCGGCACGGAGCTCATCCGCCGCAAGCTGGATCAGGACGCCTACGCCATGACCATCACGCTGCTGCTGAACTCCGAGGGCAAGAAGATGGGGAAGACCGCCTCCGGGGCTGTTTGGCTGGATCCCAATAAGACCTCTCCCTACGAATTCTACCAGTATTGGCGGAACGTGGGCGACGATGACGTACTCAAGTGCATCCGTATGCTGACCTTCCTCCCTCTGGAGGAGATTGACAAAATGGATAGCTGGGAAGGGTCCCAGCTGAACACCGCCAAGGAGATTCTGGCCTATGAGCTGACCAAGCTGGTCCACGGAGAAGAGGAGGCCGAAAAGGCCCAGAAAACCGCCCGGGGGCTCTTCTCCTCCGGCGGCGACACCTCGAATATGCCCGCCACTGGCCTGACTGCTGGGGACCTCACCGACGGCTCCATCGCCATTCTGGACCTGATGCTCAAGTGCGGCCTGATTCCCTCCAAGGGGGAAGGCCGGCGTCTGGTCCAGCAGGGAGGTGTCAGCGTGGCAGGGGAGAAGGTGTCGGACATCGGCACAGCCTTTACCGCCGAGCAGCTCTCTGGCGAGGGTTTGGTGATTAAAAAGGGCAAGAAGGTCTTCCACAGAGCCTATTTGGAGGGCTAAGCCCACTGCACAGATAAAAACAGCGTGTCCCGAAAGGGGACACGCTGTTTTCTTGCTTTTCACCGGAACAGTGGAAGGCTTCCCGTCAATTGGTTCACAGCCTTTTTGGGCCCACAGATGGCCAGGCCCAGGTACGCTAAGTCCGCTGCAGGCACGGCAGCCATTTTTGCGATAAAGTCTTCATAGGAGCCACAGCTCTGGGCCAGGTCAGAAAAGTCCACCACGGTGAGAGCCTGAAACTCTGGCGCAAAGAGCTTTGCCCGCAATACCTTCATGCCCTCAGAGGAACCCTTTAGGATGGGAATGGGGAGGGTTGTAATCCCCCTGTGGGGGTTTCCCGTGTAATCTAGAACCGTAGTCCCTACCATCTGGGGATGCTCCTTTCCCAAGGTGATGCCTAAAATGGCAGCTGCGTTGGCCGCCAGGCCAGGGGGAAGCCCTTCCTCCAGCACCAGAACACATTTTTCATGTTGCACTTCCATGGGGCGCCTCCTTTTTCCCTTTCTTACTTTCCGATAAAAACAGCCCCAGCAAGGTGCAGGCAATGCCCACTGCCGCCAAAGGGGTGATGGTCTCGTGAAGGATCCACCGGGAGGTTATAACGGTAACCACCGGCACCATGTAAATATAAACGCTGGTTTTTAAGGCCCCCAAAAGCTTCACAGCGTGATTCCAGGTTACAAAGCACAGGGCAGAGGCCCCCAGCCCCAAAAAGAGAAGGTTGGCCCAATTTCCCGGCACAGCAATCTCCCCCCACTGCGGCTGGAACCCAAAAATCGCCAGAGCAGGGAGCATACAGGCAATCCCATAGACAAAAATCCGCCGAGTGGTCAAGATGGTGTGATACCCCCAGCCGCTGATTTTCTTGGTGAGAACAGAATAGACCGCCCACACCAAGGCCGCCAACAGCGCCAGCAGATCCCCTTTGGGGTTGAGGGAGAGCTGCATGCCGTTAAAATGGATCAAACAGATGCCCGCCATAGCCACCCCAAACCCCAGAAAAAAGTTCCTCGGGCGGGATTCCTCTTCCTGCAAGAATCGGTGGGTGAGCAGCGCCGTAAAGAAAGGGGCCACCGAGACAATCACCCCCACATTGGAGGCCATGGTGTAGGTCAGGGCAATGTTTTCCATCAGATAGTACAGGCAAATCCCACACAAGCCGGCGGCAGCCAGGGTGAGCTCCTGCTTTGGTGTGCTTCCCCGCAGGGGATGGGGATACACCAAAAAGAGCGCCAGCACCCCCAGCAGAAACCGAAGGAACAAAATTTCCACCGGCTGAAAAGTAACCAGCAAGAGCTTCGTGGAAATGAATGTTGTGCCCCAGATTACAATGGTAAGCAGAGCCAGCAAATGCCCTGCGGTGGATCGATTGGTCAAGGAGCTTCTCCCTCCTTCCCGTTTTTATCCCAGAAAATATCCCGGTAAACGCCAGGGGAGAGGCCCAAGAAGCGGCTAAAATAGTTGGTAAAATGGCTTTGGTCGGAAAAACCCGTCCGCAAAGCAGCCTCTACCGGGGAGACCCCCTCCTCCAATAATTTCTTTGCCTGTCCAATTCGGATGTTTTCCAGGTAACTGTAGGGGGTAACCCCCTTTGCCTTGGTAAATGCCCGGATCAGGGCAGACTTGCTCATCCCAGCCTGGCGGCAAATCTGATCCAGGGAAAGCCGCTGGGCAAACTGTTCTTCCATAAAGGCACAGGCCCGCTCCACCTCCTCCCGGCATGCTGGAATCGCCCGAGGAAAGGGCCGGCTATACTGCTGAATGAGCCGGGCCAGCAGGAGCAAAAGATGCTCCTCCTTCTCAAACTCACAGGAGCCGTTCAGAATCATCTCATGGAGGGCGCGCAGATAGCAAGCCAGCTCTTGGCTGTGAATCACGTTAGCAGTAAAAAGCGGGCTTGTCCGCTCCCCGGTGATCTCTTCGGCCAAGTCCAGCATCACCTCTGGGGCGATGTTCAGGGCCCGGTAGTCTAGGGTGCCGCCATCATTCTGGGTGCAGGCGTGATTATCTCCGGGGTTAAAAAGCACCATATCTCCTGCGCGAAGGATGTATTCCTGGTGCTTGCAGGTCATATACCGTTGGCCCCGCTCCATAAGGCCAATGACATAATAACTGTGAAAGTGGTTGGGAAAGGGCTGTCGGGTCCCCTCAAAGCGGTAGGCTTCCAGCCGAAGGCTGTCATCATAGACCACCGTGCGGATCGCTTGCTTCATCTGCTGCTTCCTCCTTCCTGGTGGTATTGTACCACAGCTGCCGCTGCA
>DBEYYM010000108.1:0-15099 GCA_048184675.1 Evtepia sp. | reverse complement strand
CCTCCAGGGCCTGCATCTCCTGGGCCAGGGCCTGGCAGTGGGGGCATTGGGATAGGTGGGCATCCAGCTTGGCCTCCTCTTCTGGCAGCAGTTCCCCGTCTAAGCGGGCGCTGATCAAAAGCTCAAATTCTTCGCAAGGGTTCATTCTGGATCCCCTCCTTTCTCTTCTGCTTGATTAGACGAAATCCCGCCGCGAAAGTTCTCTGTTTTGCAAAGAAGTTTTCGCAAAACTTTTCGGGACCGGGAGAGCCGGGAGCGGACCGTTCCCTCCTCCAGGTCCAGAGCGAGGGCGATTTCTTTGTAGCTCAGCCCGTCGATCTCCCGCAGCAGGAGAATGGTGCGCTGCTGCTCAGGCAGGGCCTCGATGGCCTGCCACAGGGCTTGGCGGTCGGCCTCTGCGGCGGATCGCTCCTCCGGCGTGGGGCTTTGGTCAGGGATGGGAGGTAGGTCGGGGTCGGACAGGGAGACCACCTTGGCATGCCGGCCTCGCTGGCGGAGAAAGTCGGTGGCGGCGTTGAGGGTCAGGCGGTAAAGCCAGGAAGAGAAGGCGGCCTTCCCCTGAAACTGGGGCAGACCCTGCCAGGCCTTGAGAAAGGCGTTTTGGGTGATCTCCTCGGCGTCGTGGTGGCTGCCGGTTTTGCCCAGGGCCAGGTTGTAAACCATTTTCTGGTGGCGCTGGACCAGAAGGGCAAAGGCCTCCCCGTCCCCCTGCTGGGCCAGGGAGACCAGGCTGCGGTCATCCATTGTCATTGCCATCGCGTAGCTCCCGTTTGATGCCTGCGGTCACCCGGTAGACATCTGCCAAGGTGGAGATCTTAGAGATCTCTCCCTTCCAGTACCCGGCGTGGGGGACTCCCTTCAGGTACCAGGCGTAGTGCTTTCGGGCCTCTAAACAGGCGATCTTCTCGCTCTTGTACTGGGCGGCCAGCTCAAATTGCCGCACGGCGGTGTCACACCGCTGGGCCAGGGGGGGCAGCGGGGGAATCTGGCGGCCCTCAATGGCCGCCTGGGCCTGCTGGAAGATCCAGGGGTTGCCAAAGACCCCCCGGGCGATCATCACCCCGTCGGCTCCGGTGTAGCGCAGGATGCGCTCGGCGTCCCGGCCGGAGAACACGTCCCCATTGGCGATGACAGGGATGGAGAGGGCCTTTTTCACCTCCCGGATGTAATCCCAGTTGGCGGTGCCGGAGTACATCTGCACCTTGGTGCGGCCGTGGAGGGTGATGGCGGCCACCCCCACATCCTCCAGCTGCTTGGCCAGGTCCAGGCAGACGATGCTGCCCTTGTCCCAGCCCAGGCGCATTTTCACGGTGACAGGGGTGCCCTTAGCCCCTTTGATGACGGCCTCGGCCACCCGGCAGGCTTTGTCCAGGTCTTTCAGCAGGCCGGAGCCGTCTCCGTTGTTGGCCACCTTGGGCACGGGGCAGCCCATGTTGATGTCGATGATGTCCGGGCGGGCCACTTCCCGGATGATGGCAGCGCCCTCTTCCATGCAGGCCAGGTCGCTGCCGAAGATCTGGACGCCTCCCGGGTGTTCTTTCTCCCCCAGGGTCATCAGGGGCAGGGTCTTTTTATCCTGGTAGCACAGGGCCTTGGCGCTGACCATTTCCGTGAGGGTATAGCCTGCTCCCAGTTCCCGGCAAATGGTGCGAAAGGCCAGGTCAGTTACGCCTGCCATGGGAGCCAGCACCAGCTTGGAATCAATATTCACAGAACCAATCTGCAAAGGGGTCACCTCGTTTCTAAAAGGGAAAGACAAAGAGAAGGCGGGCTCGCCCAGCTTGGGGCTGCCTGCCTGAAAAAGCAGGGGGCAACAGTAATTTTCATTCTACCATAAAAAGACGGCATCTGACAATCCCCGCCCGAATCTGCGCCAGGAAAACCGGCGCTTTCCCGATTGAAAAGGGAAAAATTTATGCTATGATTAACGGAGAAAACCAACGGGGAAGGACAGAAGCAAGATGACAGAACGCAACCAGGGGAGCCGGGCCGGACGGCATCCCATACAGGCCTTTTTCCGGGGCCTCTACGCAGAGATGGCCTTTAGCGGGGAGAGCCTGCGCCTGAATGGGCAGGGGCTCCTGTTTGGCCTGGCGGTGGGCCTGGTGGTGGGCACCCTGGGGGGGCTTATGGCCCGCCTGCTGAAGTTGGCGACCCTGTTTCGGGACGGCACCCAGTGGGGCATCTTCCTCCTTCCTCTGGCCGGGCTGCTGGTGGTGTGGATGTACCGCCGGGGCGGCATCAAAACCGCTGGGGGCACGGATCTCATCGTCCAGGCCGCCCGGGGGGAGCAGCCGGTTTCCCGGCTGCTGGCCCCGGTGATCTTTGCGGCCACGGTGCTCACCCACTTTTTCGGCGGCTCTGCCGGCCGGGAGGGGGCCGCCCTCCAGCTGGGGGGCTCCCTGGCCGAGCTGGTGCGCAAAGGAGTGAGGATGGGGGAGGAGTTCCAGGACCTGGCCATCATGTGCGGCATGAGCGCCGGATTCTCTGCCGTCTTTGGCAGCCAGATTGCCGCGGCCATCTTCGCCCTGGAGATCTCCTGCGTGGGCATCCTGCCTTTGGGCGGGCTTTTCCCCTGTGTGGTGGCCTCCATCACGGCGGGAACGGTGGCCCGGGCCATGGGATTGCGGGCGGTCACCTTTTATCTCACGGCCTCCACGCCAAACGCCCTGTTCTATGGGCGGGTCCTCCTTCTCTCCATTGCCTGCGGCCTGCTGAGCATTTTGGTCTGCTATACCTTCTCCGGGGTGCGGGCGGGGCTGGAGCGGCTCTTTCCCAACCCCTATCTCCGGGTGGTGATGGGCAGTGCCGCCGTGGTCCTTCTCACCCTGGCCCTGGGCACCAAGATCTATCTGGGCACAGGGGAGACCCTCATTGAGCAGGCCATCGACTATGGCACCGCTGGCCCCCAGGATTTTGTCCTCAAGCTCCTGCTCACCGCGCTGACCCTGGGGGCAGGGCTTAAGGGGGGCGAGATTGTCCCCTCCTTTGCCATCGGGGCCACGTTTGGCTGTGTGGTGGGCCCCCTGTTGGGGCTGAGCCCTTCCTACTCTGCCGCCATTGGCATGGTGGCCCTTTTCTGTGGGGTGACCAACTGCCCCCTCACCGCCCTGGTGCTGGGCTTTGAGGTCTTTTACTTCTGCAACCCCGGCGGCTTCCTGGTGGCTGTGGCGGCCAGCTTTCTGGTCTCCGGCTACAGCGGCCTGTATGCAAAGCAGAAGTTTGCCTTCTCCAAAACCGCCAGCCCCGAGGGCCTGGCCCATGAGGACCGCCAAAACCACTCCGCCCTCCGGTAAGGGGGCGGATGTGTGGTGCCCCTATGCTGCGCGCAGCTATTGCGGGAATTGGCTGCTTGTGATACAATAAGAAAAGAGAAATTCCCTGCATGCTGTTTGTACAGAGAGAAAGGAGCTCCCCATGAAAAAATTTCTGTCGCTGGTTTTGACCGTATGCCTGGCCCTGAGCCTGTGTGCCCCTGCCCTGGCAGCGGAAAACACCATGAGCAACTTCAAAAAGGTCACAACCTATCAAAATCAGTTCACTGACCTGACGGAGGGCTACTGGGCCAACTCCGTGGTGAAGCTCTGCTATGAGTATGGCTTTATGAAGGGAGACTCGCCCACCCGGTTTAACCCCCAGGGGGAGCTCACCTTGGCTGAGGCCATTGTCATGGCCGACCGCATCCATGAGATCTACACCACCGGACAAAGTACCCTGACCAATGGGGAAGTCTGGTACCAGCCCTATGTCGACTACGCCCTGGAAAAGGGGATCATTGCCGACGGCGACTTTTCCAACTACACCGCCAAGGCCACCCGGGCCCAGATGGCGTACATTTTTAACCATGCCCTGCCCGCTTCCACCCTGCCTGGCATCAACAATGTCATCTCCCTGCCTGATGTCGAGTCCAGCACCCCCTATGCCCAGGATATTATGAACCTCTACACCGCCGGCGTGCTCACTGGCAACGACATCTACGGCACCTTCTACCCCAATAACCACATCATCCGCGCCGAGGCTGCCGCCATCCTCTCCCGAGTGGCCCTGCCCACCCAGCGCAAGCAGGTGGTGCTGATGAAGCAGGCGAGCTGGGGTGGCAATGTGACCTTGGCCGTCCCACAGTCGGCCCGGACAGAGAACGGCGAGGGGGCCACCGCCATTTTATCGGAACAAGACCAGGCCGGCGTGATCCTGAGCGCCAACCGAGACGCCAGCTACAAGGGCCAGAGCATTGCCATCTTCACTGCCGCTGAGATGAACAACCTCCTGAAGGAGGGCTTTGACTCCACGGAGATGACCTTGAAAAGTCTTGCATCCACCCTGGTGTCCTTCGGGGCCATTCAGGCCTACCGCACCACCGGCATCCTGGCCACGGAAGCGGGCAATGCAGCTTGCGTCATTTACACCTATTTCTCGGGCGACACCATGACGATGATCGTCCTGATGGCTTATCAGAGTGAAACCACCCTGCAGAATATGGCCAACGGCCTGCAGGTGGCCGGCTGTGCAGTCTCGCCCAAGCTGTAACGGAGCCATCGAAACACCCTTACGTGAAACGGCCCCCCGGGAACTTTTTTCCCGGGGGGCTTGACAGCTCAATCTACCTTGCATTACAATGTACCTGTACCTTGCGATGCAAGATAGTGAAAGGAGAGGAAACCATGCTGCCCTCACAAATGCTGAAGGGGATTCTCCAGGGGAGTGTGTTGGCCATTATCGGCCAGAAGGAGACCTATGGCTATGAGATCGTCCAGGCCCTGAGGGACTATGGCTTTGGGGCCATTTCCGAGGGGACGGTTTACCCCCTCCTTCTGCGCCTGGAAAAGGGCGGGCTGATTTCCGCCCGGTTTATGGATTCCGACCTGGGGCCAAAGCGAAAATATTACACCCTGACAGACCCGGGCCGGGAGGAGCTGACGGCCTTTTGGGCCAGCTTCCGGGCCATGACCGCCGCTGTCACGGGGCTGCCGGGATATCCAAAGGAGGAAGAAACATGACCAATCAAGCTGTAAAGGCCGTTCTGCAAGAGAACAATGACCGGGAGAAAGCCCTCTCGCCCGACAGCCAGCGGGAGATGACCGACGTGGTGGTCTACCTCCGTTGCCAGGACCTGAGCCTGCTCCAGCAGGAGGAGGTCCGCCGGGATCTCATCGCCATGGTCCTGGCGGGAGAGGCCCGGGGGGAGACCATGGCCCAGGTGGTGGGGGAGGACTACCGGTCCTTCTGCGACGAGATCGTGGCTGCCCTGCCTCGCCGGTCCCCGGTGGCCCGGGTGCTGTCCGCCATCGACAGCGTGCTCCCGGCCCTGAGCATCCTGCTGGGGATTTGGGTGGTCAAAAAAATGTTGGAGGCGGGGTTGAACGGGGAGCCCCTGTGGCGGCTCACCCTCACCCTGGGGGAGGCAGCCTCCATGGGAGTGATCTTAGCGGCGGCGGTGGGAATGGTTGCCTACCTCTGCCGGACCGCCTTGAAGCGGCCCGCCCCCGCTGCTGGCCGGAGGAAGCGGCTTTTCCTGGCCTGGATTTGCTGCGCGGCTCTGCTGGCGGCAGTGCTCCTTCCCAGCCTGCTGTTCACGAGCCCCCTGTGTGTCCTCTGGCTTCCTGTGGCGGTGGTCATCGCCCTGGTACCCCTGGCGGTCAGCGGGTTGCTGTCCCGGCGACAGGACCTGTAACCAAGGCTGTCACCCCTTCAACGGCAGGCTGGTCAACTTGCGCTGGCACCAGGAAAACAGGCGGGCGAAGGCCGCCGGGAAGGAATCGTCCGCCCCCTGGGTCAGGGCCATGGCCTGTTCCAAAACCAGCCGGTCCTCCGGGTCTTTCAGGGCGGCCAGCAGGGCCTTTTTTGTGGGGAGGAAGTCCCCGGTGTCCAGATAGTGTATGTTTTGCAGCAGGAAGAACACCCCCTTATAGGTTTGCGGGAGGGTGGCGGCGTTGGTTTCCTGATCCGCGTGGACGTAGTGGTGGCACAGCTGGTGGAAGAGATTGCCCAGGCTGAGCTTGACGTAGTTTTCCACGTCCACCCTCCCGTAGGCGGGCAGAAATTCCTCCAGGGTCCCGTAGTAGTCTGTGGTGGTGTGGACCAGGTGGCAGATCTCCAGGGGGTTCCAGTGGGCCAGCTCCGCCCGGCCGCAGAGAAAGCCGCAGGATAGGGAGAAATATCCCACCTCTTCCAGGATTGCCCGATAGGCCGCCAGGTCCCGGACGGACAGATCTGCCAGGATGACCATGGGGTCGATGTCGCTGGCCTCGGTGGCTTCCCCCCTGGCATAGCTTCCCTGCAGGCCCACATAGAGCAGTCTGCTGCCAAAGCGGGCTTGCAGGCGGGTGGTTAAAGTTTTCATATAGTCTTTTGCTGGGATCATAGGGAGTCTCCTTTTTTATTGTGATGCAGATCAATGGGATCGTGGTCAAACGGCAAAAAAATCCCCGGTGCCACATAGTTTGTCGCACCGGGGAACTGTGTGTTTGGTTAGTCATTTTCTGAAAAATATTCCCGGGTCTGCTCTGCGTTGTGCATGACCTCCGCAGTCAGAGCCTCAAAGGAGGGGAATTTCCGCTCCTCCCGCAGGAACTTATAGAATTCCATCTGGATCTTTTGGCCGTACAGATCGCCCTCGAAATCCAGGATGAACCCTTCAATGGTCAGCTGGTCTCCGTCGTCCACCGTGGGGCGGGTGCCCACGTTGGTGACGGCCAGGTAGGTCTCCCCGCTTTCCAGGATGACCCGGGTGGCATAGACCCCCTTGGCCGGGGTGAGGACGTTTTCCTTTGGCCGGAGGTTCACCGTGGGAAAGCCCAGGGTGGAGCCCAGTTTTTTCCCGTGGGCCACCCGGTCGCTGATGGTATAGGGATGGCCCAGGAACTCATTGGCCCGCTCCAGCTTCCCCTCTGCTATGAGGGTGCGGATGTAGGTGGAGGAGACGGTGATCCCCTCCTGCTCCACCTTGGGGATAATGTCGCAGCCGATGCCCAGCTTCCGGCAGGTGTCCTGAAGGCGCTGGGGGGTGCCCTCTCCCTTGTAGCCGAAGTGGTAATCGTGGCCGGCCACCAGGTGAACAGCCCCCAGGTCCCGGATCAGGGTTTCCTCCAGGAATTCCCGCCAGGGCTGTCTCCGTCTTTCGGGGGTGAAGGGCTCCACGATCACATCCTGGATCCCGTAATACTTCCGCATGAGATCCGCCCGGTCCTCCGGGGAGGTGAGCAGGGGCACAGGCCGGCCCCAGATCACCGACTGGGGGTGGGGATCAAAGGTAAAGGCGGAGGGGATGGCGCCGATCTCCTCGGCCACCTGGGCGGTTCGGCGCATGAGGGCGGCGTGGCCGTTGTGCACGCCGTCAAAAAAGCCCAGGGCGATGACTCGTTTCTTATCGTTCAAAGCGTTACACCTCGAAAAAACTTTTTATAGTGGTCATACGGCCCTGCTCCTGTTTGGCCAGGGCGAGAAATTCCTTTTGGCGGCTATAGACCCGGTAGATCCCGTCGGGAGCCTCCATGGTCAGCGCGTTTCCGTTGCGGATCTTTTTTTCCGCGCCGGCTGTTTTCAGCAGCAGCGCGGGGTGCCCGGAGAAATAGGCGTCCACCGGCAGCAGCAGGGAGGTGGGATCCTCTGCGGCCTGGACCTGCTCCAGGGTCACAGCCTGGGCCAAGGTGAACCCGGCGGACTTGGTCCGCCGCAGGGAGCACAGGGTTCCCCCGCAGCCCAGGGCCTGTCCAAGGTCGTGGCAGAGGGTGCGCACATAGGTCCCCTTGGAGCACAGCACCCGCAGGGTGTACTGGGCAGGGGAGACCTGATCCAGCAGCTCCAGCTCATAAATGGTGATGGGCCGGGGCTGGCGCTCCACTTCCTCCCCCCGCCGGGCCAGTTCATAGAGCTTTTTCCCTCCCCGCTTAATGGCGGAGTACATGGGGGGAATCTGCTGGATCTCCCCCCGGAAGGGGGCCAGAGCCTGCTCCACCTGGGCCCGGGTCAAGTCCACGGGGTGGGTGGCCAGGGTGTTTCCCGTCACGTCCTGGGTGTCGGTGACTACCCCCAGGCGCAGGCCGGCGATGTATTCCTTCTCCCGCTCTGCGGCAAACTCCACTGCCCGGGTGGCCCGGCCCACGAAGACGGGCAGGACACCGGTGGCCATGGGGTCTAGGGTTCCGGCGTGGCCGATGCGCTTTTCGTGGAGGATTCCCCGGAGCTTTGCCACCACGTCGTGGCTGGTCCAGCCGGCGGGCTTGTCGATGATGAGAATCCCGTTAGCCATGCTGCACCTTCTCAATGGCGGCCAGCATGGCTGCTTTGGCCTGGGCGGGGGTGCCGTAGATGGTGCACCCGGCCGCCGCCGGGTGGCCGCCGCCCCCGTGGAGGGCGCAGACATCGGAGGCGTTCAAGGTCTTGCCATCGGTTCGCAGGGAGATTTTGCACTCCTGGGGCTTCAGCTGCCGGATGGTGACGGCGTTGTCCACCCCCTCCAGCTGGCCGATGAAGGAGGAGATATCCTCCAAATCTTCCTCGGTGGCCTGGAGATCCTGGATTAAATCCAGGGTTACATAGGCAAAGACCAGGGAGCCCTTTTGGGCCAGGTCCATCTCCCGGACCAGACGGCTTTCAATCTGCATCCGCTTTAAGGACTTCACCCGGAAGTGACGCTTATTCACCCACTGGGCGTCAAAGCCTGTGGCCATAAGGTCGGCGGCAATCCGGTGGGTGTCTGGGGTGGTGTTGGAGTAGACAAAGCAGCCGGTGTCCGTGGCGATGGCCATGTAGAGCAGCAGAGCGATCTCCGGGGTGATTTCCACGTCCATCTCCCGGAAGATCCGGTAAAGAAGCTCCCCACAGGCGGCGCAGGAAGGGTCCACACAGGATTCCGTGGCATAGCCTTCATTGGAGCCGTGGTGGTCAATGACCAGGTCGATCCGATCCTGATAGACTTTGGCGCTGTCGTGGAGCATCCCCTGGGAGGCCACGTCCACAGCCACCACCGCCTGGGGGGTGAACCCCGCCGGGGCCAGAACCCCCGCAAAGTAGGGGGTAAAGAGACCGTGGGCGTCCTCATTGGGCAGGACCCAGGCGGTTTTGCCCTTCTGCCGCAGGGCCAGGCACAGAGCGCTGGCGCAGCCGATGGTGTCTCCGTCGGGCCGGCGGTGGGTGAGGATCAGGACCTGATCCAGCGCCAGCAGCCGGTGGGCGGTCTGTTGGTCTGTCATTCCGTTTCTCCCGTTTCTTTTTGTTCGATGTTGTTGAGGATCTTCAAAATATGGGTGCCCTTGTCAATGGAGGTGTCCTCCTGGAACAAGAGCTCCGGTGTATACCGCAGGGAGAGGGCCCGGCCCAGCTCCCGCCGGAGATATCCTCCGGCGGACTTCAGCCCCCGGATGACCTCCTTCCCATCGCTCTTGTCCAGCACGCTCACAAAGACCTTGGCATACCGCAGATCCGAGGTGGTGTCCACATGGGTGATGGATACCAGCCCGTGGACCCGAGGGTCCTTCACCGTCCGCAGCAGGGAAGCCAACTCCCGCTGAATCTCTTCATTGATCCGTCCAATTCGATTTGAGGCCATTACGCCCCTCCTTTCACAATGTCAAGTCGTTTCTCTGCCAAGGGTTCCGAACAGCCCTGCCTTTGTTCGCCCAGGGCAGCGGGCGAACAAAGGTAGGGGGTGCAAGCTGGAGGCCCGGCAAAGGGGGAGCCTGTTTTTACACCTCGATCTGTTCCATCACAAAGGCCTCGATGATATCGCCGACCTTAATGTCGCTGTACTTCTCAATGCCGATGCCGCACTCATAGCCCTGGGCCACTTCCTTCACAGAGTCCTTAAACCGCTGCAGGGAAGCGATGGTGCCCTCGTGAATGACGATGCCGTCCCGCACCAGGCGGACCTGGGCGTTTCTCTGCACCTTGCCCTCGGTGACGTAGGAGCCGGCGATGATGCCTGCGCCGGTGATCTTGTAGACCTCCCGGACCTCCACGGTGCCCAGGGCCACTTCCTTGAACTTGGGGGCCAGCATGCCCTTCATGGCAGCTTCCATCTCGCCGATGCAGTCGTAGATGACCCGGTACATTCTCATGTCCACCTTCATCCGGGCGGCGGAGTCCTTGGCATTGGCGTCGGGACGGACGTTGAAGCCCACGATGATGGCGTTGGAGGTAGAGGCCAGCATGACGTCGGACTCGTTGATGGCGCCCACGGCACAGTGAATGACCCGCACCCGAACTTCCTCGTTGGTGAGCTTTTCCAGGGAGGACTTCACGGCCTCGGCAGAGCCCTGGACATCAGCCTTGACGATGATGTTCAGGTCCTTCAGCTCGCCCTGCTGGATCTGGGAGAAGAGGTCATCCAGGGTGACCTTCTGGCTGGAGGCGTTGGCAGCCATCTTGTTCTCGTGCTTGCGCTGCTCCACCAGCTCCCGAGCCATACGTTCGTCGGCCACGGCGTGGAACTCGTCGCCGGCGCCGGGGACTTCGCCCATACCGGTGATCTCCACAGGGACCGAAGGACCGGCCTGGTTGATCTTCCGGCCCTTGGCGTCGGTCATGGCGCGGACCCGGCCCACAGCGGTGCCGGCGATGATGACATCCCCCTGGTGAAGGGTGCCCTTCTGGACCAGCAGGGTGGCGATGGGGCCGCGGCCCTTGTCCAGGCGGGCCTCGATGACGGCGCCGTGGGCAGAGCGGTTGGGGTTGGCCTTCAGCTCCCGCATTTCGGCGGTGAGGACCACCATTTCCAGCAGGTTGTCAATGCCCATGCCGGTCTTGGCGGAGATGGGGCAGCAGATGGTGTCGCCGCCCCACTCCTCGGTGACCAGGCCATACTCAGTCAGCTGCTGCTTCACCCGTTCGGGGTTGGCCTCGGGTTTATCCATCTTATTGATGGCCACGATGACGGGGATTTCTGCGGCCTTGGCGTGGTTGATGGACTCCACCGTCTGGGGCATGATGCCGTCGTCTGCGGCCACCACCAGGATGGCGATATCGGTAATCATAGCGCCCCGAGCACGCATGGCGGTGAAGGCCTCGTGGCCGGGGGTGTCCAGGAAGGTGATGGGGGAGCCGTTCACGTCCACCTGGTAAGCGCCGATGTGCTGGGTGATGCCACCGGCCTCACCCTCGGCCACCTGGGAGTTGCGGATGTAGTCCAGCAAGGAGGTTTTGCCGTGGTCCACGTGGCCCATGACCACCACCACGGGGGCGCGGGGGGCCAGATCCTCTTCCTTGTCCTCGGCGGTGTCGATGAGCTTTTCCTCAATGGTGACGATGACTTCCTTTTCCACCTTGCAGCCCAGTTCCATGGCCACCAGGGCGGCGGTGTCATAGTCGATGATCTCAGACAGGGAGGCCATAACGCCCATCTTCATCAGCTGCTTTACCACCTCGGCGCCGGCCTTCTTCATGCGGGAGGCCAGCTCGCCCACCCCGATCTCGTCGGGGATCTTCACGGTGAGGGGGGTCTTCTTGGCGATCTCCAGCTGGAGCCGGCGCATCTTTTCCTGCTCCTCCTGGCGGCGCTTGTTGCCAAAATTACCGCCCTTGCGCTGGTTGCCGCGGCTTTGGATTTTCTGCTTGCCGCTCTGCATTTTGCTGGCCCGCTCAGGCGCCAGGGTTTCCAGGTGCTCGTCATACCGGGCCAGGTTTACGTTGCCGGCCTTCCGGGTGTCCACCAGTTTTTTCTCAGGGACCCGGGTGGTGGGGCGGTTCACCGGCTGCTGGGCCTGCTGGGTGGGCTGACTCTGTTGGTTCTGGCGGGGGGCTCTCTCCCCGCGGTTGTCGTTGTTCCGGGGGTTGTCGCTGCGGTTGGGGCGGTCGCCGCCCTTGCCTCTCTGGCCGTCGCCCCCGCGCTTTTGGCCGGGCTGATTCCGGTTGCCGTCCCGCTCCCGCCGGTCGTTCCGGTCATTCCGGTTCTCCCGGGGGCGGTCAGCCTTGGGGTTCCCTGCTGCCTTGGGGGCCGGTGCGTTGGCAAAAATGGACTGCAGATCGGCCACCTGGTTGTGCTGGGTCAGGTATTCAAAGATGATGGACAGCTCTTTGTCGTCCAGCACCTGCATGTGGTTCTTGGGAGTGGTAGCGTATGTGGTGAGGATCTGGGTGATATCCTTGGTCTGCTTCCCAAAATCCTTGGCTACCTCGTGCACACGATATTTCTCAAAACTCAAATAAAGCCACCTCCGTCATGGCCGGATAGGGAACCCATCCAAGCCATGTGTTTGCTCTTTTCTCTCCGCCCCGGCCCGGCCGGCGCGGTTACTCATGAATGCTGTGAGGGGAAGCTCCCTGCCTTTTGGCGGGGTCCTCTCCTTATTTGTGCTTTCCCTTGTTTTTGTTGGGGGAGTGCTTTTCATCCCGGCGCTTTTTGGCCCGGGCGGCCTTTTGGGAGAGGGTCTCCCAGGCCTGACCATAGGCCGCTGGGTCGGCCTGAGCCAGCTTTTTTGCCACCGCCGCGGCAAAGCCCACGTCGGTGATGGCCAGCATGGCGCAGGAGGACCGGCCCACACCGCTGCCCAGCTCCGCCTTGGTCAGGGGAAGCTGCAGCGAAATGGTATTTCCGGCTTGGCAGAACGAAAGGGCCCGGCGGATGGTGTTGTCCGCTGCGTCGCTGGCCAGCAGCAGCAGATACCCTTTGTGGTCTCTGCAGGCTGTCCCGACAGGCTCTTCCCCCACGGCAAGCCGCCCCGCTCTGAGCGCAAGGCCCAGAAGGGAGGGAATGCTATCCATCCAGTCCACCTCCCTCCATCTGCTGGGTGAGGGCGGCATAGACCGGGTCAGGGATGGGCAGGGCAAAGGCCCGCTCCAAAGCCCGGGATTTCTGCACCCGCTTCAAGCAGTCTGGGTTGGGGCAAAGGTAGGCCCCGCGACCAGGCTTTTTCCCGTGGAAGTCCAGGCTGATCTCTCCTTCTGGAGAGCGAACCACCCGGATTAGCTCCCGCTTGGGCTTCATTTCCCGGCAGCCAAGGCATTGGCGCAGGGGGATTTTTTTTGGCACGGTGCCACCTCCTTTTCTATCGACAATCAGCTTTCGCTGGTGGTCTGGCTTGCTTCTTCGGGTTCTTCTTTGGTTTCTTCCTCGGCCTCGGATTCCTCAGCAGAGAGGGGAGCCTCTGCCGCTTCGGTCAGATCGGCTTCCTCCTCCAGGTCTTCGGAAACGTCCTCTTCGGCGTTCAGAGCCTCTTCGGCCTCCCGGGCGGCCCGCTCTGCCTCGGCAGCGGCGTCCTCCTCGGCCCACTCGTGGGCGGCGGACTCGGCTTTGATGTCGATCTTATATCCGGTGAGCTTGGCGGCCAGGCGGGCGTTTTGGCCCTCCTTGCCGATGGCCAGGGAGAGCTGGTCATCCGGCACCACCACGCGGCAGCTCTTGACCCCTTCCAGGGGGAGGACGGAGAGCACGTCGGCGGGGGAGAGGGAGGCCGCCACATAGGCAGCTGGGTCATCGCTGAACTTGATGATATCGATCTTTTCGCTGCCCAGCTCGGCCACCACGTTGTTTACCCGGGCGCCCTTGGGGCCCACGCAGGCGCCGATGGGGTCCACGTTCTCGTCGGCAGACCAGACGGCCAGCTTGGAGCGGCTGCCGGCCTCCCGGGCGATGGAACGGATTTCCACGGTGCCGTCGTAAATTTCGGGGACCTCCAGCTCAAACAGGCGCTTGACCAGGCCGGGGTGGGTCCGGGAGATGAGGACCTGGGGCCCACGGCTGGACCGGCGGACCTCCACCACATAGACCTTCAGGCGGTCGCCCTCGCGGATGACCTCTCCCCGAACCTGCTCGGCGGGGGCAAGGTAGGCGTCGGTAGACTCGCCGCCGCTGGTGATGCGCAGGGAGACGGCCCCGTTGCGGGGGTCCACCCGGGTGACGGTGCCCAGAAGCATTTCGTGCTCCTTGGAGCTAAACATGTCATAGATCATGCTGTGCTCGGCCTCTCGCATGCCCTGGATAATCACCTGGCGGGCGGTTTGGGCGGCAATGCGGCCGAAGTTTCGGGGTTTAATCTCGATGCGGACCACATCGCCGGTCTGGGCAGAGGGGAGGGCCTTGCGGGCCTCGTCCAGGGCAACCTCGGTATAGGGGTTGGAGACCTCCTCTACAATTTCCTTCTTTACGAACATGCGGACGGTTTCATTGATCTCGTTGGCCTCCACAAAGACGTTGTCGGTAACGCCCTCGTGATCCCGCTTGTAAGCGGAGATCAGGGCCTGGGTGATCTTCTCCAGCATATAGTTTTTGGGGATGCCCTTTTCCTTTTCGATCAGGGCAATGGCGGCAAAAAATTCTTTGCCGTCCAGCTCGTTGCTCTTTGCGGGTTTCGATGTTTTCTTAGCCATGACCTATAGTCTCCTCGATAGAATGTTATAAAAGGCTGCGCATAATTAAAGTAGTAAGATTAAAAGTCCACGTGCAAACGGACGAAGGCGATTTCCTGCTTGGGGAAGGTGGTGGGGGCGCCCTCCAGCTCCAGGGTGACATCCCCGTTGTCGTATCCGGCCAGAATGCCGGTGCAGGTTTTTTGGCCGTTCACCGCCTGGTAAAACTTCACGTCCACCGGGGCGCCCAGGAAGGCCTGGAAATGCTCCGGCTTTTTCAGGGCCCGGTCCGCGCCAGCGGAGGAGACCTCAAAGGTGTAGGCGTCCTGGATGGGATCGGCCTCGTCCAGCAGGTCTGACAGGACACGGCTAATGGCTTCGCAGTCGTCGATGGAGACGCCGGTCTCCTTGTCGATGTACACCCGAAGGTACCAGCTGCCGGCTTCCTTTACATACTCCACATCCCACAGGGTGCAGCCGTTTTCCTCTACCACCGGGCGGGCCAGCTGGGCAGTCAAATCAGTGATCTTGGACATAGTAACCTCCATACCCCGGCCTGGGCCATCCGCAAAAGGGGAGGGGACCGGGTCCAATTCATAAAAGAAAGAGCGGGGCAAGCCCCACTCTACCTAAAACTTACATCTTAAAATCGTTGTCATTATAGCACACTCCTATTCAAGTTGCAAGAGGTTTCCTGTAAATCTAAGGAAAAAACCGGAATGGATTGCCAGAAAATCTTCCGCTGCCAAGGGCGCCAGGAACGAAAAACCGGCGGCACCCATGGCTTTATTAAATATAGTATGGCGGCCTGCAGACCAA
>DBEYYM010000107.1:0-11268 GCA_048184675.1 Evtepia sp. | reverse complement strand
GAGGACGGACCATGAAAAAGACACGAGCCATAACTTGGATTCTCTTTCTCATCTATCTCATTCTTTTAACCTGGATCATTCTCTTAAAAACGCAGTTTTCCTTCTCCGCGCTGGGGCACTACCGTTCCCTCAATCTCATCCCTTTTCATGCCTCTGTTATCACCAACGGATCTGTGAGCTTAGATGAGATTCTGAATAACCTGCTTGTCTTCATTCCTGTTGGGCTTTATCTGGGGATGCTGAAACCCCACTGGCCTTTTTGGAAAAAAGCACTTCCCATCCTGGCCCTCAGCTTCTTTTACGAGGCAGCCCAGTTTCTCTTTGCCATTGGCGCTTCCGATATCACAGATTTGATCACCAACACCGCTGGCGGCATCCTTGGCATCCTGCTCTTTCTGCTCTTTCACAGGCTGCTGAAAGAGAAAACCGATCGGGTTTTAACCATCCTTGCCCTCCTCGCCACGGTTCTTCTGGTGGGCTTTTTCCTCATCATCCTGGCCGTAAACAACTTCTAAAACCATAGACTACCAACGATTAAAAAATACGGGTGCAAAAGCACCCGTATTTTTGTTTGCGCTGCAAAGGCTGCCCCCTTTACTTACAAGTCAGGGGCTTCCTTTTGCAAGGATGTCAACCAATCCTCCATGGCCTGGGCCAGAATGAGCTGCTGCCGCAGCACGGCCTTTCCGGTTTCCGGGATCTCCGGCAAATTCTCTTTCTCTCGGATGTTCTCCTCCAGATATCCCTGCAGTGTTTTTATATTTTCCCCAATTCTATCCAGACAGAACTGCTGCTTCTCCTCAGAGAGGTGATCCAGATTGACAATGACTGCGTTACAATCTAAGAAAAACCGAATGGGCTGGGCTGCTATCTGGACCATCAGCGTCTGAAAGGCCGCTTCCCCTGTCTCTGTGAGGGAATAAACCACTTTTTCAGGCATCTTTCCCTCCTTTGTGGCGGTTCCCTTTAGATAGCCCTTTTCCTCCAGCTGAATCACTTTTTTATAGATCGAGGGGGTGCTGATCTTCACCCACCTTGAGATATTCCGATACTCCACCAATTTTTGAATATCATAGGCGCTGAGCGGCTGCTGCTTCACCATTCCAAGCACGATGAGATCTATGGTCGCCATCTGTTTCTCCTTTCCCTTGACAACTACTATAATTTATAGTATTATACCATGGCATTCGAGTGCTGTAATTTATAGTATATTACTTTGGGGTCCCTGTCAAGAGAAAGGAAAAGATACCATGAATGAACCAAACCAACGAATTCACCTCTTGGGGCAAGCCCCGGTAGCGAAAGCGCTTTTGACGCTGGGGCTGCCCACGATGTTGGGCATGCTCATTAACGCCCTGTATCATTTGGCGGACACTTACTTTGTAGGCGGCTTAGGCACCTATCCGGTGGGCGCCATCACCGTGGCCTACCCCCTTAGCCAGATTGTTGTTGGCCTGGGGCTGCTTTTCGGAAACGGCGCGGCCTCCTATCTATCCAGGTTGCTGGGCAGGGGAGACCACAAACAGGCAAACCACGCGGCCAGCACCGCTTTATACAGCAGCCTTTTGGTGGGCGCTGTGGTCATTGCCCTGTGCATGTGCTTCCTTCGCCCCTTGCTGTCCCTGTTTGGAGCAAGCGGCCTGGTCATGCCCTATGCCCTGACGTATACCAGAATCTATTTGCCCGCCTCCCTTTGCAACGTATTCAATGTCACCATGAATAACCTTGTCTCCAGTGAGGGGGCCGCCCAGACCACAATGAAGGTCCTCATCACTGGTGCTGTGTGGAACGTTCTGCTGGACCCTCTATGCATCTATCAGCTGGGGTTGGGCATCGCCGGTGCAGCCATTGCCACAGCCCTTTCTCAGGGCATTTCCACCCTTCTCTACCTAAGGTACCTCTGCAAAAAAAGGAGTATATTCCAGTTTCGCCTGAAAGACTGCCAGTTCTCTGGGGAGATCTTCGGGGAGATTCTCAAAATTGGTATTCCCACGTTAATCTTTCAGCTTTTGACCAGCTTGTCCATCGCCATGATAAACAGCAGGGCAGGGAGTTATGGCGACTCTGCGCTGGCCGCTATGGGTGTGGTGACAAAAATCATGTCCCTCGGCAACCTCATGGTCTTTGGGTTCTTAAAGGGGCTGCAGCCCATTGCCGGGTATAGTTACGGCGCCCGAAACTACGGCCGGCTGCGGAAGGTAATCCAGCTCTCCCTCCTCTGGTCTACGCTGGCGTGTGTCCTCTTTGGCCTGGGAATGGCTCTGGCTTCTCCCCAGCTGATGGCACAGTTCACCCAAGGGGATCAGGAAATGATCCAGATCGGAACAGCCGCTTTGCGTGCCAATGGAATTTCCTTTTGCTGCTTTGGCTTTTACACCGTCTATTCCTCCTTGTTTCTCGCCCTTGGAAACGCACGGCAAGGCTTCCTTCTGGGCATCTGCCGGCAGGGCCTCTGCTTTCTCCCAGCTATTCTCCTTCTCCCTGCAATTTGGCAGCTGAATGGGGTCCTCTGCGCCCAGCCTGTGGCCGATGTGGCTTCCGCTTTGATCGCGTTTGTGATGGCCGTTGGGTTCCATCAGACACTCAAAAAACCTGCCCAAAGGGATTTCCGTCCCCAATAAAATCCAAAAGGGACGCCACGCAGTGTTTGCGTGGCGTCCCTTTGAAACGAAGGGTTATTCTTCTGTTGGCGCCCCAGCATCCTCTTCGCTGGGATCCGCCGGATCTGCGGGTTGCTGCGTCTCCACAGGATCGGGTTCTGTCTGGCCTGTCGAGATGGAGATGGCATTGACAATGGCGTTCGAAGCATCGTCAGGAGCAACCTGGATGCTCACGGCATCCCCTACGTTAAGGATAACCACATTGCGATCTGCAGAGGCCGCCATGGCGTAGAAGGTCTCCGACCCATCCAGCCGGATATAGTACCAGGAGTCACCGCCCAGCACAGCCGTCCGAATCTCTGCTATGGTACCTTCCACATTGGTTTTCTCTATAATATCCTGGGCGCTATCACTGGCCACCGGGATATTCCGCTGCTGAAGCTGAGAGATATAGTCGCTCTCACAGGCAGCCACCGTGGTGCCCTGGCCCACGATCTGATACTGGGAGACATTGACCATGGCGTACATTTTCACCAGCTGAGAGCTGTCCTTCAAGGACATGAAGTAGGTGGGCTGGCCACCGATGTTCAGCAGCAGGGGGAAGGTGGACGTATATCCCAAGTCCTGAACAATGCCCTCTGCCGACCGCTGCGCCGAGCTCTCGATGGCGCCGGGGGCCGGATAGTACATCGTCTCCTTGGTCCGCTGGTTGGACAGTAGGAAGCCAATGTTAGACTGATCACTGCTGGCCGAGGTGATGCCGGTGTACATATACACGTCGTCGTTCATGGCCAGATAGTTGAAGTTTTCTGTGGTGACTGTCACCTCTTTCTGGCCAATCAGGGAGTTGATAAAGCCGTTAATATAGGTGCCATAGTAATCATACTGCTGGGTAATGAGGCTAGCAGTATAGACCCGGTCCACCCAGGTGGGGATCTCGTCGACCCCATAATAGCCATGCTCCCCAGTGCTGGCGTTCAGGAGGACTGCACCGATGATATCCGCGCCGCCAAAAAGGCCGATGGTCCGGGTCTCACGAGGACAGACCCACCAAGGCTGGCCCTCTTCATCAATCTCCAAGTGGGCAGAGCTAAACATATAAGTGGGGTAGTGGAACCGGAGGAATCGATTCAAATCCCGGTTAAAATACTCAGAAGGGGAATAGCGCATACCATCCATGCCCAGATCAGAGAGACGAACCACATTGGCCTCCTGGGTCACCATGTCCACGGTGATGTAAGCGGGCAGGCCGTTTTTGGTGTTCAGGAACCACTTAAAAAAGTCGCCGTACTCCAGAGAGGCCACACGAACGGGACGGCCCTGATAGTTAATCTGGACATAGTCCTGGGAAACGTTGAACTGGCTGACCATGTCAGACAGCTCACCCAGCTTTCGGTCGCCCAGCACACTGGCCGAGGCTTCATCCAGCATAGGGATTTCATCGTAAGAAACAGGCTTAATGTCCTCGGCAAAGTTGCCGGTGCCAACCTCCAAAAGCTCATGGTAAGACCCAGCCCGGAGAATGGGTGCGGAGATAATTTGGCCCACCACAAAAATGGCTGCCAGCGCAATAACCACCAGGACCACAGCTTTGCACTGATTTTTTGCAAAGGAGAGGTAATCCTTCAAATGGATATCCTGTCTGCCTGTGTCCGCACCCAGGACAATCATAAATACCAGAATGTAAACCAGAAGAAGGATAAAGACAAAACTATAAAAACTGGTGTTATGCAGGTTGATGGCGGGCAGGGAAATATAGAACCACACCGCGCCAATGACAAGGGTGATCAGCAAACTGATCAGCATACGGGGCAGCGTTTTTTTCGCCTGACTGTCTGACATGAGGTACTCCTTTCAGTCCATAAAACGTTAACAAATTGGATGAATATGGATAGTATATCCTATTCCAACCCAAAAAGCAATGATAAGGTTTGACATCGCCGCAAAACCATGGCAATATAATAGCATCTACACCAACTTTAATGGAAATATAGTTTCAGCAGAAAGGAAATCGGGCTATGATCCAATTAGATCTTATCGGGAACCTGCGGGATCTTAATATGCTGTCCCTCTGTGTCCGGCTCCTGCTGGCCATGGCGTTTGGGGGAACCATCGGATTTGAACGGGGCATCCGCCAGCGGGCAGCTGGGTTGCGCACCCACATGCTATTGTGTGTCGGGGCAGCCTCCACCATGTTGGTCAGCCAGTTTATGTACGCCAGCTATGGAGTGGGGGACCCCGCCCGGCTCAGTGCTCAGGTCATCAGCGGCATTGGCTTTTTGGGGGCGGGCACCATCATTGTCACCCGCCGCAACCAGATCAAGGGCCTCACCACCGCAGCCACCCTTTGGGCAACTGCCTGCATGGGCCTGGCAGTGGGCGTTGGGTTTTACGAGTGCGCCTTGGTCATGTATGTGATCCTGATCTTTATCCTCCTGCTGGTCAATGTGGTGGACACCAAATATCTAAAGGTTCCCACCAGCACTGCCCTCTATCTGGAAGTCCGCCGAGATGTGGGTCTGGGGGATGCCATCCGTTTTATCCACGAAATCGGCTGGAGCGTGCGGGATGTAAAGGAGTTTCCCTCTGGACGACCGGATATCCTGGCCGTCCGCATGGACTTAGAGTCGGAACAGGCCATGCGGGGGGATATCTCCTCCATGGCCCTTCTGAAGGAGCAAGCAGGCGTTGTCCGCTTGGAGATGTAATCCAAGAATGCCCTCTGGTGTAAGTCGGGGGCCATAGGACAGTATTTTCACATCGGCTTAAACCCTTTTGATTGCAAGGAGGTGGAGCGTGTCCTTAGGGGGCACGCCCCACCTCCTTGTTCGTCTCATGCACGGCGCAGGCGGTTAGTCCGCCGTGGCCGATATACTTAACCTGCTCCGCCCCGGTCATGGTTCGCCCACGCCTCAGCAGCCAAGCAAGGGAACACCCCGCAGGGCAGAAGCCACTGCGGGGTGCTGTTTGATAAGAGGTCAGTCGGCCAAATGACGATAAAGCAGCGTCATAATCTGTGCTCTGGTGCAATTCTCCTCTGGGCCGAAGGTGGTTGCACTCGTCCCATTGGTCACACCATTCGCCACGGCCCACCGGACAGCGTTGATATAATAGGCACTGCTATCCACATCCACAAAGGAGTTGCTGCCACTCACAGACGGTTCACCTGCATAACGGTATAGGAATGTGACGATCTGGCTGCGCTGGCAGTTCTCATCAGGACCGAAGGTAGTTGCACTCGTACCGGATGTAATTCCCTTTTGTACGGCCCAAAGCACCGCCTTATAATAATAGTCAGAGCGGGAGACATCCGAGAACGGGTTGCTGCTGCCTACATCAGGAGAACCAGCTGCTCGCCACAGGAAGGTGACAGCCTGAGCGCGCGTGCAGGACTCCTCGGGGCTGAAGGTGGTCGTGCTGGTGCCGGTGGTAATTCCCTGGTCCACAGCCCAGGTCACCGCCGCTTCATACCAGATGCCCTTTTGCACATCGACAAAGGCGTTGGAGGGGGCAGGCTGGCTCTCCACCTTGGTCCAGACGGCTTGGGCCAATGCGTTCTTGCTCAGGTTAACTATGGTGGAGGAAGTGATGATGGAGCCGTTCAGCTTCCAACCAGAGAACTGATAGCCAGTCTTGGAGGGCTCCGGCGGAAGGATGAATTTCTGGCCGTTGGTCTGGGTGATCTCGCCATAGTTCATCATGTTGTCCAGGTCGTAGAAAGAGACCGTATATTCACTCTCTGGCGCTGTGCCATTGACAATAACAAACTCCTGCACGGGAAGGATGTAGATCAGATCCCCAACGAGAGCTTCACATTCATAGTTGCGGACATCCCCTACTTTCAGGCTACTGAAATCAGGGAAGGTCTGGCTCACATCGACCGTAAAGGTGGTCTCACTCTTGGCCGCTAGAACAGCGTCGCTGCTGAAGTCGTGGCGGGTGTTGCCTAACAAGGTCCCGTTAGCGTCGAAGTAAGCCACCTGGAAGTAGCTGACCACAGCCCCTGCCGGTTTTTCTATCTTGATGTGGAGCTTAGGCTCATTCTTGGTAAGCTCCACCTGATCCCTGCTGTTGAGGGGATCGGTGTAGATCAGTCTTATAAGCTCTTCTGGGGGCGTGTCCTCCTCCAGGTCTTCCTCCTGGCTCCACCGGGCGGTAAGGGAGAGGTTTCCTGTCACAATCGTATTGGCAGAGTAGATGCTGCCATTAGAGGTGTACCAGCCCAGGAACTCATAGCCGCTTCGGGTGGGGATGGGCAGATCCCCCGCCGTTGCATTTCCCACGACGTTCTTGGAGGTGGGGCTGACAGTACCGCCCGCCGGGTCAAAGTTCAGGGTGTAAGTGGGGGCCGAACCGGTGGTCTGGAAGGAGTACGTATTTCCGTAGAAGGTCTTCCCATTGACTACTGCATAGAAGCGATAGCGGTAGGTGGTGCCGGGGGAGAGGGTAACCCCCAGTTCCTTGTTGATATCATACCAGGAATGGAAAACCGTGGTGGAGGCGCCCACATTGGTGACCTTCTCGGAATAGTCTTTGATAACCGTCCCATCTGCAGCAGAGAGGATCAGGCCCGATGTGGTGATGGAGGAGCCGACCGGCTTAGACACCCGGCACACCACCGTGGCGTTCGTGTTGGAGACAGACTGCTTGGCCAGGTAGGTAGGATCTGTAGGGACAGTCAGGGTGACAGTCAGGGAGGTATCCACCGTGCTGCCATTATAACTGGCACCGCTGCCGGTGGTGTAGGCAGGGGTGACAAAGCCCTGGATCCGGTTTATGGTGCTGCCGTCCTTGGTGTAGCCCCCCATGTAGAGCTTCTGATTGGTCAGATACTTGACAGAGCCCTCGGTGCCATTGCCGTCGATGACGCAATAAGTCTGGGTGGAGGGGTTGAAGTCAGAGACCACAATGCCCACATGACTGGAGCTACTGGGCACCCCGTTGGCATCCCGCTTGGCGTACTGATAATAGGAGTATCCTCCTCCCATGCTCTCATAGAGGACCAGGTCGCCGGTCTTGGGGTAATAGCCGGAGTTCACGCTGTGCCAGGTGGCGCCGTTATTGTATACGCTCAGGCGCAGCTTACCCACACCGGAACTGGTGGGCATGATGGAGGTGGGAATGTTGGCTTTTCGGAAGCACCAGCTGACAAAGCTGGCACACCAGGCATAGCCATTGCTTCCGTTGAATCTTCCGTACTCTGTGCAGTTGCCAGTGCCCGTTCCGGTCCCGCTGAGATCATTTGTGCTGTTGCTCTCGTGATAGCCCAGCTGAGAGGCGGCCACGGCAATGAGATCCGTGATCTGGTTGCCGGTAAGCTGCACCTTCATGAGATTTTGGTAATATGGGCCGGATTTATAGGAATTGCTCAGATTGCTGGTATTGGGGGATGCCGCAAGGGCCACCGGCGCCGGCATCAGCGACAGGATCAGGCACAAGGCCAGCAATACGCTAAAAAAGCGCTTTTTCCGTGTTTTCACAGTCCGTTCCTCCGTTTCTTCTATTTAATACAAACATAGCATATCACTTGGTGCTTTGCAATAAAAGATTTCCTAACCAGGCCCCTTTGGCCCTCGTATCGCAGCGGTTTTATTGTGATAGGTTCTCTTGTTTCCTGTTTTACAGGTGCCCCACCACAAGCCAGAGGGCATGTTACAGCAAGCTTTGCTTTTTCAGCGATATGGTTTCTTTGCTTCGTCCAAAATCTCCCGGCGGTGACAGGACGAATAGACAATGGGAAATTCCGGGTGCTCTTCCCGAAAGCCCTGCAGAAGCACGTCAGGGTTCAGCCCGGGGTTTTGCGCTTTCAGCAGAAGGGTAAGCCGCAGGGTATCCCCCTGGGCCTGTACCCCCTCCACCGCTTCCAGCAAAGGAATAATATCCACCTCGGTAAACCCACTTTTGGCCTTCTTACTCCGCTTTTTCACCACAAAGCTCTCCCGCCCCACCAAGGCCCGGAAGGCCGACTCTGCCCTCTGGGCCAGGTCGCCGTCAAATTCCAGGGTGATTTCATATCGGACAAAGGCCAGCTTGCGGAAGGGGAGCCCCTCCTCATAGCAGTCCAAAATCTCAATGCCGGCGGGAAGCACCCGGTTCATCTGCTCTGGCAGACTCTCCACGGTGCTGCCGGAGACCAGACCAAACTCCATAATCTCACACTGGCTGGAAAAGCCCAGAGGGAGCGGCAGGGGAATGGACACATAGGGGTGGGGATGAAACCCCGCTGTGTGCCGGATGGTGATCCCCGCCCGGAGAAAGGCCCGCTCCATGGTGTGCATCAGATCCAGGTGAGAAATGTACTTCGCCGTGCCAGATTTGGCAAACAGAATTCTCTGATCAGACATGGCAAACCCCTCCCTCACATAGCTTGTTGGCCCCGCAGCCGGAACATTTGACGCGGCAGTCTGGGGTAATCACACCTTGATAAGCGGTCTCCCGCTCCTTCCAGAGGTAGCTCTCCTTCACGCCGTCGGAAATGATTTTCCAGGGAAGGATTTCATCCCGCTCCCGCTCACGGTGCGCATAGAAGGCAGGGGAGAGGCCACAGGCCTGGAAAGCATTCAGCCAGGTCTGGAGGCTGAAATACTCGCTCCAGGAATCAAACTTGGCTCCGTGCCTCCACGCCTCCTCAATTACATCCGCCATCCGGCGGTCTCCCCGGGAGAGGGTGGCTTCTAGGAAGCTGGTTTCCGGGTCGTGCCAGTTATAGGTGATGGATTTGTTCCGCATATGTTCCCGAAGAAGGGTGACCTTTCGCAGATACTCCTCCATGGTGTTCTGTGCCTCCCACTGGAACGGCGTGTGGGACTTGGGCACAAAGCAAGACGTAGACACGGTGATCCGAACCCCGCGGGACCGGTTGGTCGTATGGTTCCGCCAGACGTGATAGACCTTGGTGGCCAGGTCTGCAATTCCCAGCACGTCCTCGTCCGTCTCCGTGGGCAGGCCCAGCATGAAATAGAGCTTTACGCTGCTCCATCCCCCTTCAAAGGCAGTGCGGCAGGAGTTGAGAAGGTCTTCTTCTGTGACATTTTTGTTGATGGCGTCCCGCAGCCGCTGCGAGCCAGCCTCAGGGGCAAAGGTCAGGCCGCTTTTTCGTCCGCCCCGCTGAAGCTTCTCCATCAGGTTCATGGAGAAATTATCCGCCCGCAGAGAGGGGAGGGCCAAATTGACCTTGTGGGGCTCGCACCACGCCAGCAGTCCGTCGCACAGGGGCAGCAGGTCGGGATAATCGCTGGAGGAAAGGCTCATAAGGGTCATATCTTGATAGCCAGAATTCTGGCAGGCCTCAATGCCTTTCTCCACCAGCAGATCATGGCTTCGGTTGCGCACTGGGCGATAGACAAATCCCGCCTGGCAGAACCGGCAGCCACGGATGCAGCCACGGAACAGTTCCAAAGTGATTCGGTCCTGAGTAACTTCTGTGGAGGGAACAATGGTTTTGACCGGATAGTAGGACTGATCCATATCGGCCACGATCCGTTTGGTCACCTTCTCTGGGGCCCCCTCTTGGGGCGTGATGGCGGCAATCCGGCCGTCCTCCTGATAGGTGACCTCATACAAGGAGGGGATATAAAGACCAGGAATTTTGGCAGCTTCCCGCAGCAGCTGGGGTTTCGACCACCCCTCTCTCTTGGCCTTTCGGTAGAGCTGGATCATCTCTACGGTTACATCCTCTCCCTCGCCCAGGGAAACAATATCCACAAAGGGGGCCAAGGGTTCCGGGTTATACATACTGGTGCCCCCAGCCACCACCAGTGGGGTGAGGTTCGGGCGGTCCTTGGCGCGCAAGGGAATCCCTGCCAGGTCCAGCATGTTCAGCACGTTGGTATATGCCATTTCATAGCCCAGGGAAAAGCCGATGATATCAAACTCAGCCACCGGGTCCCCGCTCTCCAGGGCGTAGAGAGGAAGGCCTTCCTTCCGCATTTCCTCTTCCATGTCTCCCCAGGGGGCAAAAACTCGTTCACACCAGACCCCCTCCATCTCGTTCATCAATCCATAGAGGATCCGCAGGCCAAAGTTTGACATACCGATCTCATAGGTGTCTGGGAAGCAAAAGGCAAATCGGCAGTCCACCTCCGCTTTGTTTTTCTCAACGGCGTTATACTCGCCACCCACATAACGGCCAGGTTTTTGCACCCGGGCCAGAATTTTTTCTAACGTATGATCCATAAGGACCTCCAGCAATGCTCTGTAAATTCTTTTTCGCTCCTGCGCAAAACACATTTCCTGCGCAACGGGCAGATTTATTAAATTATACCATAAAACCGCCTTCTATGGCCAGACCTGAAACAAAGATTGCAAAAATATCCCCTGACACAGACCTACAAACAGGCTGCATCAGGGGACGGTATCACAATCACATCACAAGGGGAACAGGGCCTTATTTCTGCTCTTCGTCGGGCTCCTTACTCTGATTATGGCGCTTACAAATCTGCTGGTAGCACAGCAGACCGATGGCGCTGATCAAAAGTGTAACCCCAAAAACGACACCTGCAAACCAATAGCTTTTGGACCCCAGGGCGTCTCCACCGATGGTGGAGGTAATGACGGAGGGGATGCGCCCCAAAGAGCACACCAGCAAAAACACAGGAAACTTGATATCTGTAAGCCCAGCGAAATAGCACAGAAGGTCCTTTGGGGTTCCCGGAATCATAAAAATAAT